>NZ_WTKX01000047.1:0-15276 GCF_011378755.1 Pseudoalteromonas sp. Z1A2 | reverse complement strand
TTTGGAGAAGTAACCCACCTTTGTATGCCTTTAAATATGGTGAGTATGGCGATTTATGTTACTTTAGAGGGGAAAATCCCTAGAACCCCAAAATGGAATGGATGCCAAAGGTTGGATATGAAGACTTTAAAGAAGCTAAGTATAGTGTGAGTGATTATATCCACGGATATTATAACAACGTTAGGTCACATCATTATAATGCCGGTTTAGCGCCAAATGAATCTGAGGTTAGATACCAAGACTCTATAACTGTGGCCAAAACTAGTTGACCACTACATTTACCTCTTGCTTAGCATCTCGACCATGCTTTTCGTGCATTGCGTCCTGTCTCATGCTGCCATCTTCTCTTCGGAAATCGTAATCTTGCCAGTTTCTAAGCTCGTCTTCCGCCTGTTGAAGTTCTTGTTCGATTTTTGTTATTGCTTCTTTAGTAGTTTCTTCTTTCATTATTAGTCCTTTCGGTTTTTTTACTTTAGACTTTGTAATATTCTAATACTAAAAATAAAACACAGTTCTAATTAGGTTTGTACCAAAACCACGTTTAGATTTGTACTCTTTAAGCGCAGCATCTCTACCTTCTTTAAATACTAATTTCTCGGTCTTTTTTTCTACAAATGCCATATAGTTCCTCTCTTATTCCAACCGTTATTTATAGTGAATAGCTAGCTGAATTTAATAATTGTAAAAATATATTCCAAGGCCACAGAGCCCCCACAATATAGCAATCATTAGGTGAGTATTTCTAATAAAGAAATTGTCATTTTCAGAATTTGATTTGATATTATTTTCTTCGTTTGCCATAACTTACTGCTGTATTCCAACGTTAACTATTAATGTAAAACACCATGTTTTAAATCAGTGTTTGGGTGTAATCTATTAAGCGTTTCAACACACCAAGTTCTACGTGATTTATCTTCGTCTAGTAAACCTATTTGTAAAATTGTTTTACTAGTATCATGAGTCTCTTCAGCCTTAGCTAAAGACAAACCTTCTTTGCCAAACATTGCTGGCAATGCCATTGAAGATGAATACTGATTAATGATTAATGATTAATGATTAATGATTAATGATTAATGATTAATGATTAATGATTTTATGGCGCTGATTGCTAGATTGAAAATTTAAGCTTTGTTTATGGAAAACTTTTAAAGGCTCTTCTCCTTGAAAGTTAATTTCATATTGCATATGCAAAGTTATGACACCTTCAGTATCTACAAGTTTCGAAATTTCCATGTGTAATGATTTTTTAAATTGAGCCTTTAAATAATTTTTGTTTGGTAGTCGAACAAACTTATAAAATAACCTTGGAATATCAACTTCCTGTCCATTCTCTACCCACATTCTTGTTAACTTGATAGCGTTTTTATCTCGTAAATCAAGGTCGTAAGGAACATAGATTGTAGGCTCAAAATACAAGTATTTTTCAATCATGTTGTTAGCATTATCGAAATTTTTTTCATTTTGTTTCTGTCTTTCCTCATTAATCTATGGCTGTTAGTACTTGATATTGCTCAGGCGTTAAAGTCGGTAATCGCTTAATAAAAGCAACCATGGCCCATATTCTTTCATCACTGTGAGTTTTACCCCAAGCTGGCATCCCTGAAGCTTTTATGCCGTGTTTAATCACCCAAAAATTCTGCCTTGCAAGCTCTTCATCAGTACCGTGTTGATGAGTTTCATGCGAAATACTTAAATTAGGTGGTTGAGGATACAGCCCAATGCTCATATCACTTTCTTCTAATCCAGGTTTTAGATGACAGCTTGAGCACATATATTCATAATCTGCTCCTCCCATTAACAACAACTCAGGACTTTCCAAATCAGGTACTTTGATATGTTGAGCCGATTTCTTTATGGATGCCTCCCTAGTTTCTTCAAGAAGCCAATAAACAATATCACTGTGAGGTTCATCTGCGGCTACATTCACTATCCCTGAATACATGACAGTGGCTGCACTAGCTCCTCCCAATAGCAATAATATCAATAGAATTTTAAGAGCTTTCATAACAATTCCTTACTTTAAAAGTCACTTAATACGAGCTTCAATTAAGTGACTTTTAATATTTAATTAATGGTTCTGGTGATCATCATTATTAGCTTTTTTATTTTCCTTTTTTTCCATTTTACTGTGATCCATTTCTTTCATTTTGCTGTGATCCATTTTCTCCATTGAAGATTTTGATTGCTTCATACACTTTTTCATCATTGCAACTGCAACAGGGTCTTTCATATCCATCTTGCTATGATCCATTTTGCTACAATCAGCTTTTTCTGCTTTTTTTGCATGCATTGCTGGATCATGAGCGGATGCATTCATTGATAAAGTAATTGCTGGTACTAATATCAAAGCGATTTTTCCTACAGTTTTAATAAAGTTAGTTTTCATGGTTTTCTCCTACGTTTTTGATTAAGATTAATTTATTTAAATTCATCGAATGCAATATTAGTTGCATCAACATTCTTGGTTTTTAAAAGGTTTATCGTTGCAGACATCATATTTGGTGGGCCGCATAGATAAAATTCGACACCATCAATTTGGCAAATTTTGTCAATATTTGATGTGAGTAAATCTTGAACATACCCCTTTGCTCCTGACCAGTTGTTATGCGGCCTGGACAGAACAGGGTAGTAATAAAAGTTTGGATATTTTCTAGATAGCCTGTAAAGCTCATCTTTATATAACAAGTCTTCCTCAGTTCTAGCACCATAGAAAAAATAGATACCTCTAGCTTCCTTTCTTTCTTTTTGGCGGAAGCACAATTGCTCTTCAATCAATGATTTCAATGGTGCCATTCCAGAGCCTGCTCCGATGAGCATCATTGTTTTATTACTTGAAGGTTTAGCGTAAAAATCTTCAAATGGGCCAGCCGCTTCTATTGTTTGCCCTAGCCCCAAATTGCATATGTAGCTAGAACCTACACCGGGATATATACTTTTATTTGGAGCATTTTGAATTTTGACGGTAAACTTTAACTCGTTAGTACCAGCTTCAATCTGCCCATCACCATTAGCTAGAGAATAGCTTCGACTACAAGCTTGATGCTCATACTCTAAATACTCAATACCACGCCAATGGTATTTGAAAGCGTCAGGAAGACGCGCTGGTATAGATACTCCTTTAGCTGGTGGTATATAGAAACGAAGATGAGCACCTGCTTTGAATTTTAATTTCTCACCACCAAGCACTTTAAAACGCAACTCTTTTATATAGGGACTAATAAACTCACTATGCGTTAATTCAAGAAGGTATTTTTTGGCTTTAGTAACGTCAATTAATGTTAACCTCTTTGTTTCTGTTGCATCATGTTGACAAGCCAATCTGTAACCTTGTTGCAATTGTTCCTTTGTTAAAAGTACATGCTCTGCTGAAGTGACTTTAACACTGCTATCAAGACGTACTTTACATTGGCCACAAGTCCCGCCACCGCCACAGGTTGATGACAAAGCAATATCATGATTAATTAAACCGTCAAGTAAGTTGGTATTAGTAGCTAAATCGAATTCCCCGATAGGCTCCAGATCTTTATCAAATAGCGCCAAAGTTCGACTTTTGTTGCCAAAGCGAACTTTGTATTGACCATTAAAGAGCAGCTCAATAGTCCAAATAAAGCCAGTTAAGGAAAAGAAAAGCGTGAAAAGAGAAAATAAAATGATTTGAACATTATTGAAGCTTCCTTCAGTGCCATAATCCATAAAGTGAAGCATAAAGAAAATATCAACAAACCGTTTATCATCATTACTATGTTTAATTATTCGACCAGAACCAGCATCAATATAAACGCTAGTTTGAATATAATCAGCATAGTTAACTTGCCACACTTCATTTTGCTCACGAGGTATATCTTCATATGGAGGTGATAATTTAACTGCATTTTTAATCACACCTTTACCATTGTAGGAAGATTGGGCCAGTTTTCTAACCATAGTTTCATCAATAACGACTGGCTCAGCGGTGTACGCATCAACCAAAGAGTAGTCATTGTCAAAATGGCTATATAAACCTTTATTATGAGTTAACAAATAGTAAGGGTGCTCTAATAGTGATATTTGTTTTAACGATACGACTTGTTTTGATTGAGATAAGACAAGTTGTGGTTCAACTAACCTATTAATATCAACTTGGGCAACAACGGGAGTTTGTTTATATTGATTTCCTGAAGCCTTTTGATGATCCATCAAATTAAAATATAAGCCTGTTCCTAACCATACTAGTAGTTGTAGGCCAACCAACAAGGATAGCCACTTATGTAGCTTTTTAAGGAATAACATTATCTAGCTACTCCCATACTTTTATCTAATGTATTTTTTACTCTGTTTTTGAAAATAACAAAGTAACTCAATACACCACCAGTAATTGCCGCAAAAATAGAAAAAAGTGTGAACCAAAAAAGTAGTTTATTACTTGGATCTTCTTCTTCGTAATCCATGACATGCAAACTAAACATCAAATCAAAGATTCGCCAAAATTCATGTCGCTTACTGACAAGCTTTCCTGTTTGAGCTGAAACATATATCGACGGACTGCCAAAATCATCAAAGTTAACCCGCCAAGCAGGTAATGCTCGACGGCTTAATTCAAACGGTGGATTTTCTGTAATCAATTCAGACTCAAGGACCGCACCATCACCACTGTAATAGTGTTTTGCAGCGCTAATAGCTACGACTTTGTTTAAGGGAGAAATCTTCTCCCCATTACTAGCATTTACAACATATTTTTCGTCATGCTCTGTAAAACGATAAACGGCTTGGTCTATAAAAACTTCTACGGCAATGTTTTTTGCGTCAGGATATTGCTTAGCTAATGCAGATAATGGGTAAGTAATTTCATCCACATTAACTTTAGCTTGGTGATTAACCACCAAACTATCACCATGAATATAGTCAATATCAAAAATAACCATATAGGCACCTGATATCGACCAAATCAAAAACTGCAAGCCTAAAAACAACATCAACCACCGATGAAGTTTCCGGCTAACCTTCAACGTTTTCATGCTCTATGCCTTGCTCGAAACATTTTTAATCGATGACGAACGCCACAAATAAAATAATGCAGGTAGAACAAGTAAAGTTAAAATCACCGCACTTAGCATTCCACCAACCATAGGTGCTGCAATACGACTCATCACTTCAGAACCAGTACCTGTGCCATATAATATTGGCAATAAGCCAACGATTATAGCTGCTGCGGTCATCATGACAGGACGTACACGTAAGCCTGCACCATGTAACACCGCTTGAAGGACATCAGCCTTCGTTGTTGAAATATCCTTTGACTGATGATCATTAATCATTTCGTGATAAGCCTGATTCAAATAAACCAACATAATCACACCTATCTCAACAGCAACCCCCGCTAGCGCGATAAAACCAACACCTACAGCGACAGAGAAGTTGTAGCCTTGGATATACATCAACCAAATACTACCCACCATAGCCAAAGGTAGAGTTCCCATGATCATTGCCACTTCAATAACATTTCTGAAGTTCAGATAAAGTAGAATAATAATAATGAACAAGGTTAACGGCACTACATAAGTCAATTTAGCTTTGGCACGTTGCATATACTCATATTGACCAGCCCACGCAATTGAGTAGCCAGCAGGAAGTTTTAGCTTATCTTCAACAACCTTTTGTGCATCAACAACGTAACTACCAACATCCACACCTTCAATGTCTACAAATGCCCAACCATTTAATCTTGCATTTTCTGACTTTATTCCCGGAGGGCCGTCTTCAACGAGCACATTCGCAACATCGCCTAATGAGATCCTTTGCCCATTTGGTGTCACTATTGGTAGCAAAGATAATGTTTCAGGCGAATCACGATAGTCTTGTGGGTAACGTAAACTCACTGGATAGCGTTCTAAGCCTTCAACAGTTTTGGTGACATTCATACCACCAATGGCCGTAGCAACAACCTGCTGAATTTCGCTAATATTTAAACCATAACGAGCTGCTTTAGCGCGTTGTATATCAACTTTAACGTAACGCCCACCAGCTACACGCTCTGAATATACTGATGCTGTTCCAGGTACATCTTTCAAAATAACTTCTAATTGTTTGCCGATGTCCTGAATTACCGATAAGTCAGGTCCTGCGACTTTAATACCAACAGGTGTCTTAATACCCGTAGCTAACATATCAATACGTGTTTTTATTGGCATCACCCACGCATTAGTTACCCCAGGGAGCTTAACTAAACCATCTAGCTCTTTTTTCAAACTCTCAGTAGTAACACCTTCTCGCCACTCTGAACGAGGCTTTAATTGAATAAAAGTTTCAATCATTGTTAAAGGCGCTGGATCAGTAGCAGTTTCCGCTCTACCTACTTTACCAAACACAGTTTTAACTTCTGGAACTGTTTTAATCAGCTTATCCGTTTGTTGTAACAGTTGACGTGCTTGCCCTATCGAAATACCAGGATAAGTTGTAGGCATATACATTAAGTCACCTTCATCAAGTGGAGGGATAAATTCACTACCAATCTTGTCAAGTGGATATATACCAATAGCAAGAACTGCCAATGCTGCTACTAAAGTTGTCTTTGGAAAAAGTAATACCGTTTTTAGAGCAGGCATATAGATAAAGGTTAAAAAGCGATTCACCGGGTTTTTATGCTCAGGTAAAACCTTACCCCTTATAAAATACCCCATCAGTACAGGGACTAATGTAATCGCTAATGCCGCTGATGCTGCCATCGCATACGTTTTAGTAAAGGCAAGCGGAGCAAACATTCGCCCCTCTTGAGCTTCCAAGGTAAAAACAGGAACAAAACTCACCGTAATAATTAACAAGCTAAAGAATAGAGCAGGACCAACTTCACTGGCCGACTCCACTACTATTTTCCAGCGGTTTTCATTAGTTAACGGTGTTTTTTCCATGTGCTTGTGCATATTTTCTATCATTACAATAGCACCGTCGATCATGGCACCAATCGCAATTGCAATTCCTCCTAGCGACATAATATTCGCATTAAGACCTTGCATATGCATAACGATAAATGCCGTCAATATCCCTACAGGTAAACTCACAATGGCGACTAGTGACGAGCGGACATGAAATAAGAAAATGATACAAACTAGCGCCACAACGCCAAATTCTTCTAATAGCTTATAAGCTAAGTTATCAACAGCCCTTTCAATTAATGCAGAGCGATCATAAACAGGAACAATTTCAACCCCTTCAGGTAAGCCTTTCTTTAGTTGCTCTAGCTTTTCTTTAACACCATTAATGACTTGCTGAGCATTTTCTCCAAAGCGCATAACGACGATACCACCAACAGTTTCTCCTTCACCGTTAAGCTCAGCGATACCTCGACGCATTTGTGGGCCAGTCCCAATATCTGCAACATCTTTTAGTAATAGAGGTGTGCCATTTTCATTTACTCCTAAAGGTATATTCTCTAAATCTTCAACACTTTTGAGATAACCAGTTGCTCTAACCATGTACTCGGCTTCTGCCATTTCAACAACAGATGCCCCGATCTCTTGGTTACCTTGCTTAATAGCCATTTGAATATGTGAAAGAGGGATCCCAAATGCTCTTAATTTTTCAGGATTAATTCTTACTTGGTATTGCTTAACCATACCGCCAAGTGCAGTAACTTCTGATACGCCAGGGACAGTTTGCAATTCATATTTTAAAAACCAATCTTGTAAACTGCGCAATTGACTTAAGTCTTGTTGACCCGTTTTATCAACTAAGGCGTATAAATATACCCAACCTACGCCTGTAGCATCAGGTCCTAATTGCGGTCGTGCATTGCTGGGTAAGCTAGGGGCTACTTGACTTAAATATTCAAGTACTCGCGAACGCGCCCAATACAAATCTGTATCTTCATCAAAGATGACATACACGTAAGAGTCACCAAAAAAAGAATAACCTCGAACAGTCACAGCGCCAGGAACTGACAGCATTGCAGTAGTCATCGGATAGGTAACCTGGTCTTCAACAACTTGTGGGGCTTGACCAGGGTAACTTGTTTTAATAATTACTTGCACATCAGATAAATCAGGCAGTGCATCAATAGGCGTTTTATTAACAGAATATAAACCAATGCCTACGAGTAAAAAGGTAGCGAGTAATACAAAAAATCGATTACCAACGGACCAACGTATTATAGAAGCAATCATAATAATCTAACTCCTATATTAGTGGTTTGAATGATCAACAACAGGTGCTTCTAATCTAGAAGTTTCACCCTGTTCATCACCTTGCCCTAGTGGGGCAATTTCAAAAATTACAAAATGTTCACCACGCACTTCAAAAGTAAACTTAACTTCCATCCCCTCAGAAAGTCCTTCAAGGCTAACATTGTGCCCTGTAATGAAATCTAAAGTAGCCGCAGGTCGTCCCCATTTTTCAATAGCAGATCGACTAATGTTCACCATTCCATGATCAATCATTAACGAGTTAATTGTTCCAGTAACTGTCGCTGACGAGTCATCTGACACTTCTTCAGTTACTTGGCTTGTATCACTTTCACTCATGTCGTCAGGAACATGGATGTTGCTAATTTTATAATCACCATTATCTTCTTTTGTCACTTCAACATGTAAACTCATTCCTTCACTAAGTAATGAGAAATCGACACTGTCCGATGCTATGAAATCCATCGTCATTTCTGGCCATTCCCATTCAGGTATCGCCTCATGAGCTAAAGTTAACATTTTATGATCTGCCATCATGCTCTCTATAGAAGCTTGAACCCAAACAGAAGAAGGCATTGAAGCATCCGCTTCATCAACATCGCTATTCATTCGCTTGAAGTCTGAAGACTTACTCGATTCTGAATCTAATAAGAACTGTGCAGAACTAACAACTTTTTCCCCATCACGCACCCCTTCAAGTATCTCAACACTTTCGCTATCGTATCGACCTACAGATACTGCAACCGATTTAAAACTCCCCTCACCTAAGGCGAGAACAACTCTATCTTGGTTTCCAGTTCTAATAAGTGCTTCTTTAGGTATCAATAAAACTTGTTCATCACCCGTTGTGTGAATCGCAATTTGAGCAAACATATTTGGTTTGAATTCACCATCTTCATTTTTAAAACGAAGACGTACTTTCACTGTACGAGTTTTTGCATCTAGTGTCGGATAAATATAATCAACTTTTCCTTGCCATGTTTTTCCTGGTAAGTAATCAAGAGTCATGGTTACTGGGGTGCCTGTTTTGACTTGACCCGCTTGACGTTCAAACACCTCAGCTTCAACCCACACTTCCGATAAATCACCAATTGACATTAAAGTAGAGCCAGGCTTAACATAAAATCCTTCACGTATTTTTAAGTTTTCCACCACGCCATTTTGTGGAGAATAAAAAGTAATTGTTTGCTGTACTTTCTTTGTTTTCTTAAGTTTTACTATTGATGATTTTGGAAGTTGTAATGCTGACAATCGATTTTCAGCCGCACTTATTAATCGGCTATTTTTACGATCTAATGCCAATAATAATTCTTCTTGGGCATTAACTAATTCAGGGGAATAAATTTCATAAAGGGGTTGCCCTTTCTTAACAGGATCTCCAATAGCCTTAACATATAGCTTTTCAATCCATCCTTGTACTCGTGGATGAATATGAACTAACTTATCTTCATCATAAGTAACATAGCCAACTGTATTTATTTCGGTGTGCAATGATTTATAACTAACTATTGCCGTTCTTACACCGAGGTTATTTACAACATCAGGAGAGATACGAATGGTTCCGGGACCTTCATCAGGTCCTTTACCACCATCGTCGTATACAGGTACTAAATCCATACCCATTGGTGATTTCCCTGGCTTATCTCTTTTGTAGTTCGCGTCCATTGGAGCTACCCAATAAAGCGGCTTCTTTTCAGCCGTTACAACAGAGCTTGCTTCTCCACTATTTGTCGGGGCCATAAAACTATAAACCCCAAATGTTAAAAAGCCACCGATAACCATGCCAATTACTATTGGCTTAATATTGTTGTTCATTATTCTTCTCCCGAAATAACAGTGAAACCACTATTATTTGATAAATTCATATTATTGTTACTAACGACAGGATCTATGCTGCCTATAAAAAGGTAATTAAGTTCTAGTAATAACTTCTGCTCTTCGACATTAAGAGTTAACTCATCTATTTCCGCATTTAATACAGCGATTCGTGAGCGAACCACTTCGGCAAAGTCACCATCATCATTGGTGTAGGCTGTTAGTGAAGCTTCAGCTTGATCGTGGATTTGAGGCAGTAGCTTGTCTTTGTATAAGTTCTGTCTATCTTTCAATCGAAGTAAGCGCCCTTTGGCACTGGAGTATGATGCGAGCAATTTTCTCATCAATAATAGTTTTTCAGTTTTTATTGCTTCTGTTTTTGAAATAGCTGACTTAACTTCTTTGTCCTGTCTATTATCTGTAAAAAGCGGCAAGTCAAAAGTAACCCCTACAGAGAACAAGTCCGCTCGACTATTTCCCATTGGATCATCATCACGGTAACCATAACTAGCATTTACTCCCCACTCAGGTTTGTATTTTTGCTTTGCCAATTTGATTCCAGTTTTTGTTGATTTAATTTTCTTTTCAACTGCAACAAGTGAAGGGTGGTTAGCAATATACTTAGCCAGTTCACTAGGGCGTAACCAGCTATTATTTAGAACTATATTGCTATTTACTAAGTCAATCTGAGGCAATTGCTTAGTCAAAACAATATTATGGAGCTGAAAATCATCATCTACATAAGTTTCACTTTGAGAATTATTCTCAATAGAAAATTCTGCTAACCATTGAGACAACATACCTTCAAAGCGGTTTTGTTGTTGACCTAAAACATCTAACCGATCTTCTAACCTTGTAAGCTCTAATTGCGCTCTTACGATATCTTGCTGTCTTGTTTTACCTAAAGCAGACGAATAACTTGCTTCTGCAATATCCGCTAACTGTTCAAAAAGCGCTCTGTTTTTTTCAATTAAAGCAATACTTTCTTGAACTCTGTATGCATTCAACCAAAGGCTACCAACAGTAACAGCTACTTTGGATTCTCGATCTTTTCGTTGATACGGGAATGATTCACTTTCAATCTTGAGTTGTTCTCGCTTAATCAATAATGTATCCCCACGAGGAAACATTTGAGATATACCCACTTTCGCTTGAGTCATACCCTCTTGCCCGAAATCAAACCCATTAACAGGTAAGTTTGCTAAACCAAGCGAAACTTTTGGGTCTGGTAATGTACCTACGGCTGTACTCATCGCTTCAATAGCAGCTTGCTTATGAATATTTCCCGTTAACCATGGGTCATTTTTCTGCGCAGACTTGATAGCTTTTTCAAAAGTTAAGGCTGAACTAGAAGTAATAGTAGGAATATCAGCAGAATTTGCAGTTAGCACTGTAAGAGCTAACATACCTGCACAGCATTTCACGCTTAAACTTCTGATATCTTTTAATTTATTCATTAAAACTGCTCCTCATAAGATTGAACGCTGGCATAGACCTCATAAGCGCCCCCTTTCTTAAGTAATAACACTTTATAAGGTTGAAATTTATCCCCTACTTCCATACCGGGAGTTCCCGCTGGCATTGCAGGAACAGATAATCCAATAACATCGTCAGCGTGTTTTTCTTTTAAAAATTTATGAATAAATTTGGCAGGAACATGCCCTTCAAATGCATAACCATCTTTTGATATAGCGGTATGACAAGAACGGTATCGAGGCTCTATTCCTTTCTCTTCTTTAACCGCTGTAAAATTTTGATAATTATGGACTTTTGATTCGAACCCTTGCTCATTTATATGGCTAACCCATTTTTTGCAGCAACCACATGTAGGACTCTTATAAACCTCTAAAAGAATAGGATGAGGTTTAGCATTTTGTGTTTTAGATGAAGTCACTGAAACTTCTTCTTTTGAACAACTTGCAATAGCAATGACTAAAGTAAAGGCTGCAACAGCCTTTAACGTGAATTTTTTGGAAAACATAACCCCCCCAAAGGGATATCAATTAATATTTGAATTGATTAGGTTATTCTTGATTTTGCTTAAAAATACTTAAACGCAGAGATCAAAAAGCCTAATACAGATAATTTTCATATAAGTGAGCCAAATTTTAGGCACAATTATTCTGTATTTAGCTTAGTATTGGAGGTCTATATAGAGATGATGATGATTGACTTTGAGCCAAGTTTGAATATGAGAATATTTTTGATGATAAATCAATAAAGAGACTGTCACCTGTGTCTTTCATTAGTGTAGCGATACTTGAGCAACCCCCAGTAAAACAACTACAACTTTTCACACAACAGTCATCTTCTGCTTCATCTGACTCATCAGATGAATGACTCATCATTGAATGGTCAATATGGTCAATATGGTCCATCATTGACATATTTTGCATTTGCTTCTGCCCACTATTTCCCTTCATACTCATCATATGATAAGACATAACAGTAGACGCAACCGCTTGACCAACAAAGGTCAAACAGACTAGCAGTACCATTAATGTTTTAGAGAAATTAGAATTCACAGCTAACCAACAAAATATTTCAATTAATCATATAATTGCATAATAAACACTACCTTTCAACAGATTAATATAAATAAAGTATAACTTAGTAGCTACCTGCAAGAAAATATTAGTGTTATGAAGGTCTTTAACAACCTAGGATGAGCCTTCGATTACCACAGGTGAAGCAGATGATGTTTTAGGTAGAGCTGAATGGTTGGGTTGGAGGCGATATGGGCAATCCTATGATTTCACCTAATGATCCTATTTTTTGGATGCATCATGCTCAAATTGATAGGATTTGGAGTGAATGGCAAAAGAGAAACCCCGGAGAAAAACCATACTTAGAAGGTTTAGAAAGAAAACTTGCCCCCTGGGATGTGATATATGACATTGATACTATAGATGATATTTCTAATCTTGGAGATGATAGCTATGAATACGAAGGGCCTAATCCTTTCTAACGGTATAGCTCAGCAGAGTTTAATTTGTACACTGAACGAACTCTTCAGTTGGTAAATCACCTGTTAAGCTGAAAATCATTTAACAACTTAACAGGTAATATGACCATCAACATATCTCTAAAAAACAACAATAGCATTTAAAAGTTGTATTTGTAGCCTAAGCTCAAAGTTAGAGGTTTTCCAACCATAATTGAACCATGAGTACGTGATGTCATATAGCTTTCGTCTAATAAATTATCGACGGTGAAATTCACTTGTTGGTTTTTAGTTAAATCATAATTTGCAACAAAATCAACGACAGTATGGGCATCAATACCTTCATTAATAGCACCTCGACCAGCCACTGTCCTCATTTCTCCAGTATAACGAACTAACAAATTTGATTGCCATTGCTCCCCTTCTAAACCAATAACAAACTGAAACTGATTTTCTGGAACATAAGGAAATTCATCACCAGACTGTACATCCCCCCAGAAATCCGATTCGAATGTATTCAAAAATTCACTCTGGGAACGAGTGTAGGTAAAGTCTATTGGCATGGTTATATTTCCAAAATTAACCAAGTAACCTGCTTTCATTTCAATTCCGTATACTTTTACTTCACCCGCATTATATTGATCGCCAATATTTTCATCGTCACAATTCTGGCTCTCAGTACAGTTACCATGCATATTGTCATAATCAGATAGAAATAAAATAGCCTCTATATTGACGTTATCATTATTAAATCTAGCTCCAAACTCATAATTCATACTTTCTTCATTCGTAGCATCTTCATTACCTGGAGCAGGGGGAGCAAATCCTTTTTGTACGCCACCCAACAAGACCAATTCATCAGTCTGGACTTCCCATAGTTTACTAGACACACAATAAGTTACATTGTAACTTCTAATAAGAGGTGTTTTATGAGCAAAGGCAAACGGTATACCCAAGAGTTTAAAGAAGCGGCTGTTAAACAAATTACTGAGCGTGGATATTCAGTTGCAGAAGTCGCTGAACGATTAGATATTTCTACCAAAACGTTATATCACTGGCGGAGCCAGTTATCAGATAAACCTAAGTCCGTTCAATCATCCGATGAAAAATTGAAGATCGCTTAATTAGAAGCGCAATTGAAACGTGTCACGGAGGAACGGGATATTTTAAAAAAGGCCGCAAGGTACTTTGCCAGCAACCCCGAGTAAAGTACGGCTTCATTCGTGATCACCAAGATGAGTTTTCTATTACGACGATGTGCCGCCTTTTTAAGCTGCACCGCAGTGGTTTTTATGCGTGGTTGAAAAAGCCTATAAGCGATAGAGCGCTTGAAGATAATCGCTTGTTGAAACTCATTAAAGAATTTTATGTAGCCAGTGGTGGCACGTATGGTAGCCCTTGGATACATGCAGACTTGCGTGAAGCCGGTGAGCATGCAGCGTGAACCGTGTTGCTAAGATTATGCGACAACATAAGCTTAAGGCGCAAATTGGATATAAGCGTCGCCATATTAAAAGCGGTAAGGCGTCGCGGATTGCAGATAACTTATTAGCGCGTCAATTTAACCCGCCAGCGCCAAACCAATCATGGGTGAGCGACATTACTTACATAAGAACCTATGAAGGTTTTTTATATGTGGCAACAGTAATGGATTTATTCTCTCGGTGTATTGTGGGTTGGTCGATGGATAAAAATATGGATAAGCACCTTGTTATAAAGGCACTGTTGATGGCTGTATATCAACGTCAACCGAAGGCAGACGTAATGGTGCATAGTGATCAAGGTAGTCAATACGGTAGCGCTGATTATCTCGCATTTATGAAAGAACATAATCTTGTGCCTTCAATGAGCCGCGCTGGGAACTGTCATGATAATGCGGTTGCTGAAAGCTTTTTTGCGACGATTAAAAAGCGAATAGTTAAGCGTAAGATATATTCGACACGGGAAGATGCGAAAGCTGAGATATTCAATTTTATAGAAATGTTTTACAATCCAAGAAAGCGGCATTCACACACAGGCGGTGTTTCACCTGCTAAGTTTGAGGAAGCGTACTATTCTGAGTTAAAAACTGTCTAGTGAAAGCTGGGAAGTCCAATAAGTGATCATTAACATCATAACCCTCGCGTTCTAGAAGGTCTTTTGACTTTAAGCCAAATGGGCAAATATGCTCATCTGTTGCCATTCTATAAAGCTCTGCTGATTTACTCATGTTTAGCTCCCTTTTACGTATTCTTATAAAATTTTACTTAGTATTAAAATCCGGTACAGCTCTAGGTTGTGCTTGTTCCTGAGTTTCTGCTAGGCCATTTTTTTCTATATCGTTCAGTAACCACTGCATCTCTTTAATCTCACGACGCTGTGCTT
>NZ_WTKX01000046.1:0-15540 GCF_011378755.1 Pseudoalteromonas sp. Z1A2 | reverse complement strand
TCATCACCTGCTCCGAATTTATCATTGAGCAGGTATTTTTAGATAATCAGAACATCGATGCTAGGTGTGGTTCGCTAGACGCTTACGTTATAACCATCGATTTTAATTGTTGTTATTAAGTCGTTTAAAATAACGAGTTGATTTTGTTTAATAATTGTTAATTACAGTCTGTAACTATTGCTTTACGGATTATGGTGCTGTGCAATAGTGAGAGTAAAGCACGCCCCCCCTAACTGGGTGCTTTTACTTACTTTAACGCTGCCATGATGCCAATCAGCTACCTTGGTAACAATGGCTAGGCCAAGGCCATAACTCTTATCGGCTCTGTTACGGTGATCTTCCTCTCTAAAAAATGGGCTAAATACATTACTAAAGTTCTCTTGTGCGATACCTGGGCCGTCATCTTCTACCGTTATTATAAGCTGTTGCTCGTGTAACTTTGCACTGAGGTAAATATGTTGGTTTGCAAAATCACATGCGTTAGTTAATAAGTTAGTAATTGCACGGGCCAGCCAGTGAAGATCTGCATTTATTATTTTATCTGTACTATTGAGTTGTACGTTGAGCATTTGCATTTCAAGTTTTGGTGCAAGTTGAACTAAAATATCTTCAAGGTAGGATTTAATATTGGTTGATGAATAGGTTAGTTTATTCGCGTTTTGCTCTAAAGTAGCAAATGCTAAATAGCTACTAAGCATCGATTCCATATGATCTAAATCGTTTTCCATACGGGTTAAATACTGTTTTACTTTTTGCTCATCATGGCTATCTAATGCCGCATCTAAACCAAATCGCAGGCACGCGATAGGAGTGCGTATGTCGTGAGACAAGCTTGAGGCCATTAGTTTGTTTTCGGCGACAAGTTTCTCTATTTGGCTAGCCATGCGGTTAAAAGTAAGTTCTACATCTTTTATATAGGTAAAGTGCGATACCTTTATTCGGGCATGAACATTACCAGAGGCAAACTTTTTAGCGGCTTCATTTAAGACAGTTAGCCGTTTAGCTAAGGGCGCGATAATAAACCCCATAAATACACATAGGCCTGCGTAAAATAGTAGAGTTAATATAATGTCGTTATGCTGCTCGCTATCAAAAATTTTATCTAAGCGCATTGATAAGTGAAAAGGATTTAAAACGTCGCTACTATAAAGCATATAAAAGCCTTGCTGATCTTCTAAAATCAGCCCACCTGGCGTGTGCATTTGTAATAATAAAGAAGGTGGTAAAGCGAGTGACTCATTTGGCTTGTAGTCAATTAAAACATCAAACTCTCGGGCTAGTTGTTTTACATAATCGCTGCGCTCAGATGTAGGTATGTTAGCTAACTGCTTATTAAAACCCATGATCATTTTACTTTGCTGACTAAATTCATCTTGTGGGGTATGCGCTTGTTGACTAAAAGCATCAATAAGCCAGCCCAATACCACAATAGATAAAAGTGCACTGCCTAGAAGCGATATATAAAACTTTTTCATTTATTTATTCATCGCTCTATTACCACGCGGTAGAAACAAGTAAATATCCACGGCCCCAAATAGTTTTAATTTTTTCGGGGTTTTGTGGATCATCATTAAATTTTTTACGAAGTGCAGAAATAAGTACATCAACACTTCTATCAAGCCCGTCGTACTCTCTACCTTTCGTCGCTTTAAATACGGCATCGCGTGAGACAACTTGACCTGCATTGCTTGCAAGGTAGTGTAATAATAGATATTCGGCGCTTGATATGTTTATATCTTGCTCGTTAAGGGTCACATTTCTAGATTCGGTATTAATACTAAGTGCACCAACTTGAATAACGCTTTGGCTAACCTGTGGCTTATTTGGCTCATTGTTTTGACGCAGTGCTGCTTTTATTCGCGCTAGTAATGCACGCGGACGCACCGGTTTCATTATGTAGTCGCTTGCGCCAACTTCTAAACCAATAACTTCATCCATCTCTTCATCGCGTGCGGTGAGCATTATAATAGGCGAATTATAAAAGCTACGAAGCTCTCTACATACGCTGATACCATCTTGCCCCGGGAGCATAATATCAAGGAGCACAATATTTGGGTTTAACGTTTTGACCTGGCTAACAACTTCGTCACCACGATGACAAACATGCGTTGTATAGCCTTGCTCTGTTAAATATTCAGCAACCCATTGCGCTAGTGATGCATCGTCTTCAACAAGTAAAATAGTGCCGTAGTTATCCATAAAATATCCCTAATGCGATTGGTATTAAAATAGTCGCCAGCGGCGTTTTTTTTGTCTGTTTTGATAAACCCATTGTAGTTTTACTTCTGCTGTACTGATGACTTTGGATGTATTGCTATCAAATAGTTCAAATGAAATGCTTTGCTGTGAGTCAAAAGCATAATTAAAAGTACCACTTTGTTGCTTTAGCCAACATTGCATAATGTACTTTGAAGTTGCATCGCGTAGGCAGTAATTGCCAATGATAGGTTGCTCCCACGTAAGTGTGACATCGGCATAGCAATTACGCCCTTCGCGCAGTGCAACACAAGTGTCGGGTAGTGCTATGAGTGCTTCAGGGGGGTCCTGCGCTTTAACAGTAAAGGTACTGGGAAAGATCAGTAATACCCAGATCCATCTAAAATACATAACGTAGGCCTACCTTGGCTTTATGTTGATATCCTTGGGAAATAATTGGGCTGTCGTCAATTTCTTTTGAAAACCATGTAGTAAGCCAACCGGATAAAAACACCCAATCTTGGCTTATTGGATATTCAGCATGGAACTCAAAGATAATACTAGTACTGGCATTGCTGGTATAAATCGGGCGAAGGCTGGTGGCTTCATCGCTATCAATGCCAAAGTAATAATTGGTAAAGTCAGCAGAGTAGGCGCTTAAACCAACACCAGACCTAAACTCCCAGTTTCGCCATGGCAAAATGTGGCTAAAAAAGCTATTTATAACCCAGCCATTATGGGCACCAGATATGTCATGAAGGTATTCAAAGGAGAATTGTGAGTTTTCAAATCGGCGCGAGAGCCTAAGACCAACATCAAAATCGTAATTACGTTTTTTAATACCTTGGAGTTCTTTTATAACACCGTGGTTATAAAACCCGAGGCCTTTTTCGTCAAACCCAGCTTGAGTATTTGTGCCAAGTATATCTAAGCCCCAATCAAATTTATCTATAAGGCTGTAACCAATTACAAGACCACCGCTGAGTTGATTGTGATCAAAATCAAGATAAAATTTATCGTAAGAAACAGCAAGACTTAAATCAAGCTCAACGCCTTTATCGTAAGATTCGATACCGATTAGGTAAGAATCTTCAATATAAAAGCCTGCACCTGCACTCCAATCCCACGCAAAGCCTTGGGTTGGTTCTAACGTATTGTCTGCATAATAGCGATTACTTGCCATACTTGTGGTGCTAAAAATAAAGCAAAAAAGCAATGTTATGCTAACTAAAGTATGGTTAAGCAAAGTGTTTTTCATCCCTATGGGGCCTAATTATTATTTGTTATTAAGCGTAGTATATTGTTAATTCGTTCCTTTAATCTGTAAAAAAATGTAGTAAGTGTTAGGTCTGTTGAACTTTCAAGGTTAAATTTTCAGCAGCCTGTTTGGTATTTAGGCAAGGCAGAGCCTATGCAGTGTGGCTATTCCCCATAAATGGGCGATAACGTAGCATTAATGCCAAACAGGCGCTGCCCAAAGTGTTTTTCCTAAGGGCTATTTACGCTTTGTTGCTCGGTTTTTACTTATTCTTACATGGATGTAAGCCATTAGAATAACGCAGGAGCAGTTATCGAGCCCACTAGGTTACAAACCTAGCGCCGCGATTAAATAGCCCCTAGTTTGAACAAATTTTAATTCGTAAAGATCAACAGACCCTAATTTACTGAACTTTAATTTTATCGATTAATATACTGCTTAAGTAAAACTGCATCATAGGCGTTAATGCGCTTACTTCTGTTCTGTTACATGGACCACTAAGCTTGGCAAGGCTAGATAACTTTGACAACGTTTTGTACTGAGGAATTTGAATGTCTTTTCCAAGTCTTTCCATGCGGGCTTCATCAGTATTTTGCTGATGGACAAAAGCGACAACCTCAAGCTCATTAGTTATTTTTTGCTCTTCGGTGAAACTATAAACTAGTGGCTCACGATGAAAACTTGCACTATCAATAGAAGATTTAGCAAACCAAACAACATCACCCGATGCTTTGTGTGTGAGGCGCATACTTACTTGTGCAAATATTGCAGCACATTCCTGAGTTGGGTATTGCTGAGCAATATCTGAATATAATGTAAAAGGGTTCTCAGGTTGCTTTATTGCGTACTTAACATCGTCAGTGAAAGTTAAATCAAGTTGCTGAATAGTTAGTGTGTAGTCGCTGTTATTTTTAGTGGTTACTTTTAGCTGTTTATCGTTAAGTGCTTGGCTAATTTGCGATAAAAGTTTATCGGTTACACTTGCCTTATCGGTAATAATTTTTACTGTTTGGTTTCTAACTACCTTATGTGCAGGAAGTTGAACGGATTTAACTTTTGGGGATGAGTGTTCTGTGGTGTACTCAAGCTGGTAGGTCTGACTTTTTAATGTTGGCTTTAATGGCATAGCCAGTGGCTCGGCCGGCTGCTTTGTAAGAGTACAACCAGTTGATAATATAACAAAAAGTGACACAACTAAAAAACGCATAAGTACTAAACACTCACTAAAAACCAAATAATCGTCGTATTGTACGTTAGTCCAAACAAAACTTCATGATATTATCTACATAGATGTAGTTAAAAAGATAAAATTTATAAAAATGAAGTATCTCAAATCTTTATTGTATAGCCTACCTGCTTTGTGTTTGTTGTTTAGCTCTGTGAGTTTTGCAGCAAAAGCAGATCCTGATTGGGATGCATTTGTAAAAAAGTACGGCCGTTATGCGCAAAAAAAACTGAAAAATAAAGGTATACCAGGCGCTGCACTTTCGATTGTAAGTACAAACAACTCAGACTACATCCACACCATGGGTGTAACTAAAACCCGAAATGGACAAAAAGTAAATAAGCATACCCGGTTTAGGCTCGCGTCTGTTTCTAAAACATTTGCAGGCTCGTTATCAGCTAAATTAGCCAATGAGGGTTTACTTAAATTAGATAAAGCTGTTAGCGATTACATAACTGAGTTCAAAGGGACTGTTTATCAAGATGATTTAAAGGTATTTCACCTTCTAAGTCATGCAAGTGGGTTAGTGCCTAATGCGTACGATAATTTGATAGAGTCTCGTATGGATTACCCCAGTATTGTTGAAAAATTACTTAGTGTTAAACCTATTTGCAAACCAGGCGAATGTTACGGTTATCAAAATGTTATGTTTAGCCTTATAGGTAATGTGATATTACAAAGCAGTGGTAAAAGTTACGCGCAGTGGTTACGGGAAACTATTTTTGCGCCTTTAAAAATGAGTGATGCCAGCTTAGGTTTTGAATCTATGGTTCAGGATGAAAATTACGCATTACCACACGTGCGCGGTACAAAACGTTGGTATAGCGCTAAGCTTAAAAAAAATTATTATAAAGTGGGACCTGCAGCGGGTGTAAACGCAAGCGCAAATGACATGGCCATTTGGTTAAAAGCCCAGCTAGGGCAATACCCAGATGTTTTGTCATTGGATACTCTAGCAAAGCAAACGCGTCCTTATACACATACAAAAAAAGAAATGCATCGCAGGGTGTGGAAAAAACACCTTAATGAGGCTTATTACGGACTAGGTTGGCGGGTTTATAATTACGCTGATGAAACGCTTTACTATCATAGTGGCTGGGTGCAAGGATATAGAAGCGATGTGGTTGTGTTTCCCCACTTAAATGTTGGTTTTAGTTTAATCGTTAATGCTGAAACCGGCGTAATAAATGAATTAACAACTGAATTTATCGACAGGCTATTAGAATACAAACGAGGTAAAAAAATATGAATAAAATAATATTAGCAATCACTTTTTTAGCCTTGTCATTTAATTGTAGTTTGGCATTTGCCGCACCTGACGAGGTATATTTGTTTCGTCATAGCGAAAAGTTAACGGGGAAAAACCCAGCGCTCTCAGAAGAGGGGAAGGCACGTGCAAATAATTTAGTTACTTTGTTTAAAGAACATCAAAATATACATCTTTTTAGCAGCAACTATAAACGCACGTTGCAGACAGCCGCACCTTTGCAGGCACATTTTAATACCAAATTAAATGTGTATAACGCAGGTGAGCTAGGTGATTTAAAAAATGAGTTACTCAAACTAAAGGGTGTAGTTGTTGTTATTGGGCACAGTAATACGACGCCGCAACTGGCTGAACTACTCTCCAATGAAAAAGTGCCAGCTATGAGTGAGACACAATTTACTCAGTATTTTATATTGCATAATAAGCCCAGAAGTAATGGCACTGATTATGATGTAACGCACCATACAATGAGCTTTTAAATTAAAAAGTGTTATATAACAAAAAACCAGCATTAAGCTGGTTTTTTAATTTAAACGTACTAAATCCTTTAAATAGGATTAATTAGTTACGTGGTAAATGTATTTTTTTCTCAACACTTTGACGATAAAGCACAATAGTGTGACCTATCGTTTGTAGCTTAGTCGCACCAGTTTCACGTACGATTGCTTCAAAAATAAGTGCTTTTGTTTCACGATCATCAGTTGGAACTTTAACTTTGATTAATTCGTGAATTTCTAATGCACTTTGAATTTCGACTACTACGCCTTCGGTTAAACCGTTAGAACCTAGTAAAACTACAGGCTTGAGGCTATGTGCCTGACCTTTTAAAAACTGCTTTTGTTTGTTTGATAATGTCATGTTTATACAAATTTTGCTGAATATGGCTTGAATTAAGGGTATTCTAACGCCATCTAGAGAATATTACTAATTAGTTGCGTGTTAATTTATGACAAATAAAAAACAGTCAGCCAGTTCACAGCGATGGCTGAAAGAACATTTTGATGATAAATATGTTCAAGAAGCGCAAAAAAAAGGCTGGCGTTCACGAGCGGTTTTTAAATTAGATGAAGTACAAAATAGAGATAAGTTACTTCGCCCTGGTATGACCGTTGTTGATTTAGGAGCAGCTCCAGGAAGCTGGTCACAGTATTTGGCAGAAAAAGTAGGTGACAAAGGTCAAGTAATTGCCTGTGACATATTACCTATGGACTCACTTGCGGGTGTTGACTTTTTACAAGGTGACTTTCGTGAAGAAGCTGTGTTAAATGCGTTGCTAAAACGTATTGATGGTAAAAATGTTGATGTGGTACTCTCTGACATGGCACCAAATATGAGTGGTAATAACTCAGTAGATCAAGCGGGTAGTATGTATTTGGTAGAACTTGCGCTGGATATGTGTAGTCAAGTACTAAAGAAAAATGGCGCATTTATTGTTAAGGTTTTCCAAGGTGAAGGCTTTGATCAATACTTGCAAGATGTACGTAATAGTTTTAAAGCAGTGAAAATACGCAAACCTGATGCCTCACGTGCCCGTTCTCGGGAAGTATATATAGTAGCGACTGGATACAAACTGTAGTACAGTTGCTTGGCGTTTAGTTGAATTTAAATTAATTGGATACAAGAGGTTAACCCCTTGAGCGATATGGCGAAAAATTTAATACTATGGCTGGTGATTGCAGTTGTGCTGATGTCAGTCTTTCAGAGCTTTAATGGTGGCGAGCAAGTTGATCGTCAAACAAGTTACACTCAATTTGTTAAAGATGTCCGCAGTGGCTCTTTACAAGAAGTTATTATCGACCGCGGTACAGGAAATATTACTGGTACTAAGAGCAGTGGTGAGCGTTTTCAAACAACGATGCCAATGTACGATGAAGACTTAATAAATGATTTACTTAAAAATGATGTAAATGTGAAGGGTGTACAACCTGAAGAACAATCATTCTTAGCAAGTATATTTATTTCTTGGTTCCCGATGATACTGCTTATAGGTGTATGGATATTCTTCATGCGTCAAATGCAAGGCGGTGGCGGTAAAGGCGCTATGTCATTTGGTAAGAGTAAAGCCCGTTTAATGAGCGAAGATCAAATTAAAACCACGTTTGCAGATGTTGCTGGTTGTGATGAAGCGAAAGAAGATGTTACCGAATTGGTAGACTTTTTACGTGACCCTTCTAAGTTTCAAAAGCTTGGCGGTAGTATTCCTAAGGGCGTACTAATGGTTGGTCCTCCTGGTACTGGTAAAACGTTACTTGCAAAGGCTGTTGCGGGTGAAGCGAAAGTACCGTTTTTTACAATTTCTGGTTCAGATTTTGTTGAAATGTTTGTCGGTGTTGGTGCGTCACGTGTACGTGATATGTTTGAACAAGCTAAAAAAGCGGCACCTTGTATTATCTTTATAGATGAGATTGATGCGGTTGGTCGTAAACGTGGCGCAGGTATGGGCGGCGGTAACGATGAACGTGAGCAAACACTCAACCAAATGCTAGTAGAAATGGATGGTTTTGGTGGTAACGAAGGTATTATCGTTATTGCGGCAACTAACCGACCAGATGTTCTAGACCCTGCATTACTTCGTCCAGGTCGTTTTGACCGTCAAGTAGAAGTAGGTTTACCTGATATACGTGGTCGTGAGCAAATACTTAAAGTACACATGCGTAAAGTGCCATTAGGCGATAACGTAGAAGCGGCTCTTATAGCACGTGGAACACCTGGTTTTTCTGGCGCTGATTTAGCGAACTTAGTAAACGAAGCTGCACTTTATGCTGCACGTGGTAATAAACGTGTTGTAAGTATGGCTGAATTTGACGCTGCTAAAGATAAAATCATGATGGGCGCAGAGCGCAAAACCATGGTGATGAGCGAGCAAGAAAAAGAAATGACAGCATATCACGAAGCAGGCCACGCAATTGTGGGCCGTATGGTTCCTGAACATGATCCAGTTTACAAAGTATCTATTATTCCACGTGGCCGTGCGCTAGGTGTAACAATGTACTTGCCTGAACAAGACCGTGTTAGTCATTCAAAAGAACTTTTAGAATCAATGATTTCAAGCCTTTATGGTGGCCGTATTGCTGAAGCGCTTATTTATGGTGCTGACAAAGTAACAACGGGTGCAAGTAACGATATTGAGCGCGCAACTGATATTGCACGTAAAATGGTTACACATTGGGGTTTAAGTGAAAAGCTAGGTCCATTGCTTTACGCTGAAGATCAAAACGAGATGTATATGGGTGGTGGCGGAAGCCGTGCATCTAGTATGTCGGATGATACTGCTAAAATAATTGATGCTGAAGTACGCTTGTTTTCAGATCGTAACTACCAAAGAGCAGAAGAAATATTAAAAGAAAATATTGATATTCTTCACTCAATGAAAGACGCGTTAATGAAATACGAAACAATCGACGCTAAGCAAATTGATGATTTAATGGCGCGCCAACCAGTGCGTGAGCCGCGCGATGCTCATGACCGCCATGAAGCTAAGCCGGTAAAAGAGCAAGAACCTCAAGAGCCAGTGCTTGATGAAAGTCAAAAAGCGGATGATTCATCGAAAAAAGATGAAACAAACCTTGATGATAAAGCTGAATAATCGTTAAAATAGTTAGTGAAAGCCCCGAATTTCGGGGCTTTTTTGTATCAGCTATTTAGAAAAAGAATAAAGGTTGGCAATGACTAATATATTAAAGCTTCCCAGAGGACGTACGCTCAATATTGAAAAGCCTGTTATTATGGGAATATTGAATGTAACGCCAGACTCATTTTCTGACGGCGGGCAGTTTTTAGACCCCAAAATAGCGCTAAAGCGCGCAATGCAATTGTTAGGGGATGGTGCGCAAATTTTAGACATTGGGGGAGAGTCTACCCGCCCCGGCGCGCCAGATGTGAGTTTGAAAGATGAACTAGCCCGAGTAATTCCTGCTATTAAAGCGATACGTGAGTACAGTGATTGCGTTATTTCAATTGATACCAGTAAAGCACAAGTAATGGAGCAAGCAATACTCGCTGGGGCAGATATAGTCAATGATGTAAGAGCTCTACAAGAAATAAACGCCTTAGAAACGGTTGCGCAGTATGAAGATGTAGCAATTTGTTTAATGCATATGCAAGGGCAACCCCGCAGCATGCAGTGCGCACCTCATTACGACAATCTGTTTGCAGATATAAATATGTTTTTTAGTGAACGTATTAAAGCATGTGAAACAGCAGGGATTAAGTTTGAGCGACTTATTCTAGACCCTGGTTTTGGATTTGGAAAAACACTTAGCCATAACTATCAAATATTGGCTAAGTTTGATGATTTTAACAAGTTAGGTTTGCCATTATTGGCCGGATTATCTCGTAAGTCGATGATAGGTAATCTATTAAATAGAGAAACAAATGAGCGATTAGCGGGCAGCTTAGCGGGTGCGTTAATCGCGGCGCAAAATGGCGCAAAAATTATTCGTGTACATGACGTTAAAGAAACCGCAGACGTACTTGGTGTATATCAAGCCTGCGAGAAAGGAATTGCATAATGAAAGAAAGAAAATATTTTGGTACTGATGGCGTACGTGGTCTAGTAGGAACGCCACCTATTAACCCTGAGTTTGCAATGAAGTTGGGTTGGGCTGCAGGGCGCGTATTATCTCAAAGTGGTACTAAAAAAGTCATTATAGGTAAAGATACGCGTATTTCTGGCTACATGCTTGAAACTGCACTTGAGGCTGGTTTAATTGCCGCTGGTATTGATGTTGTATTACTGGGTCCAATGCCGACACCTGCAGTTGCGTATTTAGCGCAAACATTTCGTGCAGAGGCAGGTATAGTAATTAGTGCCTCACATAACCCTTATTACGATAACGGTATTAAGTTTTTCAATGGGCAGGGTCTAAAGCTTGACGATGAAGTAGAGCTTCAAATTGAAGCGATGCTTGATGAGCAAATGACATGTGTTGCTTCAGATAAACTAGGTAAAGCTTCGCGTTTAGTTAGTGCAGACGGCCGTTATATAGAGTTTTGTAAGAGCCAGTTCCCCCAAGGGTTATCTTTAGAAGGGCTTAAAATTGTTGTCGATTGCGCAAATGGCGCTACATACCATATAGCTCCTTCTGTCATGCGCGAACTTGGCGCTGAAGTTATAACACATGCATGCGAGCCTAATGGCGTTAATATAAATCATGAATGTGGCGCTACTCATGTAGATACCCTTAAACGCAAAGTGCTTGAATTTAAAGCTGACGTAGGTATTGCATACGATGGGGATGGCGATCGTGTAATGATGGTTGATCATAATGGTCGTGTATTTGATGGTGACGATTTAGTTTATATTATTGCTTGCCAAGCTGCCGAAGATGATATGTTGGGTGGAGGTGTAGTTGGCACTGTAATGTCTAACATGGGTCTTGAAAATGCTTTAAAAGCAAAAGGTATCGAGTTTGCTCGCAGTAAAGTGGGTGACCGCTATGTAATGGAATTACTACAGCAAAAAGGCTGGAAAATTGGCGGTGAAAGCTCAGGCCATGTATTAAATTTAGATTTAATTAGCACGGGTGATGGCATTATATCAAGTTTGCAAGTACTTGCAGCTATGGTTGCACAAAACCGTACACTACAAGATTTGGGTGCTGGTTTTACTAAATATCCAATGAAAATGATTAACGTGCGCTATACCGCTGGAACAGATCCGACAAAAGCGCCAGAGGTACTTTCAGCTGTAGCAGAAGTTGAGCTTGCTTTAGGCGACAAAGGCCGAGTTTTACTGCGCAAATCAGGCACAGAACCTGTTGTTCGTGTTATGGTTGAAGCCGAGCAAGAAAAAATTGTAATAGACAGCGCTCAAAAAATTGCAGCTGTTGTAGAATCTATGAGCAAACAGACTGATTAATAACAATAACCTCTTGTAACTTTGGGCGAGAAAAGTTAATATCTCGCCCGCTTTCTAATGTGGAGTGGAAAATGGCAATACGCAAGGCGATGGTCGCAGGCAACTGGAAAATGAATGGTTCGTTAGAGCTAGTTAAACAAATGTCTGATGCTATTAACGATGTAAAATCACAAGAGATGGACATTGTTTTATTTCCTCCATTCCCACTTGTACCAGCGATGATAGCTAGTGGTGTTTCTACAGGCGCTCAAACTGTTTCTGAAAATACACCTGGTGCGTTTACCGGAGAAGTAGACGGACAGCTTCTAAAAGATTTAGGTGCAACTTACGTACTCGTTGGTCATTCTGAACGCCGCAGTATTTATAACGAAAGTAATGAAACTGTCGCTGAAAAGTTTGCTAGAGCACAAGAAGTTGGGTTAACACCAATTTTATGTGTTGGCGAAAGTGAAAGTGAGCAAGAAAACGGTCAAACCGAACAAGTCGTTGCTGCACAAATTGATGCAGTAATTGAAAAATTAGGTGTAGCAGCACTGAAAGATTCTGTGATAGCATACGAGCCCGTTTGGGCCATAGGCACAGGTAAGACTGCATCGCCAGAGCAGGCACAAACTGTTCATAAATTTATCCGTGATAAAATTGCTGCACTTGATAGCACTTTAGCACAAGGGCTTTCCATCTTATATGGTGGTAGCGTTAATGAAAAAAATAGCGAATTATTATTTGCACAAACAGATATAGATGGCGGCTTAATTGGCGGCGCAAGTCTAAAAGCGGAATCTTTTTCTGCAATCTGTAACAGTGCAAAAGGGACTGTATAAGATGTACGAAATTTTATTAGTAGTTTATTTAGTTGTGGCTCTAGCTCTAGTTGGAATGGTTTTAATTCAACAAGGTAAAGGCGCAGATATGGGTTCTTCATTTGGTGCTGGTGCTTCAGGCACGGTTTTTGGTTCGTCTGGTGCTGGTAACTTTATGACAAAAACAACCACAAGCTTAGCAACAGTATTTTTTGTTTTAAGCATTGTGCTAGGTAACCTAACTGCAGGTCAAATTAAAAAGACTGACGAGTGGGAAAACCTAGAAGCAGCTCCTGCAGTAGAAACTGTAGTTCCTGTTGAAGAAGATGTTCCGGTAACATCTACGAAAGAGCAAAGCTCTGACGTACCGAACTAATTTAGCGTAATGCTATCGTTAAACGATTTATACTACTCAAATAAATCATATGTTTAACAAAAAAGCGAAAGCTTAAAAATGCGGATGTGGTGGAATTGGTAGACACGCCACCTTGAGGGGGTGGTGCTTTAGGGCGTGGGGGTTCAAGTCCCCCCATCCGCACCAAATTTAGAAACCAGTAACAGAAATGTTACTGGTTTTTTTGTGCCTGCGATTTAGATTGAATGTTATTTGTACTTTCTTTTTTTAAAGGGCAATTAGTTATGTAGAATTTTGAATTGTTTGTAAAAAAAACTAGAAATTTTACAAATTTAGTTAACACTTATGAGTAATAAGCCGATAATAGATTTAGACAATAAAATAAGGTATTCACAATGGCTTCAGGCTTCACTTTTCAAAATCTCAGCATAAGTAAAAAAATACATGCGATTACGAGTATTGCTGTCGTTGCATTTTTAGTGATTGTTCTGATCAACTATTTTGCTATGAATGATAATAGAATTGCACTTGATGAAATGGAAAAATCATCCTACAAAGTTGTTAAGTTAACATCTGCTAATGTTGGCATTTTAGAGAAGCTGGACGAACTTTACACCCAAGCCGTAACATTTGGTGAGCAAGATTTAGTCGAGAAAGCATCTGACACATACAAGCAACTTGAGTTGAATATTATTGCGATAGAAAAAATAAATGCCTCTTACATTCACAGTGACACTAAAGAGCAGCTCGCAAATTACGAAAAAATATCAGCGACTATCGCAAATGGCATGGTAAATGGAACAGCAGATTTTAGTAAAATTCAACAACAAGCACAGAGGAAAACAGCGCTTTATACCGATGTCCTAGAAAAGTTTAAGGCAGCACAAGTCAAAGCTGACGATCGCTTTTTTGAACTTGTTGCAAGCACAAAGGACCGTTCTGATTACGCCCTTACGTTAATGTTAGCTGTTTCTATTGTATCGCTTATTTTATTACTCTTTATGGCTATTTGGATAGCTAAGCGAATTGCTTCTTCGGCAAGTGATGCGGCAAATAATTTAAGCTTATTAGCAAGCGGTAAAGGCTCGCTAAGCACTAAATTGACAGTTAACTCTGAAGATGAAATAGGCCAAGTATCTATAAACTTCAACTCTTTTATTGGCATATTGAAAAAAACGGTGTTAGAAATTATCGCGGTTTGCGAACCGTTAATGGAAAACTCTACTCGTTTAGTGCAGGGGATGGAACAAGCGGAGCGTGCAACGACTAAACAAACCACTGATG
Organism: Pseudoalteromonas sp. Z1A2; assembly: GCF_011378755.1. Classification (NCBI taxonomy): domain Bacteria; kingdom Pseudomonadati; phylum Pseudomonadota; class Gammaproteobacteria; order Alteromonadales; family Pseudoalteromonadaceae; genus Pseudoalteromonas; species Pseudoalteromonas sp. Z1A2. The sequence continues at coordinate 1,295 of NZ_WTKX01000046.1, read as the reverse complement.
CTGAGATTGTAAAGCAATCAATGGAAGAGATGAAACAGAGTGTAGGAGATATCTCTCAATCAGCTGCAAGTGCTTCTCATGCAGCGCAAACGGCAGAGAAAGAAGTTGAGCAAAGTAGAACTCAAGTACAAACATCAGTAACCGCTTCTCGTACGTTAAGTGATGAGATTAATCACGCTGCTACAACTATCAATAAATTAGCAGACGATACAAAAAATGTGTCGCAAATATTAAATGTTATTACATCAATAGCGGAGCAAACAAATTTACTTGCACTTAATGCTGCCATTGAGGCTGCCCGTGCTGGTGAGCATGGCCGAGGCTTTGCTGTTGTCGCTGATGAAGTTAGAGAGCTTGCATCGCGAACTGCTCACTCTACAAATGAGATTCGAGAGCTGTTGACTACTTTAACTGAAGCGGCTAACGAATCAGTTACTGCAATGACGACTGCAAGAGATATGGCTACAGATAATGCAACTGCAGCAGAAAAAACGGGCATTTCTATAGAGAAAATTGCAGAGCAAATGCTAGAAATAAATGGGATGAACTCACAAATTGCTGCTGCCACAGAAGAGCAAACATCAGTTGCTGCTATGGTTGTAGAAAACGTGACAAATATGCACGTATCATTTGAAGATACAATGGACTCGCTAACGGCTGTGAGGGATGTAGCTAAAAACCTTCATTACCTTTCAGATAACCTATTAGATGCCACGGCTAAATTTAAAGTTGAGTAATGTAGCTAAATCAATTCCCAGTAATGCTTATTCATTTTGAGAGGGCAGATCAGACGCTAGCTGCGTTAAAATTTCTTATTTAGAATACTAAATAAGAAATTATTTGCCTTGCTATCGACACCGTTTCTCTCCCTCAAAATATTTCACTTAATTGAGCGAATTGTTATTAAAGTTAAGTTATAAAAAAAACCACCGATTAGGTGGCTTTTTTAATTTAATAATAGCAATTAAAAGGTAGCAATCACTTTAACTTTATCAGTTGCTTTACTGCTATCTATATAGCCGATTGAATCACCATTAGCGGCAACAAAGTCAATGACAGCTTGATCTGAATCAAACTTTTCAGGCGGTGTCCCTTTACCTGTAAAAACAAGTTTTGACCAATAGGCATTTAATTGGCTGCTCGATTTACCTACCACTTTCGAATTAAATTCATCAGCAATAGCGGTACCGTTTTGAGTTGCTGGGTTGTGAGCGTCTAGCGAACTACACCTATGTTTTAAAATTCCAGGGTAACAAGCTGTCGATATCGGGCTCAGGCTGGCACAGTTCATCAAG
>NZ_WTKX01000045.1:0-16780 GCF_011378755.1 Pseudoalteromonas sp. Z1A2 | reverse complement strand
TTTTGGTGTAATAAAAAACCAAGAAGCGTTTAAGCTCCAAGAAAGTTAAATACGACCTTGAAGCTTAAAATGAGAGATGGTATCTACAGCGTTACTTTTTATGCAGCGCTACAATGCGTGCTAGTAAGCTTGAGGTGTCGTATCTGCCACCGCCGAGTGCTTGTACATCGGCGTAGTATTGATCGACCGTTGCAGTCATTGGTAAAGTAGCGCCGTTGTTTTTAGCTTCATCGAGTGCAATGCCTAAATCTTTACGCATCCAATCTACGGCAAAACCAAACTCATATTCACCCGCCCACATTGTTTTGTAGCGGTTTTCCATTTGCCACGAACCGGCTGCACCTTTAGAAATGGTTTCTATAACTTTTTCACCATCAAGCCCAGCTTGCTTGGCAAAATGTAAGCCTTCGGCTAAACCTTGCACTACACCAGCAATACATATTTGATTAACCATTTTACAAAGTTGTCCCGAGCCAACGCCGCCTAGTAATTGGCTAAAACGACTAAACGCCGCCATAACTGGCTGCACTTTAGCAAATACGGCTTCGCTGCCACCCGCCATAACCGTTAATACGCCGTTTTCGGCGCCAGCTTGTCCGCCCGATACAGGCGCATCTATAAAGTCGATATTTTGCAGAGCCGCTTTTGCAGCCACTTCGCGTGCTACTTCGGCAGAGGTTGTGGTGTGATCAACCAAAATAGTGTGCGGTAACATGCCCGCTAACACGCCGTCGTCGCCATACACTACTGAGCGTAAATCGTCATCGTTACCAACACACATAAATACAATGTCGGCATTGCTGGCAGCTTCGCGCGGGGTTAGTGCAAAGCTTCCTGAATGTTCTGCAGTCCACGTTTGTGCTTTAGCTTGTGTGCGGTTATAAACGCATATGCTGTGCCCTGCTTTTGCTAAATGCCCCGCCATTGGGTAACCCATTACGCCTAAACCTATAAATGCGACTTTCATTGACATAAAAATGACCTATTTAACTGATAACTTAGAAACTAGACCTCGATTATGTCAACCGGTCGATAAAAAAGCGAATGAAAGTCTTTATAAAATTTCCTCAACGGGAAAGGTAAGTAGGTAACCTATGGACAGTATTTATCAATTTAATGCACCACTTTATAACAGCGAAAATTTTCCTCTTAGCCAGCTACAGGGCAAAACCGTCCTTATTGTTAATACAGCGAGTAAGTGTAATTTTTCGGTGCAATTAAACGCGCTCGAAAAGCTCTATCAGCAATACAAAAGCAATGGTTTTACTGTGCTTGCGTTTCCGTGTAACCAGTTTGGCCAAAATGAGCCGCTTGATAATTTAGCCATTAAAGACTTTTACCAAGATCAATTTAATATCTCGTTTGAGGTATTTGGTAAGGTAATGGTAAACGGGCCAGAAACACATCCGTTGTTTAATTATTTAAAGTCGCATACGCGGGGTATTTCGCAAAACCGTGCAATTAAGTGGAATTTCACTAAGTTTTTAATTAACTCACAAGGGCAACTTGTTGCACGCTATGCACCGCGTACTAAGCCCGAAACACTTAAACAAGTAATAGAAAGTAACTTACTGCAAGCCGCAAAGTTAAGCGCTGCAAGAGGTGGTAAAAAGGTAGCATCAAAAATACCTTTGTTTACGCCAGCTAAGGCTTAATTTAAATCAATAAAATGCGTGTTACCAGAGCATAGGTTTATAAAGTAGTTTATTGTATTGATACTTATTAAGCGTCGAGGCTATTACCATGAATATTGCTTTTTTTAGTACTCAAAAGTACGAACTGCCTTTTTTTGAACAAAGTACACGCGATTACAGTAATATAAAAATAACGTATTTTGAGCAAGCCCTGAGCGAACAAACGGCTATTTTAGCAAACGGGTTTGATGCCATATGCGTATTTGTTAACGACACTGTAAACGCCACTGTTATTGAACAACTGGCAAGCCAAGGCATAAATACTATTTTGCTACGTTGTGCAGGATTTAATAACGTTGATTTACCTGCCGCAAAAGCACATAAAATTAAAGTATTACGCGTACCAGCATACAGCCCAGAAGCAGTAGCCGAGCATTGTATTGCACTTATGCTCACGCTTAGCCGTAAAACCCATAAAGCGTATAACCGCGTACGCGAAGACAATTTTGATTTAAACGGATTACTAGGCTTTAACTTGCACAATAAAACCGTGGGTATTGTAGGTTGCGGTAAAATTGGCCTTGCGCTGTGCAACATTTTAAACGGCTTTGGCGCTAAAGTATTAGTGTGCGACCCATACGCGCAACCTGGCAATTATACAATTACCGATATAGACACCTTACTTAGCCAAAGCGATGTGATTTCTTTGCATTGCCCATTAACGGAACAAACTCATCATCTAATAGATGATGAGGCATTTAGTAAAATGAAAACCGGCGTTATGCTTATTAACACCTCTCGCGGGGCACTGCTTAACAGCAAAGCGTGCATTAATGCACTTAAAACTAAAAAATTAGGGTATTTAGGGCTCGACGTTTACGAGCAAGAGTCGGAGCTATTTTTTAAAAACCACAGTGACGAAATAAACCAAGACGATATATTTTCGCGCTTAGTGAGCTTTAAAAATGTATTAGTAACGGGGCATCAGGGCTTTTTTACACAAGAAGCACTCACCGAAATAGCAAACACAACCCTGCTTAACGCGTTTGAAGTAAGTGAAGGTAGGCCTCTAACTAATGAGGTTTTATAAAGACCTAAGCTATACCTAGATAACAGGCACAAAAAAAGCGAATAAGGTGAGCCCTATTCGCTTTTTTTGTTTAAAAATTCACTTTAAATAGAGCTTAACCAAACGCAACGTTTGCAAATACCAAGGTCATTAATATTGGGCAAACAAAACGAATATACTGAGCAAACCAGTAATGTACGCCGGTTGTTGCTTGGTGTAATTTATTACCACGCTGCCACATCCAACCTACCGTAATAAAGTAAAACAAGCCCATAAGCGGCAATTGGTATTGAGTAAATAGCATAATAACTAAGCCAAATAACCAATCAAAATTTAGTATAATTGCGCTTGCACACACAAGTACAACGGCGCTCACTGCCCATGTTGCTTTGGTGCGACTAACGTTGTGGTTTTCGACTAAAAACGCTACCGGAATTTCAGTCGTCGATATAGTTGACGTAACCGATGCGATAGACATTAATACAAAAAACAATAAACCAACTAATAAGCCAATTTCGCCCATGGTGCTAAATAGCTCAGGTAAAATAGCAAAAATTAGCTGCCCTTCACCAATCAATTTACCGCCACTAAATACCTCTACACCGCTGTGCTGCGCCACATAAATAGCAGGAATAATAAGTAATCCCGCTAAAAAAGCAACGCCAGTATCAAGTAATGCAACACCTGCGGTGAGCTTTGGTAAATTAGCATCTGGTTGTAAATACGAGCCGTAAATCATCATACAACCCACACCTAGTGAGAGCGAAAAGAACGCTTGCCCCATTGCGGCAATAATTAAATTAGGGTCGAGTATTTGGCTAAAATCAGGAATTAAATACGCGGCAAAACCTTCGCTTGCGCCATCGAGTGTTGCAATGTAGGCAATTAAACCAACAAGCAGCACAAGTAACAGTGGCATTAATCGGCGCGACCAGGTTTCGATTCCCGACTTAACCCCTTTTAAAATAATACTGGCGGTTAAAATAAGCATAAGCGGCGTAAATACAAAATTACGCAGCACTGAGTCGCTATGTAAAAATTCGCTTGCGCCCGTAAACCCAAAAAAGGTTGTTATGGGTTCAATAGCGTACGAGAGCATCCACCCTGCCACTATTGAATAAAAACTTAGCATAACAACTGCGCCCGCAAGACCTATGTAACCGGCTGCTGCACCTACTTTACGGCTAGTGTTTTGCCATGCATCACCCAATGCTTTTACAGGATTAGCTTGTGCTTTGTGACCTAAATAAAGTTCGGTATACAGCGCAGGTAGCGCAAGTAAAAATATAACAATAAAATAAACCAGTAAAAAAGCACCGCCGCCATGGTTGGCCGCTTGCGTAGGAAAACCCCAAATATTACCCAAACCCACTGCTGCGCCAGCAGCGGCTAAAACAAAACCAAGTCGGCTTTGAAACCCATCACGCACTTGTGCCATACATCTACAAATCTGTTATTATTTTGATTATTGTGAATTAAACCATATTTCATGCCAGCTGAGTAATAAAATTGTACCCAGCCTTTGTTAGTGGCGTTAACCGCTCACAATATCAGCGACTTCTTTTGCTTTAGGGCTTTTATGACTGAACACTATTTTAAAAACGCCTTGAGTATTACTTCAACTCAATTGGCAAATTTGTCTTTAGCGAGTAACAGCATTTTATTATTTAATGCTAAAACACTTGAGCTTAGTGACTTTAATTTGCCCGATTGCTTAAGCCCGTTTGAGTTAAACATTATAAACCGCCGTAAAAGCCCACAAGCTAAGCAAGAGTATTTAGCGACGCGGTTATTGTTAAAACACCTTATTAAAGTAACGCAGCCGCAACATACGCACGTACCCCTTAATAAAATGAGTACAGAATTTGACGAAGCAAGCTCAAAGCTGCAAATACAAGTGGGTGGTGATGTTATAAATACCTGTATTTCGCACTCGCATGGTTTAGTTGGGGTCGCGCTAAATTTTGATAAAAGTGAGTTTGGGTTTGATATTGAAAAAGTAAGCCTAAAGCGCCCATTTGAAAAGCTCGCTAAGCATTTTTATCATAATGATGAAATTACACTTATCACCAAGCCCACTAATACCCAAGCCCAAGCAGATACGTTTTTTAGAATTTGGACACTAAAAGAGTCTCTTGCTAAAGCCACCAGCCGCCCTATTGCAAAGTTACTTAGCCCCAATGTGTTTGACGAATTAAATAGTGCAAAGCTGAGTGCTTGCAGTAATCGCGTTACTGTAGCTGATAGCAGTGACAGTAATGTTTGTTTTGATGTGAGTGTGGTGCATAAAAAAAGCACCGACTGGCGATGCTTTTTATTAAGTGATTTTACTAGGTGATTTTCCTGAATAACGGTTATTTACGCAGCAAAATCATTTTCTAATAAACGGCTATGAATAGACTGTACTACGTTATCTGACTCAGTTTGCTCTACTAAAAAGCACAGGTTGTGCTTACTAGCACCGTGACAAATTAATCGAATGTTAAAGTCTTTTAGTACACTCATTAAGTTCATTTCGTGTTGGCGTAATTGAATCTCAGAGCCAATAAGTGCCACCAATGTTAGGTTGTTTTCTACCGAAACATGGCAAAACTCTGCAAGCTTATCTAGGCATTCTTGATCAAGCTCTGGGCGCGAGGCGTTTTGCGCGTTATCAAGGGTTATAGCCACACTGATTTCTGATGTGGTTACCAAATCTACCGATATATTGTATTCACTTAATAGTGTAAATACGCGTGCTAAAAAGCCGCTTGCTAGTAGCATTTCTGGGCTTTTAAGCGTAAGCAATATTTGGTTTTTACGTTGCGTTACTGCGCGTATACCTGGTTGCTGCGATTTTTCGCGCTCAATCCATGTACCGCCACGCTCTGGCTCGCGGCTAGAACCTACAAACACGTTAATGTGGCTACGGCTCGCTGGTAAAATAGTTGCTGGGTGTAATACTTTTGCGCCAAAGGTTGCCATTTCAGCGGCTTCGTCAAAACTTAAGCGTGCAATAGGCGTCGCTTTTGCGCACAAACGCGGGTCGGTGCTAAAAATGCCCACTACGTCGGTCCAAATATGCACACTTTTAGCGTTAATCGCTTCAGCTAGTAATGCAGCGCTATAGTCAGAACCACCACGTCCTAGCGTTGTGGTGTGACCGTATTCGTCACTACCAATAAATCCCTGAGTTACAATTACTTGAGCGTCTAATAACGGAATTAAATGCTCTTTAGCAGCTTGCGCTGTGGCTGAAACATTGGGCGTTGCTTTGCCAAATTGGCTGTCTGTTTTAAGCACCTTGCGCACATCAAAGCGATCGGCATTTAAGCCCTGTAAACGAAGTACCTGTGCAAATAAATACGACGACAAACGCTCACCAAAGCTAAGTAGCTCGTCGTGTTGCTGATCGGTTGTTAGTGGCTCTTGAGCCAATGTTTGAAATGCTTTTAGGGTTTCGTTAAAGCCAACAGCTAAATCGGCATCTAGCGATAATTCATCTAAAATAGTTTGTTGAATAGCAAGAACGCCATTTATGTGTTCTTGGCGCTCACTTGAAGTAATGCTTGATTTACACAGTGCAACTAAGTGATTAGTTACGCCGGCACTGGCGCTCACGGCAACAATACGTACGCTTTTATCTGCAACAATAATTTCGCTACAGCGACTCATCGCTTCAAAATTTGCAACACTTGTTCCGCCAAATTTGGCAACGATGTAATCTGATTTTGCGCCTGATACTGTTTGTGGCACTGATTGGGTAGTCATTTAGTCTCCTTTCGCGGTATCCAAACCGCAATAAAACAAGAAGAACTTGGCAAAGGAATGCTTGAAGATAAGTCCACTGCCAGAAGCTCTCCACCTATATTGGTGACAGTTTTGAGGATTCAGCCCCATAAACCGAAAAACAATGACGACGTACCATTATTTTCCTCGGCGAGTACTTCCCTCCTTAATGATCATCGGCTTTCGTCGCCTAACATTAAGTACCTAAGTATCGCACCTCTTCTGAATGCTTTATTAACCAGTGGCTAATAAAACAAAACCCCACTAAGTAGCGGGGCTTTGAAAGTTATCGTTTAGACGTCTAGCTGTCAAGCATTTAATAATTTATGAGTTAAATAAAACTGCCCATGTAATACGAGCCCGCATATCCAACCGTGTAACAAATTAATAAATGCAGCGATAAACGCAAGTAGCTCATAAAGGTAAGCGCTTTAACTTTACTCATGGCAATAATGCCCGCAGCCGAACCAATAATAAGCATTGAACCGCCCACACCCGTTGCATACGTAAATGACAACCAATGTTGTTGGCTCATTACTATATTGGCTTTTAATAATGCAGCGGTAAGCGGTACGTTATCGACCCCAGCTGATAATATGCCCATTAAGTAGTTTGCGTATTCTGGTGCCATTACCGTGTATAGGTCGGTAAATTTACTCAACATACCAATTTCTTTAAGTGCACCTACAAGTAAAAGTACGCCTACAAAAAACAATAATGTGTCGTATTCTATATCGCGAACAAAATCGATTATGTCTTTGTTTATGTCTTTTTTACGCATTAAAAATTGCGCCACTAAAAACATCACTGATAAGCCAAACAAAAAGGTTAATAAAGGCGGTACGCTGTAAATTACACTCAGCGTAAGTGTGCTCACTACGGTAGATAAAAATATAACAGCAATGGTTATGTCGGTTTTTTCAATGCGGGTTTTACCTGCACTAGCAAACTCAACACGCCCTTTCATACCTATAGACAGTAACGCGGCAAGCAGCATAACGCTTGCAAGTGCTGGCGCTATAAGTAGTAATAAATGAGCAATGGTTACTTTGCCATCTAAAAATATCATTAGTGTGGTTACGTCACCTGTTATTAGCGATACCCCACCTGAGTTCACTCCAAACACAATAAGCGTGGCGTATTTAATGAGTTTTTTAGGTTCAAGCTTTAACGACATAACAACCGCAAGCGATATAAGCGTCGCTGTTACGTTATCTGAAATCGACGAAAACAAAAACGCAAAACCACCCACCAAAAACATGAGCTTTTTTTCGCTAATACTTTTTGGCATAACACGGTGCACAATATTTTCTATAAACCCCTTTGAATTTAAATACGCGACAAAGGTCATTGCAGCCATTAAAAATAGCCATAATGAGGCAATTTCTAAAATATTTTCATTTAAAAGATGTTGAATCGTATCGGGGCTTTGCCCGTGTAGGGGGTATATAAAAAGAAGAATCCAGCAAAGCGTACCAAAAAACAGCGTGGTTTTAGCTTTATTTACATGGATTATATCTTCTATAACGATCAGTAAAAATGCAATCGCTATCAGGGTTAGAATAATCGAGGAAACCATGGTAGTTAAACAACCTTTGATATAGTTTTAAAGAACACACAAATAACATTCCATTTCATGTGCCTATTTTCGGCGCGAATTTTAGCACTGCCTCTATGCAAAAACTATTATTAAATGGTCTTAAAAACGAATACTATATACAGACAAGGTTAATTAAAAATACGTAATAATGAGTCTTCTAAAAGAACTCAATAATAAAATACTAGGATGTTGTAACCCCTTATGATCCCAGCTAAAAAGCTGCTAAACACCATAACCGAACATTGGGGTGTATTAGAGCTATTATTTAAACGTTTTAAAATGGCTGACTTTAGCCTAAAAGACGTACAAAACGCGATTAAGCAAAAGCAGCCTACGTGGTCAAACGAACGCATTTATAAAGAAACAAATCGTTTGTTAAATCAAGATATTTTAATTCCACTGGCTAAATCCTCTCAGCTTGAAATAAATCGTGCTATTGCTGATTTTGCTACTTTTTTACTGCAAGAAGAGCATTTAGGTTTAGCGCAAGAAATTAGCGTATTAGTAGACGACCTGGCACGTTTAGGAAATCGCCTAGATAACGCTGGCGAAATAGAAGACTTTGACGATTTACGCCGCTACAGCCGCATTATGGATGATCGGGTGCGTAAAATAATGAAGCTCTATACGCACAACGAAAACGCTATTTTAAATATTGTTGAACAAGCTAAATCTAATAATGCGGTGCAATCGCTGCAAAAGCGTTATAAAGCGGTAATAGAAGCGTTTGACGAATACATAGAGCCCATGCTTGAAATGGTTGATATTCGTGGTGAGTTTCATGCATGTTTTACCCTCATTGAAGAGCAAATAAGTAAGCAAATACTGCACATTGAGCGCTCAGGTAAAGCGTATAACGACAAACGTATGCTGGAGCAATTACGTACCCGTATACTCGAAATGCATTTAATGGGCCGAGAAAGCTTACGTAAAAGTGCCGATATGCTTATGCCACTGCGCGAGGAGCTACGCCGTAATAACTTAATTACTCGCCAAGCAGCCAAAGTACTTGGGCTTGTACGTAAAAATGGCGTAGACAATATGCTAAGTGCTGTGCAACCACATTTTGTAAGCGACGCGCAGCGATATTCGCTTGGTCAGCAACGCCATATTGTGGCTTACATGGCAAGCTTGGTTGAATTTGAACACGAAGAATACCAATTGCCTGACCAGCAAGACGTGCCTGCATTTGTTACGCCTAATATTCCTGACTACAACGATGTTAAAACCAACTTTGCTAAGCGCTTTAATAAAAAACGCAAAAAGCCGCAGCCCTTGCTGCAATTTTTAGACGAAAGCTATCCAGATCTCGATGCCGACGAAATGCTATTTTTGTATCAAAAATTAGTCAGCGACAGCGATATTAAAATAATTCAAAGCGATGAAAAAGCCCGCGTAAAAATTGCCGGTCAGCACTTTTCTTTATATCCATTTAATTCAGAGCCTCAGCCAGATTCAAAGGCAGGTAAATAAACCATGACACACATAAACTTAGACGAGCTAACCCATCTACAAGCCATTAATAAAAAATTAGTAGCGGGTTATCACATTTGCGAGCAAGACAACGTAATGTGGCAAGAGCTTGACCAACACATAGAAGACTACACCGCCCTATTTACCGCTTTAGGTAACGATTTAAAACACGACAGCCGTGGCTTTTATTATTTTGGTAGCGACGAAAGTACGCCAAATATGGGCAAAATATCTCGCGCTATCGCGCTCACCATTTACATTTTAATTGAGCACTACGCCAATACGGGTAAAGACCCAATGCGCGCATTGTTTGACGACGTAAACGATTTAGAGCTTATGCAAACGCTGGTGCAAATTAACAAACATTTGTTTGATCAGCTTGAGATATTTTCGGGATCGGATTTGCGTAAAGACGTTTACCTGCGCATGGTGCGCTTAGGTTTAGCCCGTGAACTAGAAGGCGGCTTTATGCTACAAGCGCCAATTCACCGCTACATAGATGCACTCATGGAAGTAAACGAAGAAACCTACATTACAGAGGACGAGGAATGAAAAATCTATACGGACTAAGCAAACTCGCCCTACTTAACACCGCAGGCTATGCAAAATGTGTGATCCCGCTTGATAAAAGCAGCTCTATTTGCGCGCCCAATAACACCGGTAAAAGCTCGGTTATTAACGCCCTGCAGTTTCCGCTTATTAACGATTTACGCTTAACAGAATGGGACGGACACGATTTAGATGAAACCCGTAAGTTTTATTTTTCATCCGATCAGTCGTACATTTTACTAGAAGCTAACTTGCCTCATGGCTCGGTAGTAATAGGCGTGGCAGGCCTTGGTAAAATTGCCGGTTACGCGCATCAGTACTTTTGTTATCAAGGAAAGCTTGATTTAGAGCAGTACACGCAAGGTAAAACTATTATTAAATTTACCAAGCTGTTCAACCATTTAAAATCGCTTAACTACAACCCTATTGAGCTTAAAGCACAAGAGTTAAACGCGCTACTTACTGGCGGCGCAACGCCTTTTGACGGCGACATTAACCTAAAAATGATCCCGCTTAATAATGTGCAAGACTCCTCTATTTATAAAGAAATATTTAGACGTATTCTTAACTTACACAAATTAGGCGCAAGCGACGTAAAACGCTTTATGTTACGCGTGTTTGAACGCCATATGTCGAACTCTAAAGTCGACTTTTATGAAGTATGGCGTCGCTCATTTGATAAAGTAAATCGCTCAAAACGCGAATTAAAAGCCCTTGAGTCAATGCAAGAGCCAATAGCCGCGCTTGAATCAATGCTTGAAAACCAAACCGTGCTTAAAGGTAAATTAGCCGCATACGCGCCTAAAATTGACCAAGCACTGATTGATTTTGATACCTATCAAGAGTCGCAACTCTCTGAGCTTGCCATAGCCCTTGAAGATATAGAGCACGAAAAACACGAGTTTGAGCAAAAGCAAAGCCTATACGTACAGCAATCGCGTGATATAGAGCGCAGACAAACTCAAATTGAGCAGTGGTTTTTAGATTACGATGCGCTTAAAAGCGAGTTTGAACTAGTAAATAAAGCCACCCTTAAAACCAGCCTGACTCAGTTAAAGCAAGATTACGAGTCGCTTTCGCACTCTATAACTAGCGCACAAGGGCAAAGCCTGCACACGCTTGACTACCGCATCAGCGAAACACAAAAACAAATTAAGAGCCTAAAGCTGCAACTTAAAAATCTTGAATTTAATTTGTTTACCCGCATGCGCGAAGACCTCTCGTTAAAAGAAGTAGAAGAAATATCGCGCATTTTAAACCCTGATATTCTCTCGTTTGCAACCACCACTAATGGCGATATAACCATTGATGACGAAGACGCGTTTGGGGAATTTTTATCGCTATTAAGTGAAAACGTTAAAGGCGGCGTCTTAACGCTACCAGGTGCGAGCATTAAGCTTAAAAAGCTCTCGCCTGTGCAAATGCAAAGCGGCGAAAACAAAGAGCAATTAACCGCTCAGTTAAATGCACTTGAGCATTCACTTAAAGAGTTTAAGCAACAGCGCGATGTTGCTGCAAACGTTGCCGACAAGCAAAAAGAAAAAGACGCGTTATACGATGAGCTTATGAGTGCAGAGAGCGCGCTAAAACGCTTAGAGCAGTTTGATGTAATGCAGCTATCGGTTGAAGCGCAAGCCATGCTAAAAGAGCAGTTATTAGCTGAGCGCGAACAAGTTGACGACTACTTGCAAGATATTCAAAAAAATAGTGGCTCAATTGCCGATCGTCGCTCGTTAATTAAATCGAAACAAGAGCAAATTGATCGCCAAACTGAGCGCTTACGCCAAGTTAAGAGCGAGCGAATTGACCACACGCTTGATTTATACAGCGGTAAAGTAACCCCGTATATGATTGATATTACAGTCGACTTTGATAACTTAAGCGACCTTGTTCATCACTTTAATAAAGACTGCCAAGAGCTGCGTAATTTTGACATAAACGTACGCAACACCTATTTGCATGTATATAACGCGGGTATTACTAAATTCGACAACGAAAATGACGAATACACTAAATATCAAAAGCTAATAAGCGCCTTTCATAATATTGATAACGAACGCGATGCCGTTGAGCGCCAAGCGCGTGTTGCGCTTACCGAGGTTGCCGCAACGATTAAAGGCTTGCGAGAAGATTTAGACCGACTTCGCCGCGAAATGAATAGCTTTAATAAAGGCATAAGCCAGCACCGAATTTCAAACCTGCAAGCGTTTAAAATTAACGTAATACCTCGCAAAATGCTGGTTGATAGTATCGATACCATTATCAGTACGTCGCATCAGTTTGAGCAAGGTGACACGCTTGATTTACTTAGCCAAGAACCGTACAGCGAAAGTGCGGTAAACGAAGCAAAAGATCACTTAATTAAACTCGCATCAGATAAAGCGGGCTTAACACTTACCGATTTATTTGATATTCGATTTGAAGTAGTTAACCGCGCAGGTGAAACCGAACACTTTGAAAAAATAGATTCTGCAGGTTCAAACGGCACACGTATTACGATTAAGTTATTGTGTGGCATGTTGTTTATTCGTTACTTATTAAGCGATCAGGAACAAAACCTATACCGTATACCTATTTACATAGATGAAGCGGCCGACATTGACCCACAAAATCAAAAAGCAATTATAGAAACCGCACTAAGCTTTGGTTTTGTTCCTATATTTGCCTCAGTTAAGCCGCAAATAAGTTGTGACTACATTGTGCCGATTCGCTCGGTAAAAGACGGTGCACAAAACTGGGTAGATGAAAAAGATTGGATTGAAGTTGAACACAATTAATTGGCCGTTAAGGCAAACCAACTAAACTAAAATATAGGACGTTTAAATAATACACATTTAAACTATGTGTGTTATTTTAAATTAATGCATTCTATTGGAGCAAACGTAATGAAAAATATACTTATTGTTGCAGCGCTAGCACTACTTACAGCCTGTACACAAACCCCTGATTGGGATTACGATAAATCAGCCAACTTTAGTAATTTTAAAACATTTGCTTGGGTAGAAAACGCCAGCCTAACTAAAGACACAAATAATTACCAAATTAATGGCCTAATGGAAAAACGTGTTCGCACTGCCGTTAACGCAGAACTGAGCCAAACACTAGGTATGAGCTTAGTTGATGCAGCAAATGCTGATGTACTTGTTAACTATCATGCATCGGTAGATAAAGAGCTTGAAGTAGATACATTTAATGTAAACTACCGCCCGCATTGGGGTTATTGGGGTACTGGTTTTCAACGTGACACAACCGCGCGTGAATACGAAGTGGGCACACTGATTATTGATATTGTAGACCGTGAATCTAACCAGCTAGTATGGCGCGGCGCAAAAGAAGGCCGATTAAAGAAAAACCAATCGCCAGAACAACGTGAAGCATCAATTAATAAGACAGTGAGCGAAATATTAAGTAACTTCCCGCCGCAAAAGCAGCAGTAAGTTAAAATTAGCTATAAGTAAGTTTTAAAAAAGCTCACAGTACGTGAGCTTTTTTGTGGGTATGTATTTTTGGGACTTCAGGTTTAAATAATTATGAGCTGCGCTCGTCACGTCAGCAAGCTGCACGTCTACAAAAAACACCGCGTCAAACTTTACCCGTAGGCGCTAAGCTTGCTTACGCGAGAAGCGATAGCTTCTAATTACTTATCTTTGTGCGCTTACCCTACTCAAATTTACGATTTATACTTATGCAATAACTCAAGCGGTATATGGCAGTAATCATCAGGATAATTAGTTAAACGGTCTTGATGCTCAGGATCGCTTGGCACGTAGTTAGTTAGCAGCTCTACCCCTACCACAATTTTATCGGCATCACTGCGCTTGTTTATATAATTGCTTGCTGCATCTAAATGGCTTTGGTTTTTGCTATAAATAGCAGTGCGGTATTTAGGGCCTACGTCATCCCCTTGTTTATTAATACTGTATGGGTCAATAATTTCAAAAAAGTAGTCATACAGCTTATTTAGGCTAACGACTTTTAAATCAAAAATGACCTTTACGCATTCGGCATAACCATCGTATTCGCCGTCAGTGGTTTTGCTTGTACCATTAGCGCGACCTGCTTCAGTACTTATTACGCCTGGTAAGTGCTTTAAAAACTCTTGTACGCCCCACAGGCAGCCACCAGCAAAGTAAATAGTATTATATTCTTTAGTATCCATTATAAATGTTACCTAATAAGTAATTATACCGATTGCATTAAAATAATGTTCTATTATAGCGCCAAGAAAATAGCGCAATAACAAGGCGAAAATTATGACATATAGTTGTTCTATATAAATAATTTTTAACGCAGTGAGTGCGCTATTTAATACGATAGAATGACCACGTTTTTAATAAAGCCGGTATTACGTAAATGGTTATCAAATGCAGTTATTAACAAATTAATGTACAATCGCGCACAAAATGACTGCTGTTACATTTAATTATTTTATCATGCTCAAATATAAGCTTTTAAATTAATTGTAACCACAGCTACAAATAAAAAATGACGAGAAACACATGAATCGCACACCACACCTTATAATGCCTGCAATATTATGCAGCGTTACTGCATTTGCTAATGCTAATACGCTATCTGATGAGTCGGCAATCGAGAAAATAACGGTTGAGGCCTCACCCACTGCAAATAAGTTGCCAGTAGGTACATTCGACTCGCCTATTTCTAATTTAGAATATGACCCCCGTGTTGATTTACAATCGCGTAATATGGCTGAGGCGCAGGCTGATGTAACTATACGCGGCGGTATTTTCGAAAACACCGGTTTTAGAGTAGGAAGCGTTACCCTGCTTGACCCGCAATCTGGGCATTATTTTGCTGAAATACCCATTGCACCGCAAATGCTAACCGGCCCAGATGTTTTAACCGGTGCCGATAACGCACTTTACGGTATGAATAGCTCTGTAGGTACAGTTTCGTTTGGTTGGAAACCGATTATTACTGGCGGTAGTGTATCCCTTGGTACTGGTACAAACGACTTTAATCTGCAAAGTATTCACGCTGCTAAAAACACACAACTTGATAGCTTAGCTAACTATACTCTGGGCTTTGAAGGTGAGTATTCTCATTCGCAAAGTGATGGCACCATTGATAATGGCGATCATGACTTCTCGCGCGCCTCAGCTCGCGTGCAATTAGCAAGCGAGCATAGCCAAACAGATTTGTTTTTTGGCTCACAAGATAAGTTTTTTGGCTGGCCTAACTTGTACACCCCTTTTGGCGTTAACGAAACTGAAGATTTAGAAACCCGTCTTTGGATGCTTAATCACAAGCAAAACTACGCTGATAACAGCAACTTTGAAGTATCTGCTTATTATCGTACCCATGACGATCACTATATTTACTCGCGCGAAAATCCTAGTGCATTTGAAGCTTTTCATAAAAGCGAAGTTAAATCGTTTGGACTTTCGGGTCGCCATGCACAAAGCGATGCACTGGCAATAAATTACTCTGCACAATTTATTGATGACTCGATTGAATCAACCACACTCGAAAACAACTTTACCTCACGTAAGTATTATAAATTAAGCGTATTGCCTGAATACAAAATGGCGCTTGAGGATAATAAACAACTTACATTTCGTTTAGGTGCTGCGTTTGACGATACAAATAGAGACGACTCTGAACTGTCACTTATTGGTGATATAACGCTTAATACACAAAACAGCAAAGGTTTTGAGCACACGTTTTATTTATCGTACGCAGAGGCGAGTCAAGTTGCAGGCTACACAGCCATTGGCGGCAGCGACTCTGGCGGGTTATTTAGAAGTAACTACAACCTTGAGCGCGAAACCACATCAAACTTGGAGCTAGGTTTATTACTTGAAGAACAAAGCTGGCAGTTAAACTCGGCTATTTTTTATCGAAAAGATAATAACTTGACCGATTGGACCTTTAATTTTGATTCAACCTCAGCGCGCTTTGC
This sequence comes from Pseudoalteromonas sp. Z1A2, assembly GCF_011378755.1. Taxonomy (NCBI): domain Bacteria; kingdom Pseudomonadati; phylum Pseudomonadota; class Gammaproteobacteria; order Alteromonadales; family Pseudoalteromonadaceae; genus Pseudoalteromonas; species Pseudoalteromonas sp. Z1A2. The sequence continues at coordinate 764 of NZ_WTKX01000045.1, read as the reverse complement.
AAACCCAGTAGATATTGATACTGCAGGGGTTGAATTTTTAGCGACTAAGCACTTTGATACAGCAAAGCTTATAGCAAGCTACACCTATTTACATAAATCAGAAAACTACGGCGCAGCCGATATTGATGCCAGCTTTTACGCGTTAAACTTTCCTGATCACCGTTTAACACTTGGCGCTGTGTACAACCCAACTGATATTTTAGAATTTAGAATAGATAACGAATGGCGTACACAACACAAAAATTCACTTAGAAACGGCAATGACAATGCGTTATTTACCCAGCTAACGCTTAAAATAACGCCGCCACAGTTGAGTAATTTATTTATCACCTTAGCGGCAGATAACTTATGGGATGAGTCGTTTGAAGAAATACCAGGTACACCTGGGCGCGGTGAGCAATATACGTTAAGCGCAACGTATAGCTGGTAGAAAATAAAGCCAGCGTTTACGAACTCAATTTATACTTTGGTTTGTAAACGCTGTGTTTATTTATATAAAAGTGCAGTTTTTAGGAAAAAATATTACACAAAGAGAAAAGAATTAGGAGTAAATGAGAAAAACAAAAGCCAACTATTACTTTAAATTAATCTCCTCCTCTAAAAGCGCAGCGCCTCCTCCCCTCTTTGTGAATAAATCAGTTTTACAGGCTTTGCCTGTCACGTAAGCAAGCTTCACGTCTTGTATCTCTCATTGATAAATGATTAGCTATCATTTATCACATCGAAGTCAGTGAGCTTGCCTTCGCGTCTAGTATTTAATACTG
>NZ_WTKX01000044.1:0-18110 GCF_011378755.1 Pseudoalteromonas sp. Z1A2 | reverse complement strand
CCTTGATGAACTGTGCCAGCCTGAGCCCGATATCGACAGCTTGTTACCCTGGAATTTTAAAACATAGGTGTAGTTCGCTAGACGCTCACGTTATAACATACACTTTACTTATTAATTTGTGCTAGATCAGCAAATAAGCACTTTTTATTTTTTTACATTTCCAGTAGATTGTCACCGCCGTCACACAATAGAGAAGTACAATAATATGAGCGCAGTTAGAGGCGAGTTTAGCTCTCGCTTTGGTTTTATTATGGCCGCCGCGGGTTCTGCCGTTGGTTTGGGCAATATTTGGGGATTCCCTACACAAACAGCAAGTAATGGCGGTGCTGCATTTTTAGTCGCATATTTAGTGCTTGCGTTCTTTTTAGCCTACCCCGCTTTAATGGCTGAACTTATGATTGGACGTCATGGCCAAGCAAACGCAGTGTCATCACTTCAAAAAATATCTAATAAGTCATGGCAAAAACACTTTGCTTTTGCTGTTGGTTTTGGCGGTATTTTATGCGCTGGCTTTATACTAAGCTTTTACGCCATTGTTGCCGGTTGGATGCTCAGCGCCACAGCTGAACCCATAGCCACTTTAGTTGGTGCCAACACAGCATCTACATGGTTAAGCGAGCAATCACTTACTCGAAATATTATATTCACTATGATCTTTATCGTACTAACTGTCGCTATTATAAGTAGAGGCGTTGAAAACGGTATTGAAAAGTGGTCTAAGCGTTTAATGCCTGCACTTTTAGGCATTTTATTTGCACTTATTGCTTATGTGATGACGCAAGATGGTGCTATGGAAGGCTTAAAAGCCTACTTAGTTCCTGACTTTTCATCTATTTTTGACGCAAAACTATTAGTAAGTGCACTAGGGCAAGCTTTCTTCTCTTTATCGCTTGGCACTAGCGTAATGATTATTTACGGCTCGTACATTAGTAAAAAAGAAAATCTTGTTTCTTTAGGTGCCTATGTGACCCTTATTGATGTATTTATAGCCTTTGTTGCAGGTTTACTGATTATTCCGGCTATGTACGTAGCACAAGCTCAAGGCGTTGAAATATTCTCGGCCACAACGGGTAAGCTACTCTCTGAAGATACATTAGTGTTTCAGGTACTCCCCGCTTTATTTGATGGAATGGGCGAAGTTGGCTTATTTGTGGGTTTTTCATTTTTTGCGTTAATGAGTATTGCCGCTTTAACATCATCTATTTCAATGTTAGAGGCGCCAGTATCATACACCGTAGAGCGCTTTGGGATGAAACGCGTTCAAGCAACGTGGTTAATTGGGGCGCTAATCGCTGTCGTTAGCATTACAATTGTGTGTAACCTTAGCAGCTTATTTGGCTTAGTAATCACTCTCACTACAAAAGTAGCTCAGCCTTTACTTGGTCTTATGTGTTGTATATTTGTAGGCTGGATTTGGTATAGAGGCTCATTACTAAAAGCAATTCAAGAGGGTAACCCTGAAGTTCACAATACATTGTTTTGGAAAATATGGCCTTGGTATACTAAGTTTGTATGTCCACTTGCTATTGGCATGGTGTTTTTACATTCACTATTGAGCTAAATGATACCTTAGCCTTAAAATAGTTTTAAATAAAATAGCCCACATTAGTGGGCTTTTTTATAGCTGCTTAAATTGGATTTATTGAGTGAGTTTTAAAATCATATCTTGATGAGGTATACCGTCTTCTAGATATTCACTTTTGTAATCTTCAAAGCCAAAGGAGCGGTAAAAATCAAGTAAGTAGGTTTGTGCGCCAATATAAATATCTCGTTCAGGCCACCGCTCTTTACAGCATTCTATAGCTTTACTTACAAGTACAGTGGCGTCGCCTTTGCCACGCGCACTTTTACTTACCAGTACGCGCCCTATTGCGCTGTATTGCTCATTTTTTTCATAGCATCGGGCATAAGTGTGTAGCCGCCCATTGTCTAGTGTATATAAATGCTGTGTATTTAAATCAATATCTACATCATCAAGTTCAGGGTAAGGGCACGCCTGCTCTACAACAAATACGTCTACACGTCCTCGCATAATAGTAAAAAGAGTATGCGCATCTAAAGCATTAAACTGCTCACATTTAAATTGCATTTTAAATCCTATAAACAATAAACCCAGCCTAGGCCGGGTTTAATAAAATTATTCACTTGTTAGTTTATATTAAGCAAATAAGCGCTCTAGTTGGTCGCACAACTGCGATAAATTCACGTGGTCATGCTCTATCGTTAAATCTACATAACCATCGCCTCTAAAGGCCCTGTCTAGCTCTATAAGCACGTGTGTTTTATGTGCCTCTGGTACAAATGACAACTCGATCTCTTGAATGCCAAATAAACTACGGCTATTTGGCTTATATTCAAGTTCCTGATAACAGCCCGATAACGATTGAAATGTTGAAGCGCGCAAATGGCCTTTTTCTACATCAGCCTTCATTAAGCTAAAACCTAGCTTTTCCATCGCCTGCATGCACGTTTTAACAGCTTCATTAGGGTAAATATGTAAATGGTCTTTATCGCTCGGATCAAGTGCTAAATCAATATCTAAACCTGTTTCAAGCCACACATGGGATTGATTGTAACCTGCATTAATTTCTGTAATAGGTGTTTCAGAATGAAGACGTGCTTCAAAAGGGATACTTTTAACTTCGCCCGGCTCAATTGTACCTATATCTGTAATTCGCCATTGGTCAATCACATGATTGGTAAAATAATCGCCATCATCACCTGCCACTTTAACACGGGTCATAAGTAATAAATCTAAGCCTGCAATATCTTGGCTAACATCACCTGCGGTAATGACTATTTGTGCATTAAAAAGCTGACCAGGTTGTAAGTGTTCTGTCTCTAAAACAGTATCTACTTTTGCAGCACCAATACCTACCGACGCTAAAATCTTTTTAAACATATATTTCTCCTTAAGCTGAGCGGTTCTATTATTTGCTCTTGCTTAAACTTCTTCGTTATCGCATCTTAACCATATTTAAAAGCCAATGTCAGTGAAAAAATGTTATTTACATGCTATTTACGATTAAATATATGTTTGATGCGCATTTTTTATACACAGCTAGGCAAGTATTTGATTAGACGCGTTCATTTTTAGGTCTATTTTTATTTTCAATGGTATAAATTTTTCGTTACACTGCAACCCCAAATGAAGTGATATTAAGAATTATGGAACTAATCTATTTTGCCGCCGCGTTTGTGTGTGGCTTTGCTGTTTATCAGTTAAAGCTGCCTCCTCTTATTGGATTTTTATTAGCAGGTTTTGCTTTAAATTTATCGGGTTATAAAAGTACAGAGTTGCTCGATACAATAGCAGCACTTGGCGTAACCCTTCTTCTTTTTAGTATTGGTTTAAAGCTAAAGGTAAACAGTTTAATTAAACCCCAAGTGTGGGCGCCTGCAACATTGCATATTATTTTTAGCAGCGCGCTTTTTAGTGGCTTTATGTTATTGCTTGGTGTTTTCGCTATTCCACTGTTTATTGATTTAAGTTGGCAAAGTGCTTTATTAGTTGGGTTTGCGCTTAGTTTTTCAAGTACTGTATTTGCAGTAAAAGTGCTTGAAGAACGCGGAGAAATGGCAAGCCTTCACGGTAAAATAGCCATTGGTATACTAGTCATGCAAGATATCTTTGCTGTTATCTTTTTAGCGATTAGTACAGGTAAAATTCCAAATGTATGGGCAATTGCATTAATAATTGCTCTGCCTTTATTACGACCTGTCATGTATGGCGTATTAAATCGCTCTAAACATGGTGAACTATTACCATTATTTGGTTTTTTCTTTGCTTTAGTTGCTGGTTATCATGCATTTGAATTTGCAGGATTAAAAGGCGACCTAGGCGCACTCATAATTGGGATGATGTTTGCACCACATAAAAAAGCAGGAGAACTATCAAAATCTCTGCTTAATTTAAAAGACATATTATTAGTCGGTTTTTTCTTAAGTATTGGCTTGAGCGCAGAGCTAACCACTAGCTCATTAATCGTTGCTATTATACTTGTTTTAGTTTTACCTATTAAAATAGCGCTTTATTACGTATTCACAAATATATTCAAACTACGCGCACGTACATCATTACTTACCGCCTTTAGTTTATCTAACTACAGCGAATTTGGGTTAATTGTATGTGCAGTAGCAGCTAGCACAGGCATGATCACTTCTGAGTGGCTGGCCGTAATGGCAATTGCTGTTTCTATTACCTTTGTAATTGCCTCGCCGTTAAATAAGCGCTCAAACGAGCTATACGTAAAAATAGAGCACTGGCTATTAAAGTTTGAAAGCAAAACTCGTTTAGCTGAAGAGCTACCTGTTAACCTAAACGATACTAAAATAGTCATTTTTGGTATGGGACGTATTGGTACTGGTGCTTATGAAACAATCAACGCGACTCACCCAAATGTTGTTGCAGGCATAGATATAAAACCTGAAGTGGTAGATAAGCACGTTAACAGAGGCCGCAACGTATTAATTGCTGATGCAACAGATCCTGACTTTTGGCAACGAGTAAATCATTCGCAAGTAGAAATGGTCATGCTTGCAATGCCAAAGCATATGCAAAATATTTTTGCGCTAGAGCAACTACAAGCCTCAGGTTATAAAGGCCAAGTAACAGCTATTGCAAACTACCCTGATCAACAAAAAGAGCTAGAAGAAATGGGTGTTCATTCTACTTATAACTTTTACTTAGAAGCAGGTAGTGGTTTTGCAGAGCACGTTAAACAAGAGCTATTTAACGAATAATCACTTTTTATAACGTCTATAAATAACAAAGCCTTAAAATCATTAAGGCTTTGTTATTAGTTTTTAAATGAAAAGCAATTCTATTTACATTCCTTTACAAGCCATTTCACCACGACCATAAAAAACAGGTAGACTATCCATGTTGGTTAAATAAAACCCCATGTTCTAATAATAACTTAATTAGATCCCAGCTAATTAAAGTTCAACTAGGTTTATATTAATCAACAAAAAATTATTAAATCAGAGGGCCTACTCCCTCGCAAAATAGGCTGTTTCTTGCCCGTCACAGCCTATTTTATATTTCTAAAATCCCTTACACTTACGCAGACTTTAAAACCTAAGTAACTCTTATGGATCCAAAACAATTAAAAATAGCTGTAAATACAACGATGCCTTTTGGGAAATATGCTGGGCGCCCTTTATTACTACTACCAGAACCTTATTTGGTGTGGTTCAAACAGCAGGGATTTCCTAACTCGAAACTTGGTAGCCAACTAGCGATGATGTATGAGGTTAAACTAAATGGCCTTGAGCAAATGTTAATGCCATTACTTGAAAAAAATAAAAAATAATTGAGAACTTTTTTAAATACTTGCGGTCTATTATATTGCTACTTGTTGATTTTGGTTTTTAACCGCAAAAAAAGCGCCTTAGGCGCTTTTTTTATGTCTTAAATTTAAGAGGTAAATATACAATAAATTTAGCACCACCTAAGCTTGAGCTTTCTGCTTTACACTCTCCTTGGTGCCACGACACAATTTTAGCAACTATAGCAAGCCCTAAACCAAAGCCACCAGTGTCCTTGCCTCTACTTTTATCTAATCGAGTAAAAGGCTTAAATACGTTTTCTCGCTCAACGGGGTCAATCCCTCCACCATCATCTTCAACAATCAATACTATGTGAGTTGCCTCTTGTAGCAATGAAATTTTGACTTGTTGATGAGTGTATTTGAGCGCATTGCCAATTAAATTTTGAAATACTCGCGCCATAAAGTGGCTATCACAGTAGTAGTTTAAATGCTCAGGGAGGTTTATAGAGAGCGTTGTTCTAGCTTCAAAATTTAGCTTTTCAACAGTGGTTTTTACCAGCCCAGCTAAATCGCAGTTTATTGGCTGTAAACTTGGTTGTTGAGAGTCTAATCGCGCGTATTCAAGCATTTCAGAGACAAGTGACTCAAGCTCGCTAATGTCTGTTTGCATGTTTGTTAGGTATTTTTCGCCTTTTTCGTCAAGCATTTGTTCTTGTAGCATGACTATTGCAAACTTTAAACGTGCTAGTGGTGTTCTAAACTCATGCGACACCGATGAGGTAAGCTCTTGCTGCGCACTAAGTAAAAACTCAATACGTTGCTGCATTACCTTTAATGTATCAGTTATAGGTAAAAAGAAAGACTTAGAAGAGTCATTTAGTTGAAAGTCTTGCAAACCCTCTACCGCTTCACACGCTTTACGTAGCTTTGCAAAGTCACGCCAGAGTAAAAAGCTCCATAGCCCAACTGGTATACCTACAATAATAAGTAGTAATAAATACGGCCAAACAGAAGATGATTCTTGCGTTAATACGCCTACCGGTCCTACTTGAAGTAATGAATCATTACCGAGATCTACATACCAAACAATGCGTTGTTGCTTATCATACAAATATAAGTAGTGGTTTTGATTTAGCTGCGATTGTTGTTTTTGAGGAAGTATTAAATCACGTCGTTCAATCACTTTACTTTCAAAGTTATGCTTTAGTTTTTTAAGACCATTTGGGGTTTGTGAAAGCAACCACAGTGATTGCCCAAACTCATCGTCTAAGAAGACCTGCTGCTGCGACTCTTCATAGGGCCACAGCTGCTCAATAACACCACTTACAACAAATAATGAAACAATGATATATAAGTATAAGCTGGTAAACAGTTTTCCCATTACAGCCGATTAACCTTAAATAGTTCTAAAGATCCCATGCATCAGAAACAAATAAATAGCCTTGTCCCCATACGGTTTTTATACGATACGGCTTATCACTATTATCGCCTAATTTTTTACGAATTCGTGATACGCGTACATCCACAGTTCTATCAAGTCCGTCGTATTGACGGCCAATCATATGTTGGTGCACATGTTCTCTGCTTAGTACTTCACCCGCATTTGACGCTAATAGCCATAGTAGTTCAAACTCGTGCGAAGTTAATACAATCTCTGAATCACTTAGTTTTACAATACGGCTTGTTTTATCGATGACTAAATCACCAAACTGCAGTTCTTCACTAGACTTTACTATTGGTTGCCCACGTCGTAGTAATGCATTGATCCGCGCTAGTAATACACGTGGCTCTGCTGGTTTTATTACATAATCATCAGCACCAAGTTCTAAACCAAGCACTTGGTCGAAGTCTTCACCTTTAGCAGTCAACATTAAAATTGGTAGAGTAAATTTATCTCTTACTTGGCGGCAAACGCTAAAGCCATCTTTACCTGGCAGCATAACGTCTAGAATCATTAAATCGGGTGTATTGTTTTCTAGGTAATTAAACACTTCGTCACCACGCTCTAACACTTCGACTTCAAGGCCATTATGTTCAAGGTAATCTTTTGTTAGCTGTTGTAAACCGAGATCATCTTCAACAAGTAAAATTTTTGGCATTAGTTGCTCCTAAATTAAAAAAAGCTCCACGGAGAGCGAAGCCTACGCCTATTTTTTTTAGCATGGGCGCTTTGTACTTCAACCTGTGTTTTTGCTATTAACACACCCGTATGAGGATTGATTAAGGAGTATATGGTCTCCACCTGAACACGCGCTTTATAATTAAATTGCCCAGAACGCTGCTGCTGCCAGCATTGAAGTAGTTGTTCTTGTTGATACAAACAGACATCACTATAGGTGTTTAATAGCCATTTAAACTGTAAATCAAGATCGCAAAAATCCTGCTGTTCGGAAACCACGCAGACTTTTGGAGAAACACTAAAAACAGGGGTTTGTGCCACACTAAAACCACTAAAAAAAGTGGTAATAAACACAACTAATATTGAATACTTCATATTAAAAAGTACGATCGAATCCTATAAATGCAGTCATTGAATAAGTACGTTCAAAGAGCGGACTGCCATCCATAGCCGAATAGTCGTAATATGCTACATGAAAACGAAGAGAGTCAGCCTTACTCAGTGGCCAACGGGCGTCGATTTTAGCATAAGGTTGCCAACTACTACCAACGTCTATTTTGCCAAATTGAGTTTCACCCTCATTAAGTCCATAAAAATAGCTATTTAGTTCCGCAGATTTATAGTTTATTCCAAGTGTTGGCTTTATTTTAAGCTTTCCTAGCACAGTATGATATTGCCACTGCAATGCACCGCGTACACCTCGATAAACATCGGTTATATCATGCAGAGCCTGAACTGAAAAAACATGGTCATCATTTACATAGTGATATGCAATACCCGCATCCAAGGCAATTTGCCGTTTATGCAAATTATCAATATCAGCGTAGCGAGAGGACGAGGCTTCATTTTGCATTACAAACTGATTATTAAGAGCACTACTTTGCAATGCAAATACATTTTTAGGGTGCCAGTCTATAAAAAAGCGAGATTCAGAGTTGAGTTCACTAACTAGATTAAAGTGATGCTTTGGGGATTGTGAAAATGAATAGCCAAGGCGGCCATTATCAAAAAACCATTGCTCTGCATAAAACGCAATTTGTGGAATAAGCACAAGCGGAATATTATCTCCACCATGCAAAGGGTTGGTTATAACTCCAGCCCCAACGCTTAAACTCAAATGCAGGCGATCAGTTGTTATATCTTGCTCTGTATAATCGTCAGCATGCTTGCTTGCCTGTGTTGCTTGCACCGAAAGGCAAGCAAACAAAGTGCTAAAACATAGAGCAGTTAATAAGGAGAAGGAATACCGCATCAGCGTACATCAAAGTATTAAATTAAGTAAGTTCCCCATACTAGCAAGGTCTTTTTAAACTAGCTCTAGCTGGTTACAATTATTCACAATTTGTATACAAAAATGTTAACTTTTGTGTTTTTGAAGTGACAAACCCTTCAAATTAGTTATGTGCGTTGGCTAAGCTGGCACTGCTTTGAGAAACTTTGGAAATGAGGGATAACCTCGCAAATGCTTTAATTCAAATAAAATCTGCAGGAAGCCAACTCTAACAACTTTTTTTTATTAACCTTACAAGCTACTAGGTTACCAAAGTTAATAGCGGCTTTAGCCGTAATAAATCAAGCTTCTGATGCTTATTAAATATCAGGGGCTATTTCTATTCGGTTTCGGCCATGTGTTTTTGCGATATATAAGGCTCTATCTGCACGCTCAACTAAAACTGAGCTATTAGTAAATGGACGTAAAATAGCTAAACCAAAACTTGCAGAAATAGCACGTTTAGCTGTTATATCATGCTTTTTACGAATCGCTAATTTCGCAATAGCTAAACGTATACAATCGGCAAACGCTATTATATCGTTAATAGTGTCAAAATAAGCTGTTATACAAAACTCTTCGCCACCGTATCTATATATATTTGCTGTTTCAGTTGTATTTTCTCTCACTTTTTTGGCAACTAACCTCAACACTTCGTCACCCTTTTGATGACCAAAGTCATCGTTAAAACGTTTAAAGTGATCAATATCAAACATAATTAGTACGGCAAGAGAATCTTCCTGTGCTTTCTCTGAGTATTCAAAACAAAATTTTACGATATCTGAATCAAACTTACCTCGGTTATAAAACCCCGTAAGCGTGTCGGTATCAGCTGCTTCTTTTGAAATATTAAGTGCTTCTTTTAAATCTTTTATTTCGTTGTAAGCAACAGCTAACTTAGTTTGAAATTCTCTAGCATAATCCTGCATAGCAATAGAATCGTCGGTTAAGCGCTCTACACAACCTAATATTTCATTATAAGAATTTACATCAGCAAGCATATTTAATTCATTTTGTGAATCAACTAAACTTGTTGTAAAGCTTTTGGAATGCTCAAGCGTGGTGCTTATATCTTGCTGGACTTGCTCCATAGTTGTATGGAACTTTTCAGTCATTTCTTGAAAGAAAGCCAGATCGTCTTGCGTTAAATGCTTATCAAAAATTTCTTTTGCTTTGTCTTGTGAGCATGTTTGTTGCTCAGCAATAACATGGTCTAATTCAGCATTTAATGAAGGGTTACTCCCTTGAATGTAACAGTACCAAATTGCATAGTTGATAGGCGTAACCGGCATGCGGTATTTTACCATCAAAGGAATCGCCTTTTTAAGGCATTGAGCAGAATGAGCAAGTGATACGGCGTGGTTCATAAATAAACTCTCAAGCGTCATTGTTTTTATTATTAGCACTCAATGTTAAGTAATAGTAAACTCATACGCAACCTATATTAATACTATTTAACTAATTTGCTTGCTCTGTGTGCATATTAAATTGCTTTTGCTTCTAAAGTTTGCGCAATATTCCACAACGCACTGATTGCAGGGTCATTTAACTCTTTTCTTAATACCGCCAAACCGATATCAAACCCTTCAGGTGCTTGCATTTTTGGTGTTAGGATTTGTACCTTATCTTGCAGCGGGCTGTTATCTAGCACTATTTTAGGGACCATTGCGACGCCTAGCCCTAAGCTCACCATAGATACCATTGCTTCATGTCCTGCAACTTGGGCGTAGATTTTTCCGTGAATATTATTTTTGCGCCACCAGTGCTCTAACCTTTGGCGAGAAAAACCTTGTTCTGGGACAATAAACTCTAAATCAGACCAATTAATGTCATCACTATTTTGTGTAAGCTTTTGTGTGATCGGACATTGAATTTTTGGGCCAATTAATAAAAGTGGTGAGTGCCCAATATCAACAAAGGCAATTTGCGACGGTAATTTATTAGGCTTAGCTGCAATTGCCATTAATTCGTGGCCATCTAGGACACGATTTATAGCAAGTGCTGGGTCACCGGTATTTAATGTTATTTCTATGTACTGATGCTGCGCACGAAGTTGTTCTAATATTTGATGTAAAAAACTATAAGATGCAGTTACAGAACAATAAATACTTACTTTGCCGTAAATATGCTGTTGTGGGTCTTTTACATTCGTTTTAAAACGTTGCCAATTAGCAAGCGTTGCCGTTGCGTAATCAATAAAGGACTCCCCCTCACGCGTTAATTTAACGCTTCGGTTATCGCGGATAAACAATGCTACTCCAACTTCTTCTTCCAAATGTTTTATATTTCGGCTCAAAGTGGGTGCGCTTATGTGGCAAAGCTCACTTGCGCGCCCAAAGTGAAGTGTTTTAGCCAACGCTAAAAAGTAGTTTAAGTGCTTATGTTCCATCCAACCCCCTGCATTTCATATTATGAAACACTTTAATTCAAATATATCATTTTACGCAAGCAACGATTTTACATATGGTGTTTGTAAGCGCAGTAAACATTGCGCATCTAACAAACATGACTTTATAGGACACTAACAATGGCGAATTATTTCAATACCTTACCTTTACGCGAGCAATTAGCGCAATTAGCGCAATGTGAATTTATGGACGCAGGCGAATTTGCCGATGGCGTTGATGCACTTAAAGGTAAAAAACTAGTTATTGTAGGCTGTGGCGCACAAGGTTTAAACCAAGGCTTAAACTTACGTGACTCTGGTTTAGATGTTTCTTACACATTACGCGCATCAGCTATTTCTGAGCGTCGCCAATCATTTTTGAACGCATCTGAAAACGGCTTTACTGTTGGCACTTACGAAGAACTAATCCCAACAGCTGATGTAGTACTTAATTTAACACCAGATAAGCAACATACTGCTGTAGTAAGTGCAATTATGCCGCTTATGAAAAAAGGCTCTACACTTGCCTACTCTCATGGCTTTAATATTGTTGAAGAAGGCATGCAAGTACGTGAAGACATTACTGTAATCATGGTTGCGCCTAAGTGTCCTGGTTCTGAAGTACGTGAAGAATACAAACGCGGTTTTGGTGTACCAACTCTAATTGCTGTTCACCCAGAAAATGACCCTCAAGGTCATGGTTTAGCACAAGCTAAAGCGTATGCAGCAGGGACTGGCGGACACCGTGCAGGAGTACTTAAATCATCATTTATTGCTGAAGTTAAGTCAGACCTAATGGGCGAGCAAACCATTTTATGTGGCATGTTACAAACTGGCTCTATTTTATGTTTTGATAAAATGATAGAAAAAGGCGTTGATGCGGGTTATGCATCAAAGCTAATTCAATACGGCTGGGAAGTAATTACCGAAGCACTTAAGTACGGCGGCGTTACAAACATGCTTGACCGCCTTTCAAACCCTGCAAAAGTAAAAGCGTTCGAACTAAGCGAAGAGCTAAAACTAATTATGCGCCCGCTTTATAATAAGCATCAAGATGACATCATCGACGGCACTTTCTCACGCACTATGATGGAAGACTGGAATAACGATGACGTAAACTTACTTAAATGGCGCGCTGAAACAGCAGAGACTAACTTTGAAAAGACCCCTGCTGGCGATGTAGAAATCTCAGAACAGGAATTTTTTGATAACGGTATTTTAATGGTAGCAATGGTAAAAGCAGGTGTTGAACTTGCTTTTGAAACCATGACAGCAGCCGGTATTATTGAAGAGTCAGCTTACTACGAGTCTTTACATGAAACGCCATTAATTGCTAATACTATTGCACGCAAAAAGCTTTTTGAAATGAACCGTACAATTTCTGACACTGCAGAGTATGGATGTTACCTATATAACCATGCATGTTTGCCATTACTTGCAGATTTTATGAAAAAAATTGATACAGATGTCATTGGTAAAGGCCTTGGCGAGCACAGTAACCAAGTTGATAACCAAACATTAATTCAAATTAACGCCGCCCTTCGTGAACACCCAGTTGAAAAAGTAGGTGCTAAATTACGTGGCTACATGTCAGCAATGAAAAAGATTGTTTAACCCTAAACGATAAATGTTTCGCTTGTTAGAAACCAAGCCCATATGCTTTGCTTATGGGCTTTTTTATGCATATTCATAAAACTTTAACCATAACACGCTACCTTCTATTCATTTCACAGTAGGCAATATCTAGCTCTAAATAAATAATGTGCTAGTATAGTCCTCTACTCAGTTGTAAAATTAACTAATATCATGACGATACAAAACCTTTCTATTACTCAAAAAATCACAGCTTTAGGCAGTGTTATTGCTATATGCGTAGCGGCACTGATTGGCTTGACCTCTTTATACAGCTCTAAAGACATAATTGAGCAACGTATGATCGAGTCAGAGCTACCTAGTAAACTGCAAACAATCAGTAATCATATAGGCGGTGAAATTAATGAGTTACTTGGTGCTGCTCAGCAACTATCATCAAACGAATTTGTTTTACAGTGGGCTCAGTCTAGTAATCAAGACGACACCTTATTATTAAAAGAATTAAATCGCGTTGCCCAGCAATACGATTTAGCAACAGCATCTTGGGCAAATAGAGACACTGCACAGTACTGGAACCAGAATGGGTTTTTGCGTGTGTTAAAAAATGATGCAGCCGATGGCTGGTTCTTTGCTTTTAAGCAATCAAAACAACCTTATTCTATCAGTATTTATCAAGAGTCAGCCAATGATGTGAAAATGTTTGTAAATCATCAGCAAGCTAATGGTACTGGTTTAGCAGGTCTTGCAAAAAGCATCACTGATATGCAAAAGCTATTACAGCAATTTAAAATTGAGCAAACAGGTTTTGTATTTATTGCAGATAAAAATGGATTAATTCAACTTCATAAAGATGCCAATAAAGTAGCAAAAGCAAATATTGACGATTTATATACTGCAAATATTCACAGCCAACTATTTAATAGTAATGGCTTTGCACTAGAAGAAATTAGCTTAAATGGCGAACCTACTCTTATAGCTGCAACCCCAATTAAAAACACTGACTTATATGTTGTAGCTCAAGTACCAAAAAGTGAAGTATTCGCAAGTGTAAACACCCTACAATGGCAAATATTTACTTTTACAGTAATTACCGCGTTAGTTGCTAGCTTGATTAGTTACTTACTTGCTCGCTCTCTTTCATCTCCACTTTCTAAAATGGCTGAGTTATTTTCACGCTTAGGCTCTGGCGATGCAAACTTAGCGTACCGCTTACCAGAATCAAGCCAACCAGAGCTCAACAATCTAAGTAATGGCTTTAACCAGTTTATAAATAAAATAGAAACAGCGATTACTCAAGTTGCCAGTGAAAGCCACGATATTCGCCAAAGTTCTGATCATGTATTTGAACAGGCAAAACGAAACTCGCAAGCAATTGATAATCAAAAAGAGCAAACAATATCTGTCGCAGCAGCTATCAACGAAATGGGCGCTACAGTGCAAGAAATAGCACAAAGCGCAGCGAATACAGCTAAGTTAACCGATAACAGCCGTGAGAACACCATTCAAAGCCACAAACAAGTATTACAAAGCCAGGCAACTATCTCAGCCCTAGCTAGCGATATTGATGGCATAACAGAGCAAGTTACTTTGCTTTCTAAAAAAACGGTTGATATAGCAAGTATTGTGGATTCAATTAGAGGGATATCGGATCAGACTAATCTACTTGCTTTAAACGCGGCAATTGAATCTGCTCGCGCAGGTGAGCACGGCCGAGGCTTTGCTGTTGTTGCTGATGAAGTACGCGCTCTGGCAAACCGTACATCGCAATCAACCACCGAAATTCAATCTATGATTGAAGAGCTTACAAGAATATCTGATGATGTAGTTAACGATATTAGCCAATCAAAAGATAAAGCGCAGCAAAGCGTTGGAGCCATGCAAAGCTCAGTAGAATTACTCGATGCGATAGCCGAAACAGCTAATCAAATAAACGATATGGCTACGCTTATTGCAACTGCTACCGAACAGCAAAGTAATGTGGTTGCTGATGTAGGTCGTAACATAGAGCAAATAAGTGAAATTAGCGATAAAGCAATGAGCGAGCAAATCAATACAGAGCAAGCTATTCGTGACTTGGCAAACAGCGCTCAAACACTCGATGCACTTGTCGCTACCTTTGAAAAACATCGCTAAGCAGCTATAACGGCTATATTTCCTTTGTGAGCAAAAGCTATATTAAAAGCTAGCTTTTGCCCACAGCGAATAAGGTTTAATCTAAGTAAATTAACTAAATGATTTTAGTGTCGCCGGTATTAAATGCTAAAACGTATGCTTCTTTTTTGGCTCTAGGAAGCTTTTTTAATTGATACTCAAGTTTACTTGCTTCACTTTTATTACCAACTGGTTGTTGATGGATAAGTACAAGCGGCCCTTTCCCTCTAAGGTTTTTGGCCCCTTTGCCGGCTTGATGAGTTGCAAAGCGTTTTTCAACATTAGTCGTGATCCCTGTGTACCAATGACCAAATCGTGTCTCAACTATATATAAAAACCAAGTAGACTCCGTTTTTAAAATATTCGTTTCGATGTGCTGTAAACTTTTTTCATTATTAATGGTCAAAACATTACCTTAACGCCCTTAACATAAAACAATTGCTTAAAAGGGTTTTACCTTCAGTGACTAATCGGTATCATGCAGATTATAAAAAATAAGGATCACAACTAACAATGCAGTCGTTAAAAACTTTTTCTCTTTGGCTTATCGTTGCTTTAACACTTAGCTCAGCAGCAGGTTGCTCTAGCTGGGTATACCGAATTAACATCCCCCAAGGCAACTTTTTAGAGCAATCGGATGTTGAAAAACTTCGTGTAAATATGACTCGAGAGCAAGTTGTTTACGTATTAGGCAGACCTATTGCCGAGGACGCCTTTGATAACAATACTTGGCGTTATATTTACAGCTTTAATAAGGGCCGTAAAAACGAGCAAAATAAAGAGTTAGTAATTAACTTTGAAAATGAAAAGTTAGTTTCAATCTCAGGGGATTATGACCAACCTGAAAACTTTACTACACCGCTCGAGCAATAAATTTCTCAAGTGGTAAAAAAAGGTGAGCATGGCTCACCTTTTTTATTGGTTTATTTAAAAGCTTTTACCATTTTAAACAACGTTAGCGTGTGATTTAATCCGTTAAATTTTTCCACGTTTATACCGATTTGCGTTACTTTTCGAGTGGGCGGCCACCCGTTATTTTATTTGCACGCCCCTCTTCTTTAGCTTTTTCTGCACGCTTTCTACGCGCATCTTTAGGATCTGCAATTAATGGACGATATATTTCTATACGGTCACCGTCTTTTAATTCATAGTTAGCTTTTACAGTTCGATTCCACACACCTAACGTTAGCGATGTAGCATCTATCTCAGGGCACTTTTGTATAATACCTGACTGAATAACAGCTTGCTCGACTGTAGTCCCTTGTGGCACTTCAATTGATAAACACGTGGCCGTGGTTGGTAATGCAAAGACCACCTCAACATTAATCATGCTCTCGCTCCATAAACCTGTTTTGCACGTTGAGTAAATGCACTCACCATATTTTTTGCAACATCGTTAAAAATCTTACCAAAGGCAAGCTCTATTAACTTATTTGAGAATTCAAATTCTAGTTGCAAGTGAACTTTACATGCTTTGGCGTCAAGCTCTTGAAAGTGCCAACGTCCTTTTAACATCTTAAATGGTCCATCAACAAGGCTTAGTAACACTGTTTGCTCATCAACAAAGGTGTTTTCGGTGGTAAACCACTTTTTTATACCCGCCTTGGATATTTCTAAACTCGCGGTCATGTTATTATCATGCTGTGAAACAATTTTTGAGTCTGAGCAATTTGGTAAAAACTGCGAATAAGCTTCTACATCATTAACTAGATCAAACATCTCTTTAGTGCTGTACATAACCAGCGCACTTTTTTCTATTTGTGGCATACTCACTCCCAACTGTGTGGGCGAATTTTAGCAAGCTTTGCGCGTTTCCCCAAATTTTCATGCTGCTTAAATTAAAGCTTAATTTTTAAAAGCATTATTAAAAAATCGATGTAAAACATCTCACATTACGTATATTATAGGGCACTATGGCTAAGAAAAATTCATCAAAATCGACAAGTAATACCATCGCGCTAAACAAAAAAGCGCGACATGAGTATTTTTTACACGATAAGTTTGAAGCAGGTGTTGAACTACAAGGCTGGGAAGTAAAAAGTATCCGAGCAGGTAAGGTAAACATCACCGAAACTTATATTCATCTTAAAAATGGCGAAGCATTTTTGCTTGGCGCGCAAATCCAACCACTTAATAGTGCATCAACCCATGTAATTTGCGATCCGTTGCGTTATCGTAAGTTACTATTAAGCAGACGCGAACTTGACCGTCTACTCGGTGCAACAGAGCGAGATGGCTATTCATTAATAGCTACAGCTATGTACTGGAAAAAATGTTGGGTAAAACTTGAATTTCATCTAGCAAAAGGTAAAAAGTTGCACGATAAACGTGACGACGGGAAAAATAAAGATTGGTCTCGCGAAAAAGAACGTTTAATGAAACACAAAGTATAAGCACAGCGCCTAACTAACAAGTTAGGCGTTTTTTTTATTACGCGGATTCAAATCTGAAGTGCATAACGTTTAGGCGGCTTTAGCCGCCAAGTGATCCTGCATCAATTTTGCAGGCGTTTCAAATCCAAGTGTCTTCCTCGGACGATTATTAAGTTGCTCAAGTACTGGTATAACTTGCGCTGGTGTTACCGCCTTAAAATCTGTGCTCTTCGGCCAATACTGGCGTAGTAATCCATTCGTGTTTTCATTCAATCCGCGCTCCCATGAGTGATAAGGGTGAGCAAAATAAACAGGAACACTTAAAGCCTCTGTGATTTGCTCGTGATAAGCGAACTCTTTTCCATTGTCAGCCGTGATGGTATGAAGCGCTGACCTATATGGCCTTAATAGTTCTATCGTCGCCGCAGTGACGGCTTGTGCTGTTTTGCCTGCCACCTGCGTTGATACAGTGAATTGGGTGACCCGCTCTACAATGGTAACAAGGGCGCCTCGATGACCTTTACCTATGACGGTATCTATTTCCCAATCTCCGATACGACCTTTCTCATCAACTATTTGTGGGCGTTCTTCAATGCTAACGCGATTTTTTATTTGCCCTCGGTTTGTTTTACCATGACTGCGCTTGTGATATTTCTTACCGTGTCGGCGCAGATGTAGGTATAACTCACCACCTGCTTTTTTATCTTCCCAGATATACAGATAAATGCATTCATGGCTGACAGACCGTTCACTTTCTTTACGCAACCATCCCGTTATTTGTTCAGGGCTCCACTTCTCATTAAGCTTCTGGGTAATTAAAGCCATCATTTCAGGTGTCATCTTAAGCGGTTTTCTTACACTTCTTCGGCGAAACAAAGCCCGCTCATGAGCTTGTTTGTGTCTGTAACCTCGCTTACCTGTATTTCTAGAAAGCTCTCTTGAAATC
>NZ_WTKX01000043.1:0-19248 GCF_011378755.1 Pseudoalteromonas sp. Z1A2 | reverse complement strand
ACTAGACGCGAAGGCAAGCTCACTGACTTCGATGTGATAAATGATAGCTAATCATTTATCAATGAGAGATACAAGGCGCGAAGCTTGCTGGCGCGAAAAGCGAAGCTTTTAAATTTTTACCTTATTTAAAATATATGCGCTTTTAAAGGCTTTTTTAACCTCTGAGAATATTCACGATTAAGATTAGGGAATTGCTTATACATCATCGCTTTTAATTGCTTTTCAGATAGCTTGTTACAGAGAAATTCTTGCTCAGCAAGCATTATATTCTTAAGTAACGCCTGCCCTGCTCGCGTATCCATTAAAAAGTAAATTGCAGCCCAGCTGCTTGCATACAGCTTACTGGTATCACCTTTTTTCCACGAGTCATCCAAACCCACTAACGAATCAATCGAAAATACACTTTTAGTAATATTGTTATTTTTCGTCCATGAACTATTCGGCTCAACAATAGCTGTTTGCATATTATTTTTAGTAAGCTCAAAGTATTCAGCAAACCCCTCATTAAACCACCTAGAGGTATAGCCTAAAACTGCTTTATTAATGGCGTGCACTGCCTCATGTACCGCAGTTCGCATTGCACTGGGTGCATTATCATAATGAATAAAAGCAGAATTACTCGCGTGAAAATACATACCCGCAGTGTTTGTAGGGTCACCACCGCGTTGCTTTATTGCGGCCTCATAAGCTAGGCGCGTAGGCAATACCGTTAAATTAAGATTTACCTTTTTAAGTGCATGCACGCCAATAATCTGCCCGTATACTTTAAATACAGTATTAAGTTTTATACGTAACTCTTGGTTAAATGACGAAGGTAAATTAGGCGTATTTAAAGTGAGGTCAAAGTAATCTAACGGTTCAATAAAACCAGTATCGTAAGTTGCTACTGCAAAATCCGGTTTTTTATCACTAAAATGCGGCACACCGTCACTGTCTGTCCACGTAAATATATCGCCATTACGTTTATATTTAACCTTACCCAACGATACATCCACGCAGCGCGTATTGTTAGCTTGCGATAAATGATTATCGGCAGATACTGATACATTTTGTAAAGTTGTCGTGCTTACATTTTTGAGTTGTTTATTCGCTAACGGTTCAGTAGTTACCTGCGACGATAAACTATTATAAATTCGTTTAACCTCGCCTATAGGATCATGATAATTAAATACCCGCCCAGTAAAATGATTAGCAATGAGCGCCGATGCAATTAGCAGCACAAAAAATACAAACACCACGCGTAATTTTGTTTTAAACATCTTTATGGGCGCTCTTGCCACTGTGCTTCAAACAACTCTTTTTGCTTACCCCGATACTCGCTACACCATACAAAGTCGGCCGACTCCATACCTTTCTTACGGCAACGTTTAGGCAATTTATAAAATTTTGACCAAGCATCAAGCTTAGCGGCATCTTTATAGCTATCGCTGTGCAAAGACATGTTTGATACTTTTTGATTGAGTAACCAATTGCTATTAAGCGTACGAGTTGGGGTAGAAGAAGTAGCCTGATAAGCGCTACCACTCTTTTTAGGCTTACTGCAGTGATTAGCAAGTAAGGTAAATAGCGCTTTATCGCGCGCAGTTAAACGCTCACCTTCTTTATTACTATAGCCACTTCTAAATTGAGAGCGAATAGCTTCGCGCTGCTTTTTAATGCTATCGCATTGGGCTTGTGTGTAAGCCTCCCCAGCTTGAGGAAAAGTTGTAAATACGCTAATAAATACCAGTAAAATCCATTTAATCATTATTCATTCCCTGAATTAAAACTTTAAAATAGTGTACCTATAAATGTGAAAAAACACATCAACATTACTAATCCAAAAAGCAAACTTAAAGCTATGGGTGGGAGTTCACCTTGTGTCTTGGTTTTTAAAAAGCACCCGCGAGATATAAAACCTCACCTACAATAATTAAACCACCGCACTCAACAAAAGCGTAGGTGCGATTTTACATCGCGCTTTCTCTTTAGTAACTAGCTCATTACTCCAATCAACGCTACAAAGCTCACCTAAACACCTGTAAGCGCTCAGCTTGCTCGCGCGAAAAGCGAAGCTTTTAAAATAATTTACAAATATCGCGTTGGCGATGGCAACCAAAGAAAGACAAGCGCCGGTCTCTCTTTGGAATCACACGGCGCCCCTCAATTTCACTTATCCTTAAACAAATAATTAATATGAACGTAAACGCGATGAAAGCACATCCATGTGCAAGCATCGCTTTCCTCGAATCCATGCGAGGTAATTACTCATTAATTATGTGTTTGCAGGTGAAGTTGAAGGGGATAATTTCTTAGCATCATCATTTGATTACTCTCTTGGCTAATACTTAACTCACACGTTTGTACTTAATTACTAGTAACTTAGTCGATTAATACTTGTAGCTGTACCGCATTTAAGTAAACTAACCACTCGCAAACAGGGAGTGGTTTTAATGCAGCAAATTGGTATTTACGAGCAGTTAATTACGCAAGTAATTGAGCAAAACTTAAATCGTGATCAATTTTATGTGGGCGAGCGCCAGCTTGAAACGGCCGAAGCCGCAACATGGCTTTCACGCTTTTTAAGTAAACTTGTAACGCATGCAATCGATGCCATTCCTAACTCGAATGAGCGCCTACAAGAACAAATTAGCCTAGCTAACAGCCTTGTACTTTGGCTTAAAGATCATATTCGCGATGACGAGCTAATTAACGAAAATCTTATCGACAGCCAAGGCCGAATACTTACCGCGCTGTTTAATACCCAAAACCCTATTGCGGCCAACCTTAAAGATTACTCAAGCGATATATTCCCACTCACAGGCCTTACGCAAAGTGAGTTATTTAGCGGTGCTAATGCAGGTATATCACTCGAAACCGAGCTAAAGCGCGAGATTAAATCGTCCGACACTATTTACTGGCTAGTCTCATTTATAAAATGGACGGGGCTGCGCATTTTTAAAAATGAACTTGAAGCGTTTACTAAAAGCGGTAATAAACTCAAAGTAATTACTACTTCGTACATGGGCGCAACGGATGCTAAAGCCGTTGAGTTTTTAGCAAACCTACCAAATACCGAAGTAAAGCTAAGTTATAATAATCAGCAAGAACGTCTACACGCTAAATCATACTTATTTATGCGCAATACGGGTTTTCATACAGGCTATATTGGCTCGTCTAACTTATCGCATTCGGCGCTTACCAGCGGCCTTGAGTGGAACTTAAAAATTACCGCACAAGAAATCCCGCACATAATAGCTAAAACCAAAAGTACGTTTGAAACCTACTGGGAATCAAAAGACTTCGAGCTATTTACAGGCAAAGCTGAGTGTAAAGAAAAGCTCATTAATTCACTTAACGAGCAACGCGGTGTTGGCCAAGCAAGCAGCCAGTTTTATTTTGATATAACACCAAAAACGCATCAGCTCGCTATTTTAGAAAAACTAAGTGCTGAACGCAGCGTACATAATCGTTTTAAAAACTTAGTAGTTGCCGCAACCGGCACAGGTAAAACCATAATATCGGCGTTCGACTTTAAAACTGTTTACGATAAAAACCCAAACGCACACTTTTTGTTTATAGCCCACCGCGAAGAAATACTAAAACAAGCGCAAAGCGCTTACCGTGGCGTGCTTCAAAATAACGACTTTGGTGAGCTGTGGGTAGGTAACTACAAACCACAACGCTACAACCAATTATTTGCATCAATCCAAACGCTGAACAGCCAAATTGAATCGCTCAATTTAACTCACGATTACTACGACTACATAGTGATAGACGAAGTACATCACGTAAGCGCTGCAAGTTATCGCGCTATTTTAAACCACTTTACGCCCACAATATTACTTGGCTTAACCGCTACACCAGAGCGACAAGATGGTGCAAATATACTTGATGATTTTTGCGGAGTAATAGCCGCTGAAATTCGCTTACCAGAGGCAATAAATCAACGCCATTTATGCCCGTTTCAATACTTTGGATTAGATGACGACACCGACCTAAGCCAAATAACGTGGCGAGGCGGCCGTTACGATATAAGCGAGTTAAGTAACCTTTATACAGGGGAGAACAGCCGCGCTAACAAAATTATATCGAGCCTTGCTGATATCGTAACCAATGTTCACGCTATTAAAGCACTCGCGTTTTGTGTAAGCCAAAAACACGCAGAATTTATGGCTAAAAAGTTTAATCTAGCAGGCATAAACGCCGATGTGCTCACCAGCAAAAACACCAATGAGCGCGCGGCTAAACAGCAAGCTCTACGCCAAAGCGAAATACAAATACTTTGCGTAGTTGATATTTTCAACGAAGGTGTCGATATCCCAGAGGTCGATACCCTGTTATTTTTACGCCCAACTGAAAGCCTAACGCTGTTTTTACAGCAACTAGGCCGTGGTTTGCGCCTGCCCGACAACAGCCAAAAGCAATGCTGTACCGTGCTCGACTTTGTAGGTAATGCTCGCCCAGAATACGACTTTGCTAGCAAGTTTCGCGCACTCATTGGTAAAAGCAATCAACCGATAAAAACCGAGATTGAAAACAACTTCCCGCATTTACCGCTGGGTTGCCGTATAGAGCTACAAAAACGCACGCAACAAACAATTCTAAAAAATATTCAGCAAGCTATAAACTCTAAACGCCGTTTACAGCAGCTGATAAATAGCTATTCGCAACACACTAATGACGCGCTAACGCTAAGCAATTTTTTACATATAAACCCGCAAGTTACGCTTGAAGATATATACAAACCAAAAGATAAAAAACTCGGCGGCTGGAACTGGCTTAAAGGCGATGAAATACCAGTAGAACAAGCCGATATTTACGCTGCGTATTACCGCGCTATAAACACTCAATTACTCGGCTGCGACTCACTTAGTTACTTATGCTTTTTACGTGATTTATGTAATAACAACTTTAGCTTTATGCCAACACCACAAAACCAACAGTACGCGCTTATAGCGCATTACAACTTTTGGGATAGCACTGGCACAAGTTTAGGGTTTAAAACCCTTGAACAAAGCTTACAAGCACTTAAAAACAAAGAGCTACAGCACGAACTTGCTCAAGTAATTACGCTATTAATAAACCGCATTCACCAGCAAGAAAGTGATTTAGTGTGTTTACCTAATCATGTAATAAAATTACACAGCCGCTACACTCGCCAGCAAATACTCGCCGCATTTGGGGCGCACTCGTTTGATAAAAAATCGACCGCCCGCGAAGGTGTTTTAGAATTTAAAAACCAAAATCTAGAGCTGTTATTTGTAACACTTAATAAGTGCGAAAAAACATATTCACCAACCACGCTGTATAACGACTACGCAATCAGCCCCACCCTATTCCACTGGCAAACGCAAAACAGCGCCCGCCCAGAACACGGTCGCGGCCTTAGTTATATTCAACACCAAAAAACAGGCAAAACCATCCTATTATTTGTGCGCGAACAAGGTAAAGACGAAAACAGCCGAACTATGGGGTTTGTAAACTACGGCGAGGTTAAATACCAAAGCCACAACAGCAGCCAGCCGATGAATATTACGTGGGAGTTAACCAACCAAATGCCAAGTGAAATGTGGCATGAGGCTGGGAAGTTAGCGGTTGGGTGATGAGCTAAAACTTTGATTAAATCAAATTTTAAATATTTTTTAAGGAATAACAAATGAAAAGTTTACGTGGCCTTGCTCTTGCCGCCTTTGTAATAATGATATCTGTATTATGTAGTATAATTGCTCAATTCGGCTTCTCACCAGATTCACCGATTGAGCAATGGGGAGCTTTTGGAGATTTCATTGGAGGAACATTAAATCCCATTTTTGCCTTTCTATCATTTATTTGTTTATTAATGACAATTGTTTTACAAAATACAGAACTAAAAGAAACAAGAAAAGAGTTTACCCGCGTAGCAAATGCTAATGAGCAGCAACTTGCACTTATTTCCAACCAACAACAAAAAGATGATACTTATAAAGTAATTCAAAAAGTTACTGAGCGTCTTAACAAAAACTACAATGAAAATAGATTCAAAGAAAAAACTCTTTCTTTACATAAAATCATCTTGGATGGTGCAGATTATAATAAAAATCTCGATTTAAAATTTCTATATGAAGCATGCAATGACACTAGTAGTGACGATTATAAAATCATTAAATATATTGAAAAAGATCTTATCCTGTTAAGAGGACTTCTTGAAGGTTACGAAAAGTTAACTCAGCTAGATATAAGCAAAATCAATCCATTGGTTAACTTTTATAAAAATGAATATAAAGAGCTAGTAATCACTTTAAGTAACTTCAATCTAATTGAACATGATTTGTTAAACAGTTATCAATTTAAAGCGTAACCAAGTTAACTAGGTTACGCTAAATGTACTTATCCAATTTAATTAATTAAATATCATCAAAAAAGAATATATCATCCACAACTCGGACAGAGCCGTCACGAATAAAAGAGGATAAAGTTTTCAACCTTCGCAAATGTGCCATAATTATTTTTGAACGAACAAAATCATTATCAAAACCACCATCCAACCAATCTATTCCGTCATTTAATAGTAATGCAGATAATTCTTTATATAATCGCTTGCAATCATTATCAGAATAAAAAGCAAGAGCGGCATCTTTTGTTAACTTCTGATTTAACCCTAAATCACTAATTCTGTAATATAACTCAGAATATACTTCAGATATAGTGGACTCATTTTGTAAATACTTTTTGATAGCATGTAATGTCAAATCACTATTAGCTGTCTCGCACTTTACTTTCATATATCCCGGCGATGCATAATATATGGCTTCTAATTTACATCCTTTATCCCTTGGAACGTAGCTTGCTAAGGTATTATAAAAATGAACTGAGCTAAAACCACCTAACCAGGGCAATGTAGTGCTATTAATACTTTTATTATTTGATACATATATAAAATCAAAAACTTGCTTAAACTTTTTGAAAAGCTCTTTAAGCAAATCAATATTCCATTCATCTTCAAAAACCATTGAGGTTATATTTGTATCACCTATATATTCAGATATATCTAAAAAGGAGTCATCAGATGGGATATAGCTTTTTGGTATCTCGTCATTTCCTACCATATAAGTTTCTAAAGTAACTTCATCTTCATCAACGATGAAAAGAAAGGAGTCGGGTTGATTAACTATTACTTCTTTTATCGACTTTTCGCCTAGAACCAAACGCAAACGGTCTTGTTCTTGTATTTTAAAATAAAGCCACCGATTATGGTTTTCATTACAATCGCACCAATATTTCAAATAAACAGTATTATTTCTGCTTCTATACTCTGATAATAAGGGGCCTTCAAAGTATATTAAATCTTTACTCCATTCTAATTCACTTAAAGGAAACTTTGTTACTTTAAATCTATCTAAGTTTTCCATGATGACTACCTTTCACTCATTTTTTTTGTAATCTTAAATTTTGAATCTAACTGTGTATTTTTAGACTCATAAAAGTCAAAATGAGTATTTCTTCCTGGAGGCGTTTGTAAGCCATCATTAGCTGAAAGTTTACCAAAGGCTAAGTACCCGCCTATAGTTTTGTGTATGTTATTAATCTTTTTTTCTAAAGCTTTATAATGTCTAATTGCTTCTTGCTCATTTGTAAAAAAAGACAACGCAAGTAGAGAACAGTTTTGACTACCAGAGTTTTTATTTTTCACTCTACTAGGTGATATTTTCCCTGGAGGCATAAAGCTCTTACAACATAGAGGGTCATGTACAATACGGTAAGCTTCTGTAGACTTACTTTGTGCATTTTGCGGCGGGCAAGATGGGATTTCATCTAAATCCTTCTGATACTTCATTTTTCATCCTTGACTAGTTTATTATTTACTATTCGCTACATATTAACATCAATTTAGTTTATTAATGTCTAAATATTCTTTGCTATTAACTCAGCTTTCAACAAACCACCTTTGGTCAGTAACTTAGGCGCGAAACTTGGGTTACGCTTTGACTTATAAGCATCAAGTATTAATTTAAGGCCGTGCGCCTCGAGTAGTGAAATATTGACCTCGGTATCCATTTCGGCTGATTCGATAAAGTCATCTGAAAAGCTAGGGGCAATTATTAATACCTGTGCTACGCGTTTACCTTGGTTTTCAGCGCGGGTTACATAGGCTTTTACTTGGCGAGACGTTGTTGAGTATTTTGCAAAATCTCCATTTTTACAAGTTTTTGCTTCACCAATAATTATGTCGTTATCACTGAGTGAAATTACTATATCGGCTTTATCTTTAGCGGTGTTTAAAACTTTTCGTAAATCTTCATCGATATTGAGCTCTAGTAGTTCAAAAATGGCTTTTGTAACTTCTTCAAACTTAACGCCAATGTCGGCTTCTGTTACATCTGCGCCAGCTTCTCTTAATGCGTTAATATCACGACGCGCTAATGCGTCATAGTTCTCTATTAGCTTATCTGTCGCGTTTGCAAAGCTTTCTAAAATAGCAAAACGTGCATTGCCACGCTTAGAAAGCCCCATGCTGTCGCGAACTTCTCTTACTTCATCATTTGATAGTAAATATAAAATATCGTGTGGCGTAATGCTTAACGCACGTAGTTTTTCGGTATCAATAACTTCGTTCGCTTCAAGTTCAAACGCTTCTTTTAACACTGCTTGCATAGTTGGAAAGTGTTCTTCTAGTGTTTTTAAAAGCTGTTTGAAGCCGCTTGCGCTTAGCGAATCAAACTCTTTTTCTGTAGCGCCTGATAATGATGACAGTATCAGACCAATGCGCTCATCTAAAGTAGTGCCTAGTTTTTCTGTATCAATTTCTAAATCTTGTATCAGCTGCTTTAACCTGTCTTTACGTTGATTTTGGTTATCTTCAACGTTATGAATATCGTCGGATAATAATTTGGCTGCGCTAATTCCTGAATGTATAATTGTTTGAATTTTATCAGTTCGGCTTACGCCTCTAATTTTACGACCATGGGCTTTTAAGGCATTGGAAAGTTCGGCATCTGTTAGCGTTCTAAGTATTCTTAGCACGTATTTATCAGCTAAATCTTTTCCTTGGATCTCATTCAATAGCGTAACTATTTCATCAGGAATAAATACTTCTTGTCTCTTTTTGCTGATAAATAATAACCCCATATCTCTGAGGCTATTTAAGGCATCAAGTACTCCATTTTTAGGAATAACATCAACTAAATGCTCTACAGCAGCGCATTCATCAGTAGTTAAATTAAGTTCATTAGCCAGAACGTTGAGAACACTGCGCTCATCATCTGTAACTTTAGCTTCTCGATTATTTTTTTCATCATTAAAGTATGCTTCTTTCATACAAGCATGGTAAATTTTTAAGGCTCGGTTTCGCTCTAAAACACTTTCGGCTGCGCCTTGCTGGATACACTCTTTGAGCTCTTTTGATAGCTTAGATAACTCAACCCATTCTTTTTCATAAAGTGACTCTATCCAACTAATTCTTGCTACTCCATTCCCGTCTCGACTTAAAATATTCACCAATAAGTTAAGCTGAGCGCTACTCATTAATATTTGTTCTTGGACAGATATTTTGAAGAAGTCACGAACAGTATTGAACAGTTGAGTAATTTCACTACCTGAGGCATTTTTAATTTGACCGTCGATATTATCGATTGCTTTCGCTAGTTTTTTATTGTTTTTAGCGGCATCAGAACAAAGACGATCGAGGCATGAAATGAATTTTGATTTTTCTACTTGGTTAACAACTGATAAAACTTGGTTGAGTTTCATTTTATAGAGTCCTTTCTAATTATGTTTCAAATAAGGTAACAGTAAATTACTACTAGGGCAATAATCGTTCAGTTAGTGTTAATTTTTGACACCCAACAAAAATAGAAAACCTACATTTATAAACACCAATCTACCAACACACTCCAATTCCCCGTGTTCACACCTGAAACTTAGTTAATGATGAGTAATTTACAGCATGGATGCTGTACAAAGCGTAGCTTGGCCATGGATGGCCTATCTACGCTGGTTACGTTCACATCATTAACGTAAGTTGAAGATAAAGTGTGATCCTCGGGTGCGCCGTGGGATTCCAAAGGGCGGTCGGCGGCAGCCGCCCTTTGGTTGCCATCGCCAACGCGATAAAACCTCGAATAGAGGTTTTTAATCCCTTGAATCCGAAGTAAAAAACAACTTATGAGCGCGATATAAAATCGCACCTACATATTAATTACACCGAAGTTTAAAAGCTTTGCTTTTCGCGCGAGCAAGCTTTGCGCCTACAACCCAAAAGCGCGAGATAAACTCACGCCTGCATTTATAAACACCAATCGACCAGCACACGCCAATTCCCCGTGATCACACCTGAAACTTAGTTAATGATGAGTAATTTACAGCATGGATGCTGTACAAAGCATAGCTTGGCCATGGATGGCCTATCTATGCTGGTTACGTTCACATCATTAACGTAAGTTGAAGATAAAGTGTGATCCTCGGGTGCGCCGTGGGATTCCAAAGGGCGGTCGGCGACAGCCGCCCATTGGTTGCCATCGCCAACGCGATATAACCTCGAATAGAGGTTTTAAAATACATAAATTCATACACCAATTTATGAGCGAGATACAAAATCGCACCTACACATTAATTACACCGAAATTTAAAAGCTTCGCTTTTCGCGCGAGCAAGCTCCGCGCCTACAACCCAAAAGCGCGAGATAAACTCACGCCTACAGCGCGAACTACAAATTCTGTATTACACGTCATACCTTGGCTTTTCTTCCGCCACTAAATCCAGCCCTGTACTTAGTTGCTGATATTTAAAACTAGCCGCCTCTTCAAAATAACCTTTCTTTACCCATAACTTTGCACTGTTAGCCTGTGCAACCTGATACGCCCAATCACTAACCGAAAGCGACTTATCTGAATCACAATTAAAGTAATCACTAAGTTCAGTTGTTAAATGCTGGCTATTAATCACTAAATTTTGTTCTTGCCAGCGTTCGCGGTGAAGTTGCGCAGCTAAAAAGTCACTTTTACTGTTATTACAGGTGCTATGTGCTGCCACAAAGTTATGACCTAAATCATTTGCGTAGCGAGCAAACGGTATAAAGTGATCAACCTCGGTTTTACTGTTCAATGGTTTTTCGCAATAAAAACAATTACCGTGCTGAAGCTCTATCAACACAGGCTTTGCCTTACTCAACGCATTGCGATCAAAGCCGAATAAAAAATCATGTAGTTGGCTTTGTGGGCCAATTAAGGCTTGGTTATGCTTAATACTTTGAATTTTTTGCAGCCATGCATTTTTTGCTAAATAAACAACTAGGTCGTAAAAACGCCTAAAGCAGCCTGCAATACCTTCATTTAAGGTAATGTATGATTGGCCTTTAATATGGGGATACAAGAAACACTCTTCTTTGCCATTTAATTTTTGTAATAGCCAAAGCGGGCCGTCTTTAATGGTTTGTAATGTTGAGCTGCGTATATTTTTCCAACCGTCGCTCTTTTTTAATTGGCTAATTGAATTAATATTATTTAATTTTGCATCATGAAGCGTAGTTATAATTTTGGCTTGTTTATTAGAGTTGGTATTTTGTAAAAGTAGTTGCTCTCTATTATTACCAATTGCACCAAATGGCGATGCTTGGTGCCAATATAAAGTAATAAATTTGTCGACTAATTCATCAAATTTTATTTGTAACTGTGCTTGCGGATCGGCGTGATGTTTTTCGATACTAATATCAGCCAGTGCATGTAAAAGCGCAAACTTATAAGTAGCGCTAAAATCACCTTCAACTAATAAGCGCTGAATATAAGCAATAAAGTCGAGTTGTTGCTGCATTGCTCCAATCATAAAACGTGCACTACTTTTATAAGCGCATTTAGCCATACTTCGCTTTCGCGCTCTGGTCGCTTGTCAACACTTTGCCATTGTTTAATAGCTTTTAACTGCGTATTGCTAAGTAAATGCGTTAAAGAATTTTCGGTTAAATCGGTAAATTCACGACCATTATGCACACGCTCTATATCGCCATATTTAAACGATACATACAAAACGCCATTCTGTTTAAGCGCACGTTGTAGGTTTAAAAACACCTGCGGTAACTCAGCCTTTGGAACGTGTAATAAACTAGCGCAGCACCAAATCCCGTCGTATTGATTTACACAATTTAGCTCTTGGAATGTTTTAACCGCTACAGGTTGTTGTAAGTAACTGCTTGCCAACTCTGCCAGCTCTTGGCTTGCATCAAACGCACTTACAGTAAAACCCTGCGCTTTAAAAAATGCGGCATCGCGCGCACTGCCACAACCGGCATCTAAAATACTCCCATGTTGTGCAACGTGCGGTAAAAACTCAGCATAAAGCGCCGACATATCAACGTTAAGTGTTGAGTCGCTAAAGGCTTTGGCATTTTGGTTGTAATAAGTAAGTGTGGTGTTTGACACGAGACTCACCGCTCCTTGGCTAATCGTTTAACAGCTAAGACACTGTTAATACTGCATTCATTATTTGTTTAATCTACAGGAACAAGCGCATTAAATATAGGCTTAATAAGTAGAAATTTTTAAATTAATACGCCATTGTTATTAAGCACTGATGTTAAGTGATACATACGCAGTATAAAATTTAAAATGCAATACAAATGCCCTTCTATAAACACCGGCATACTAGGCGTTCTCATAATTACGGATGGTTTTTACATCTTTACACAAACCCGCGCCGCTAAAATACAAAAGCTGGTTTATACTGTTGTAATAATAAGCAAAAATAATAACTATGAGGCGCAATGAATAAATTAATTACCGTATTTTTATGTTTGCTGTTTACGGCTCCGTTTAATGTGTTTGCTTGTGAGAGAACCTTTAGCGTGGCATCGCACGATGCTTTTTGGCCGCCTTATGTAATGGGTATTAACGGTAAGCTGCAAGGCTCGGAGGTTGATGCACTCAACATTATATTTGCTGACTCCCCTTTTTGTTTTGAAGTTAAGTTACTGCCAAATTCTAAGCGGGCTTTTATTGAGCTTAAATCCGGCCGTATTGATTTGGAGTGGGCTGCAAGTTATACAGATGAACGCGCTAAATATGTGCACTTTAGTGATAACTACCGAACTGAGGTTATGCGCTTATACGAAAACAAAAATAATCAGCATAGTGTTAAAAACCTCGAAGACATTTTTAAACAAGGCTTAATTGTTGGCGCTAACTTTGGAAGCTATTACGGCGAAGAGTTTGAGCAATATAAAACTAAATATAAAAAGCAGATTGAATATACCAGTGCAACCAGTAAACGCTTTGAAATGCTTAATAAACAACGTATTGATTTTGCTATTGAAGAGGAGTTAGTGGGTGCTTATTTTGGCAAAAAAGGTTCAAATATCAAATTAGTAACCAATATTGAGTATGTAAATAAAGACGATATTTATTTAATGTTTAGCAAAAAAACGGTGTCAGTTACTGAGCTTGCAGTAATTAATGAGCATATAAACAAAAACAAAACAGCACTTAATGCACTGTTTGAATACTAGGAGTGTAATGAAAACTTTATTTTTAACATTTACTACACTGCTATTTACTCACTTTAATGCCCTTGCGTGTTCAAAAACATTGGTAATGGGCACTAACGAAACTAATTGGCCGCCTTACCTTGTAAAACAAGGTGATACATTTTTAGGCACAGAAGTGGATGCTGTAAACGCTATTTTTAAAGATTCAAAATTTTGTATTAAATGGACTTATTTTCCGAGTTTTTCGCGTGTTCAAGCTGAGCTTGAAAATGGTCGAGTAGATATAACCTACGCGGCAAGCTATACAGAGCAACGTGCTCAATATGCGCACTTTAGTTTGCCTTATCGCGAAGAAATAATGCTGCTTTATAAACATAAAGATTCGGCTGATGTAACCAGCTTGGCTGATCTTTTTAGTCAAGATTTTACAGCAGGTATTAACCGAGGAAGCTTTTTTGGTGATGAGCTTGAACAACTCACAACCAAGTATTCAAAACAGGTCGTGCTTACTGCTCAAGCAAATAATCGATTTAGCATGTTAGATAAAAAACGAATCGACTATGTTGTTGAAGACTCTGTGGTTGCGCAGTACTTTGTGAAAAAACACTCCTCAATTTCGCAGGTAAAAACTATTACACCGATTAACGTTAACAATGTGCACTTTATGCTAAGCAAGGAGTCGCTAACACTCGATGACGTGGCGACTGTTAATCAGTTAATTACCAAAAATAAGGCGGCTATAAAGTCAATTTATCAACCTGTGCATTAAAGCATGGCTAATAACTTAGCTATTTGGCGCCCCCTCTTTAATATTGCTTGGCATTAGTAATTATTTACATTGTGGCTGTAAGCACATTCAACGCTACATACGTTAAAAATAGTGACTTAAAACCGAGAATTGCCGTTATTTTTACTTGGTTATAAATTAGCTGCCTTTTATCTTTCATTCGTTGTGGCTGATCTGTATAATTCGCCAGCTAATTTACCCTATTGTCTGGTTCTTGTTTGTGGCGTTTTGCTGCAGCGTACTCCTGTCAGTACTAATCTAGGATTACCTTTTTTGATCTCCACCGCAAATATTACGATGCAGTTTGGCGCAGAGCCGTTGTTTGAAAACATTTCAGCTAAATTTGGTAACGGTAACCGTTACGGTTTAATTGGCGCTAACGGCTGCGGCAAGTCGACTTTCATGAAAATTTTAAGCGGTGCGCTTGTTCCAAGTGCGGGTAATGTATCTATTACTCCAGGGTTAAAAGTAGGTAACCTAAGCCAAGACCAGTTTGCTTTTGAGCAATACAGCGTTGTAGACGCGGTAATTATGGGCGATGTGGAGCTTTGGAAAGTAAAGCAAGAACGCGAACGTATTTACTCGTTACCAGAAATGAGCGAAGAAGACGGTATGAAAGTTGCCGATCTTGAAAGTGTATTTGCTGAAATGGACGGTTACACGGCAGAAAGCCGCGCTGAAGAAATTTTGCTTGAAGCGGGTATCGATAAAGAATTTCATTACGGTTTAATGGCAAACGTTGCTCCAGGTTGGAAACTACGTGTGCTTTTAGCACAGGCGTTATTTGCAAACCCTGACATTTTGCTACTTGATGAGCCTACCAATAACTTGGATATTCATACAATTACGTGGCTTGCTAACGAGCTTAACAAACGTAAATGTACGATGATTATTATTTCGCATGACCGTCACTTTTTAAACTCGGTATGTACACACATGGCCGATATTGATTACGGTGAGCTGCGTATTTACCCTGGTAACTATGAGAAATTTTTAGAAGCTGCGGGCTTACAACGCGAGCAACTTTTAGCTGAAAACGCTAAAAAGAGCGCTGAAATTGACGAGCTACAAGACTTTGTTAACCGTTTTGGTGCTAATGCTTCTAAAGCTAAGCAAGCAAGTTCGCGCGCTAAAAAAATGGATAAAATTAAGCTTGATGAAGTTAAATCTTCAAGCCGTATGAGTCCATCGCTTTCGTTTGACGAAGGTAAAAAAATGTATCGCCAAGCGCTTGAAGTTAATAAGCTTGGCCATGGTTTTGATGGCGAAACGTTATTTAGCGGCGGCGACTTTTTACTTGAAGCTGGCGCTAAGCTTGCTGTAATTGGCGAAAATGGTGTGGGTAAAACTACATTTTTACGCTGTTTAGTAGACGAGCTTAAAAGTAATGAAGGCGAAATTAAATGGTCTGAAAATGCGAGCTTTGGTTATTGCCCGCAAGACAGCACTAAAGATTTTGATAACGATTTAACGTTGTTTGATTGGATGTCGCAATGGCGTACAGCTAAGCACAACGATTTAATGGTTCGTGGCATGTTAGGCCGTTTGTTGTTTACAGCTGACGATTCAAACAAAAAAGCGCGTAACTGTTCTGGTGGTGAAAAAAACCGCCTGTTATTTGGTAAGTTAATGATGCAAGACGTTAACGTGCTTGTTATGGACGAACCAACTAACCACATGGATATGGAAGCCATTGAAGCGCTTAATAACGCGTTAAAAGATTTCCAAGGTACGCTTATTTTTGTAAGCCATGACCGTGAGTTTGTTTCGTCATTAGCTACACGTATCATTGATATTAAAGATAAAAAAGTAATCGACTTCCAAGGTACGTTTGACGAATACCTAGCAAGTTGTGAAGAGAAAAAAGCGTAACCTTTTTCTAATTGCTTATAAAAACGGTGCTAAATTTAGCGCCGTTTTTTTATGTGTAGAATTTGAGTTTAACTATAAAATTAATAAAGGCTTAAATAAATAATTCACTAAGAGGTTAAGAGACGCTACGCTTTTAGAGTCAGTGATAAAATACTCGTTTCTGGCTTGGTTCTTCTCATTTACTCCTCTTTGGCTTCTCCTAGTGCAATAGTTTTTCAAGTAAGTAGTTCACTAATGGTGATATAAGACGCAGCGCTTTTAAAGTAAGTGATAAAATACTCGTTTTCTGGCTTAGCTCTTCTCATTTACTCCTCTTTGGCTTCTCCTAGTGCAATAGTTTTTCAAGTAAATAGTTCACTAATGGTGATATAAGACGCAGCGCTTTTAAAGTAAGTGATAAAATAAAAAACACTGTTTTTTGACTTAATTTTTCTTAGTTACTGCAGCATCGCTTTCTCTTATGCAATTAATGACTCTTATCGCAGAGCTAATTATTCACATTATTTTATTGGTAAATTCTGCACACATCACTGCTTTAAATCTAGTCATATTCTCCTGTAAGTCTTTGTCACTTAATGCTAATGTTGATGGAGTGAATTATTTAAAACTTTAATAGCTAAACCAAGAGGTAACTATGTCTAATTGGGTTGAAGCAACAGTAAAAAATGTCACGTGGTGGAGCAAAACACTCTTTAGCTTAACCGTTAATGCAAACGTAGAGCCGTTTAAAGCTGGTCAATTTACAAAGCTTTCAATAATGGATGGCGACAAACGTATTGCTCGGGCTTATTCATATGTGAATGCCCCTGAAAACCCCGATCTCGAGTTTTATCTTATTAACGTAATTGACGGTTTGCTTTCTCCTCGTTTAGCTACCTTACAACCTGGCGACACCGTATTAATAGAACAACACGCAACCGGTTTTTTTACCCTTGATGAAATACCACAAAGTGATCAGCTTTGGATGTTAGGGACTGGCACTGCCATAGGCCCTTTTTTATCGATATTACAACAGCCCGATGTATGGAGAAAATACAAAACTATAAATTTAGTGCATGGCGTACGTTTTAATAACGACTTAAGCTATCAGGCACTTATTAACGAGCTATTAAGAGTGTACCCAGCACAACTTAACTATATTCCGGTTGTAAGTAGAGAGGAGCCATTACAAGGCTTAAGTGGACGAATTACTAACGCAATTGAGAGCAACCGCTTGTTTGAATATGTAAAATTAAACCCTGAGCCTAGTAACGCGCAATTTATGATTTGCGGAAATCCACAAATGGTAAAAGACACAACCGCGCTACTTCTCGATAAAAACTTTACGCGTAACCGCCGTAAAAACCCCGGCAATATTACGGTAGAGCAGTACTGGTAGGCTTCAGTGGTGGTATTAACTACCCGATAACGTTAAAATTTGCTATGTTGCACCCTTATACCAATTTTATCAAAAATATGATCATTCTATTGCATTAAGTAACTTACTAACTGCGTTAAAAGTTATTCATATAGAACAACTATATGTCACAATTTTCGCGTTGTTATTGCGCTATTTTTTAACGCTATAATAGATCGCCTATTTAATGTAATTGGTATTACACGTATTTAGTGTTCATTTTAGGAAAGTTATGAAACCGTTATCTATTATTTTAGCCTCATTAGTCACTACCGTTGCGCTAATTACTTATGCCGCAGAGCAAAGCGAGCCTGAGCAAAAAGAGCCACAGGTTGAAGCTCAAACAAGCGTTGAAAAGCCAAAAGTTGAAAATGAGCAATCAGTAACTCAAACCGACACTGACGACAAAGTAAATACGCTTGAATACAAAGCGCCAGAGCTTAAAAAGCCAACAATTGATGCGACTAAACCAGACGATTCAAAGGTATTAGGTAATGAGCAAATTAAACCTGCTGAAAAGCCTAAAAATAAAATAGAAAAAGCAGTCGCAGTAGCCGAAGCTGAAAAAGCAGTAACGCAAGCAAAAGAGGCTCTTACAGTTAAGCAGCAAACTAAAGCTAAACAATCGCGCGAATCACTTGCTGTGGTAGAGCAGCTAGTGAAAGCATATAACGCACGTAACATTGAAGAGTTTCTTCGTGTATATGCCGAAGATGTTGAGTTTTATATTTTCCCTAATGAGCTATTATTTAAAGGTAAAGAAAAACTAATAGAACGTTATGGGCTAATGTTTAAAAAGTTAAAGTGTATTCACTCATCACCAATTAAGCGCATAGTGCACGGTGATATAGTGATTGATCACGAACTTTCAGAAACTTGTTCAACTGACGAAAACGTAGTTGATAAACGCTCAGAACTTATTTCGAGTTATCAAATTAAAGATGGGAAAATAGTACGCGTACTATTTTTTAGATAAAGGCTTTAAATGCAAATAAATGACGACAAAAAAATTCGCTTAATGTATCGCATTGAGCCAGGTTGCCTTGGACCTAAGGGTGCTGAGCATATTGAAGATTTTTGTCGTTTTGCAAACAAGCATATTAAATCCCCCTTTTATGGCCAATTTGTATTTTTACCACGTTACGATAAAACCATAGACGAGCGACAATACAGCGTTAACAGCCGCAATTTATCGCTTGCTCAGGCTCGGGCTTACTTAAAGCACTTTGATATTAATATTGAAGAATTTGAAGAACAACTCGACGAGCTCCTCACAAAAGCGATTGATTTATACTTTAAGCGATAGCGTTTAATTGCTGTAGCTTAGGTATTGTCTCCCCTCAAACGTACATTTTTATTTATTTTAATTACTATTAAAAATATAAATAATTTCTTTCACAAAGATAAGGTAATCAGTAATAACTGAGAAAAACCAGATCAGCCAATATGTATCATTTACTCTAAAAGCGCAGCGCCTCTTAACCTCTTTGTGAATAATTAGCTCTTTAAAAGCTTTTATTTGCACAATGAGAAGTAAAAATGGGGTAAATGAGAAAAGCCAAAACCAGTGTTTTTATGTTTTATCACTACTCTAAAAGCGCAGCGCCTCTTAACCTCTTTGTGAATAATTAGCTCTTTAAAAGCCTTTATTTGCACAATGAGAAGTAAAAGAGGGGTAAATGAGAAAAGCCAAAACCAGTGTTTTTATGTTTTATCACTACTCTAAAAGCGCAGCGCCTCTTAACCTCTTTGTGAATAATT
>NZ_WTKX01000042.1:0-20563 GCF_011378755.1 Pseudoalteromonas sp. Z1A2 | reverse complement strand
TTTTCATCACCTGCTCCGAATTTATCATTGAGCAGGTATTTTTAGATAATCAGAACATCGATGCTAGGTGTGGTTCGCTAGACGCTTACTTACTAATTACTTAACAAGGGCTTTTTATAATTGAGCGCTTAGAGTTTAGCGTCTAGCGCATCGTTCTTATTTACTCTGTACATCCAAATCTGGAAATACTCTGGAAACCTACACTTTACCTAGTCTAGAAGGCTTTTCCAGAAAAAGTGAAAAATAGCAAAGAAATTTGGACTTTTTTGAGGTCTGGAAAATAGTTTTCCAGATCTATTCATATTTAATATATCCTAATTTTGACAGTAGCTTTGTCTATCTTTTGATGATTAATTTTTATTATTTAAAGAGTATTTCTTTAGGGGAGCTAGTAAGTATTTCAGCACCCCAAATTAATTGTCATCAGGGAGTTTCATGTTGCGCATATGGTAAATTTGGTTTGCCATTAAGCGTGCCATTTCATTTACACTCAAAAAATCAATTCGTCCATTTGGTAGCTTTCTCATATTTTTTAATCCATCCATCGTTATATTCCCATTGAAATGACATTTACCGTGTTTCATTTGAACACTGAGATAGTGAAATCTCAACTCAAACTCTTCTCTAGTATGGGGAGTATCATATGTCTCAAGCTTCATAACTTCTCCAGTGTTAATTGTAGGTTATATGTGCAACAGTTTTGAAATCAATTTCTAACCGCCAAATAATGTTAGTGTTAATAGCGCGATAGAAAGACTTTTCATTTATAGCAAGGAAGCACCCTTCATTCATCGGTGCTCCTTTATAGTCATCCAATACACGACCTGACTTCCAGTAACCTCTTGTGATGTCAGAGCTATTAATATTGGTAATTTGCATAAAATGATATGCGGGGTTTGCAGGTGTAAACCCTCCAAAATATGCAGGATTGGCTACCACATTAGCGCAGGTGTCAAGGTCACTTACACTGGATTGATTGATTTGTTCGGTAGATAAAAATCTGCCAGAAATCAGTGGGATGCTTTGTTGTGACTCTGCAATATATGCTGTTAGTCTAACAAACTTTAGCTCACCTTCTAACAATAGTCTCTCACAGTAGTCTAAATAAACTTTTCCTTCATGAACTGGAGTAATTTTATTAGATTTAAACCATTTATCAACAGGAGAGTTAAAGTTGATGATGCGTTCTTTGGTTAGTGAATTAGGATTATATTGTCTAAATAGACTCCCTATGTATTCATAGTTCTTTTCAGACGCATTATCAGTAAGCGCTACTTGGAATACATAAAATACTTTATCCTTCCAACGTTGGGGAGGAGTAGTGCTACTAGAGTAACCTTCAGCCAATAACTCTTCCAACTCTAAAGCCTTTTCAATTGGTAATGGTGAGCAGATCTCCCTCATCATCTTTTCGGCTTTAGCTACGACTTCATTATTTATAGCACCATATTGAACAAGTTTATCCCACTCATACTTGATAGTCTCAGCCCATTCTGGTAACTCTATTTCATCATGATTTAAAGAATTATATTTATTAAAACGATGCCTAAGTATGTTTAATGCATCTTGTGCTGATTGAGATTCCTGTATTACAGCTTTATTAGCTAGTTTAGTTAAAACAGAATACCTCCCTGTGTGTCTACAGTTGTTTAATATAGATTCAAAATCTAGCGTGTCCGCAAGTTGATCCCATAACTTTAGATTAAAAGGTATTAGCTCAA
This sequence comes from Pseudoalteromonas sp. Z1A2, assembly GCF_011378755.1. NCBI lineage: Bacteria > Pseudomonadati > Pseudomonadota > Gammaproteobacteria > Alteromonadales > Pseudoalteromonadaceae > Pseudoalteromonas > Pseudoalteromonas sp. Z1A2. The sequence goes on along the minus strand of NZ_WTKX01000042.1, from coordinate 18,842 downwards.
TTGCACCACAAATAATATCTGAGTGTGATCCTGAGTCCATAGAGAATGCTTTTGGGCTGAAAAATTTAATAAAAGAAGGATAAGATTTTGATAGCCAAGATGTTAACTCAGCTGCTTTTTCTCTTCTTAGCCAAGCAGGGTGGTTAAGAGTATGGCATAAAAGTTGTGTTAGACTTTCCTCAAGACTACTCCCCACTTTATTATTTGATTTTTCCTTTGTGTAGCTAGTAATGTATTCTGAAGTATCTCCGACTATTATATTGATATGCTCAATAGTATACTTTAGTAGTTTATTTTGTATGTCATGTGATGACCGCTTCCCCAGCCAATCAACTAGCCCTTCAGCTATTTGCCAGCGCTGAGTGTTTGTTTCATTTAAAATAAGTGAAGAAAATAGTTTTACTATTTCTGGGACTGAGTCGGTGGTTTGTGCCAATAGAAAACGACTTCTGCTAGTTGTTGATAGGCTTTCTCCCCAAATAGTCCAACCACCACCTTGCATTGCCTCCATCCCTGCTAAAATTTTACTTGTTGCACTCGAGAAATTATTTCGGCGAAGTAAACTCTCAGCGTTATCTAATAACTTCTCTGCAATTTGGGTTACTGACTGTTTACCAAATATACCAGGAATAACCATATCATCAGAGTTACGGCCTAAGTTTTCATCTTTATGCACATCAGCATTTGGAGCTAACGACTCATCATTATCTGTAATTTCCTCTTTTTCAATCTCATTGATCAGAGTTAATTCAGTTTGAAACTTTGTTTCAAACTGCTCTCTGAGTCCCTCGGAAATAATTGAAAAAATTGTATTAATAAACTGAGCTTTACTTAATTCGTCATTAAATTCTGACTCACAGATTATTTCTAATCTATCAAAAGCTTTACTCACTGAACTTTGGTCATCTGAAATATTATTTAAGATTAATCCATATGCTTGGGTAAAGCTGCTATAATGGCGATCGTCTCCAAATTGAAAACATTCTAGAAGAGCCCAGCAAAGCTGCCAGTCAGCAACTTTATAAATATTTTTAACAATCAATACTATGCAATCTTGCTCGTCAAGAGCATTGCCAGGAAAGCGAGATCCCCTAAGTTCATTGAGCCGGTCAATGTTATCTCGAGTGACTTCGATGTGCATCTGTTCTAATGTGCCATATGTTTGTGTAATAAAGTAATCTACAGCAATTTTATACTTACCTTTTACACACAAGGCACCAATAAGATCTCTTTTGGCGTATCTAACAAATCTTTGAAAAGTCATTTCTCCGCTAGCTGCGTCAAGTATACCTGCAATATCTTTGATAACTTCATGTTTTAAGTTCGAAGTAGTACTTAAAGATTCGAGTGCGGTAATGCATAAACCAAATTGGTCCTCTTTATACCAGCTTGGCCCCATTGAAAGAGATAAAACTCTCTCATAGGTTCTTTTTGCTTCCTCTTGTGCGTCTAATTTTTTATATAAAGCAATTATTTCTAAAAGCTCAGGGATCAGTTCATATCTATTTTTAAGATTTTGACTTACATACTTGTTCCATTGATGAACTAAATTGAAAACAAGATCTTCTGATTGAGAATCTATTTTTTTTCTCGTTAAACACTCAATCGTATTCTTAAGTATTCTTCTAAATCCCTCTGAATATATTCCATATTGAGTATCAAACTGAGTATTAAGATGGTTTATTAAATAGCTAATTTTGTTTTCAAAACTTTGAGATATCGTCTCAGCTAATTCCTTGTAAATTAGCGGGAAAATACCCTCAGGTATGTTATATGAATCTTGCCATTGCTCTCGCTCTGACAAAACAAACTTTATATTATCAATAACGCTTTTATTGAGTATATCCCATACATTTTCTAGCTCTTTAGCATCACTACTTTGATTGTATTTTCTTGCTTTGCCACTACACCAAGCAACTATTTTACAGATGGAGCTTATGCTTTCTTCCCAGTTGTTATTAGTGAATGGGATAAAATTCGGACATTTAAAGCAAGTTTTAGCATATGCTTTTAGTCGCCAGTCAGACATGTTTTGAATGAAAAGGTATTCATCACTCGTGATTCCGTCTTCTCCGATGAAGGTAAAGGAGCTCAACTCTTCAATTTCTTTACTAAAGGTTTCTATAATTTCTTTTGGCGCATTGAGAGTTAAAAGAGCGCTAGTAGCTACACTATTTAGTTTATTAACTCCACCACCACATTCAGCAATGATGGTTAGAAGGTCATTAAAAACTACTGTAAGTATACTTCTATTGGCAGTTAAGCCGTAATAGCGACATAACTCAAAATAAATAGGAATCGAGGATAAAATAATTCCTGTGTAGTCACTGATAGGACCTCGATAGATCTTGCGTAGCTCTGAAATAGGCACGTAGTGTTCCAGTAGGCACATTGCGGTTGCTTGGGAGTTAGCTACCATTTCGTTTTTGAACGCATCGCTATACTCTTTATTTTTTGCGTTGGATGAAATAACTTCCGACCAATAAAGTTGAAAGTTCACGAACTTCTTATAAGCGGATTCGTCACCAAGTCGAGTTTTAAGCATGAAAAGTTGAGAGTACAAGCTAAAGAAGTTCATAAATTCGTCATATGGAATCCCATCTCCACTTAATAAATTTTCAAACTTGTCCTCAATAAACATCTCTGTAGTTCTTGTTAGATTGAGAGCTTCTTGATTAGCTTCTTCATTCGAGAGGTGTAAAACTATTTTGAAAGATTCTTGAGGAGGTATTATTAACTGACCATACCTAACTACATGTTGCAAAACTTCTTCTTGTTTCCCAATAGAAATAAGTGCTCCAGCTGTCAAACTAGCTGATTGAGCAAATAAAACGCTATAGCGGAAATTAATTCTTTGGGACAATAATAATATTCGAACTGTTTCAGCTAAATCACCTAACAGTGTTGCAGCCTCTAAGGTTTTATGAATATCAATTTGCAAAGTGTCAGGCTCTACTCCTTGTAGGACACATTTATCTACCCAACTTTGATTACATAATAGAATTACATGAGATTTATCATCATTCTCTATCTTGAGGCCGTGATAAATTAAATTAAGTAAGCCGTATTGACTCTTTTGATTTTTTTCACAAAACTCAAATAGTCTCAGTTGAATACTCTTCTCAAGCAATTGAGTTTTTTCAACCAAAAAGTCTGAAAATGATGAGTGATAGACGGTTGTTTCATTCTCATTTAAAAGTAAGTGTTTTATTCTACTATGAGTACTTATTAGAATAGCTTGTTCGCTTTTATTTAAAATCTCCGAAAAGAAACTAATAGGAATCCCCCATCGTAATCGAGCAACAATTGCTAATAGATTTACCGCAGCTTCATCGTTTTTTAACTGTGACCAAAGTAAATCGTAGTAATTTCGGATTGTTCCATCAATCAGGGGGAAATCAGATAACTCTTTTTTAGTTAATCCTGAGTTTACTAGGTCTATTAAATAGCGAAGGTATAGAGGGTGTCCTTGAGCTCTTTCACAAATTAAGTTTACAGTTTTAGGTACTGCAAATTCATTATATAGGTTGGTATAGCAGAAACTTTGGGCTGAATTATATTTCAGGGGAGGGAGCGAAATACATAAACTTTTATTCAACCTTTGTCCCAATTGAGCTTCAAATTGTTCATAGTTAGGGGCTGCTAGAACAATAATCAAGCCTTTAGGTAGTTGTATTGGTAAAAGCCCAATGAACTTACTTAATAAAGCAGGGTCATGCCGAGAAATTTCGTCAAGCCCATCAATAAATAAAATACCTACTTTTTTATTTAAATCATATTTATTGCAAGCTATGGAAAGGAGCTGTTCTGTTTCTTTTATTAACCTGTGGTAATCATAGTTATCTGTCCTTATAGGAGTCCCGTTTATTAATTTTGATACTTGCATATTTAGCCAATTAAAGAACTCTATAGGCTGTGCTAGCTGTACTGCATTTTTGGACTTCTGACTTTGCGAAAAGCAATAAGTAGCGAAGTGTTCAAGTGAGTCATTCAATGGGGAGTAAGTATCACAAAAAGTGGATTTTCCTATCCCATGAGCGCCGTTAATGAACCTATAACTATTGCAATTTTTGGTGAGTAGTTCATCAAACTGCTTCACGAATTCAAATCGTGAAGCTATGGTTTCATTATTAGACAAACTTTCTTCTTGTGTTATTGGAATATCATTTTGAGCTAAAAAATGTCGTAGTGTGAAAGTTGAAATGACATGTAATGTTTTCTCAATTGAAACTCGAATTATTCCAACGCAAGCTTCATCGCATATTAAAGCAGCTCCAGAAAAGCCTTTATAACTACTTAGAGATAATTCTTGGTTAATACTAATTTCGATGTCAGATTTTAGTTTTGTAGCTTCAAAAGTTTGGATTATTTTTCCTTCTAAACGGTGACCGATTGTTAGTTTAGCTACTGGCCATCCATAAGAGTAGAACTTTGAACCATCTAGTGGCATCTGACAACTGATAGTTAACGGAGTTAAGTCGGGTTCTGAGTCGAGCTCTAATAGAGCTACATCTAAGCTCTCATCATAATCCAGCACTTTTGCTTTGTGAGGTAATTTGGTTGTGCCATATTCAAAAACAACATCAACCTCATTGTTACTCTCAGTCGGATCTTCCAAACAATGGCTTGCTGTCAATACTAATTTTGAAGACACAAGAAAGCCAGTTCCTGACTCCTCACCACATTGAATTCTACATGTCGCTGATTGTGCTGTTTTATCTAGCATCTTAATCCTTTTTGATATTAATCCAATTTGTAGCATTTTCTACAACTGTGAAAGTTGCTCCAGTGGTTGTTTGATAGTTTTTAAGCTTCCTAGATGCTGAGGTTGAATAGTTAAAGTAAATAGTTCTCATAAAATTCGCTTCTCTATCAACGATTGCACAAAGGGGTTCTAAATCGGGGTGATTATGATTTCCACTACCATTAGTTGAAATAAAAAATGCCGGTGCATCTATCAATTTTAGGAGCTCTGGGCTGGTGTTGTGGATACTACCGTGATGAGATATTTTTATTGCATCAAACTCTAAGTTATCGCCTTGAGCTTTCATTGCATTTAATTCAACTATAATATCTTCGGCCCAAGCGTCAGCTAGCATAAGTACTCTAACACCGTCTAACTCAATTATAGTTGCAATTGAACTTCCATTTGTTTTTGACTCATCAGGTGAGTATATATCCTCAAGCTTTATATTTTGGCCAGAAGATGTTAATTCTGGGAGCTTGGTATTTTCTTCTTGCCTATGTTCTAAGCTTAGCTCAAATGCATCATCGACAATTGTATTTGATGTAACAGATTCAGTAAGTCCATAACGCTTTAGCTCTTTTTTCCATGAGTGTAGAAGTTCTTGTAGTCTTAACTTTGTAGGGGTTATAACTTTTATTGAACCATTAGGAAGAGATGTGTATGAATTCTCTTCTACGCATATGTTTTTTAAACCATGTTTCTCATTCCAACAATATCGACCTTTATTTATCAAAGTTGCTAGTGTACTGCCTTGTCTAGCGCTAATTTCTTCTACTTGCTCAGTTTCTGCAATTAAATTCTTGGGGTGACCTCTTCTTATGAACGATTTCAGGATTTCTAAGCTTTCCTGTGAAATTTCAGAACTATTTGGTAATGAAAGGCTTCGAAGACTATTGTGCCAAACTTTTTTGATCGAGATAACTTTACTTAATATTTTACTTTCGTTCAGTAATAAAAGTCGGATAATTCCGCCAATATGATCAGCATCAATATGAGTTACAATAACTAAATCTAGAATATTACCTTTACTCGCTAAGTTATCGAGATCTTGTTTTATGTGTTTATCGAAGGTCTTTGCATAACCGCCATCGATCAAAATATTAGTATCGGAAGAGCAAATCAAAAATGCATCTCCATTTTCGGCTGGGTACATTTTAATTTTCACATTAATTTCCCTTTATTGATTTTTTTAATTCTTGTTTGTTAAAAATATACTCTCAGATCAATTGTTATAAAAGTTAATGTGTTGGCGCAGCACTTAATCCAAAAATATCAAGTTAGTATCAGGTTGTTTATTCTTAAACTTTAGTTATTTAGTTGATTTTTTGAGTTCCTTGATTAGCTCAAGCTTTTTCTCCGTGTCTAACTTTGATATTTCAATTACTAGCTCTGCTGTTGTCTCATCTTCACAGAAAAAATAATTCAATGGAACATTTAGTTCATCAGCGATCTTTTTTAGAGTCGTTAAATCTGGAATATGACGGCCTTTTTCATAGTGGTTCATGCGACCACTCGCTGAGTTTTCATCCATACCGATAAGTATCCCCAGCTGCTTTTGAGTAATACCTGACTTAGCGCGGGCTTGTTTGAGTCTAATTGGGATTGGATTTTGGAACACAAAAGTATCATTTTTTCAGTCTCTAATAGCTTAGATTGTCTAAGTTTTACAATAGTTTGTACACTTAGGAATCCTAAGTCTGATTTGTGGGTATGTTCTTAAAATCACTCTCAAGCATAAAACTTAGTATTTCTAAGTTTTGCATTGTTCTATATACTTAGCAACCCTAAGTTTTCTTAATTGTTGTAGTATAAGAAATGCCCCACGTTATCAAATTAAACCAACATATTTATTCCCTTTTGATCGAAAAAGAGTGCAATGGCTTTACAATTGTCGAGCTCAGGGATGAGTTATTAACCGTAACTGATACATATCAAGATATAGATGAGGCACGTAAATTCATTTATAGACAAACGACAGCTCTTGAGCGGAAGGAACTCCTAAATTCAAAAGGAAGTGGCCGCCATAAAAAATATTTTAAAACTGAGCTGTTTAATAACGCTACGTTTGTGGCGAAACAAGTTGTAATTGAAAAAGAAAAATCAATTAGCAGTCATACTAATAATCAAGCATCACCGCTTGTTGAAACTTTATTGAATGAAAAGAAACAGTTTGAGGCTGAGCTTGCGATTTTGTTAGGGGAAGTTGATGAATATAAAGCTCTACAAAAGCGATTCCCTGAGCACCTTAGCTTGTTTTATTCTGCATTAGACGATGCTAAAAATAATTCAGCGAAGTTATTAGGAAAAGTTAACGCTTTAACTAATATATTGGCCTCTTTGGATAATGGTGCACGGCAATGCTGAGAAGTTGGCAAAGGGAATGTGTTGAGTTAGCAGTAAAAAAATATACAGCTATTGATAAGCACTTTCTATGTCAGGCCACTCCTGGTGCTGGTAAAACAATAATGGCAGCTTCATTGGCCAAAACGTTATTTGATAAAGGAATGATAGATAGAGTGATCTGCTTTTCACCATCGGTTGAAGTGGCTAATAATATCAAAAGAACATTTGGAAAAATAATTGGGTGTTCGTTTGATGGCTCATTTACGGCTGTAGGTGCCTCTATGACTTATCAAAGCTTATGCTCTATTCCTGAAAGTACTTGGGATGGGCTTAGAAAGTATCGTACATTTTTTATTTTTGATGAAATACATCACTGCTCATTCTCGCAAGATAAATCTAAAATCAATACGTGGGGTGAGAAAGTTGTTTTCCATTTACAGGATATTGCAACTTACACACTTGCGCTATCGGGCACTCCTTGGCGCTCAGACGCCCTTCCTATTGCTTTAGTGAATTATTCTGACCCAGAAGGTGAGTTGATATGCGATTATCAATACAGCTTGAGTCAAGCTATTAGAGATAACGTCTGTAGAGAGCCAAAAATAGTTTTAGTTGATAGCAATAGTATTTCGGATGGCCAAGATACATATGGATCAATAGCTGAATTTGTTAAACAAGCTCAATCAGCGTACCAAGAGGTACTTAATAATGACTCTGCACTTAGGTATTTATTGAAGTTAGCCGTATTAAAACTGTCGGAGATAAGAGCTTCAAACCCGGCTGCCGGCGGCCTAGTTGTTGCGTCTTCAGTTAAGCACGCTGAAATGATAAACAGCTTATTAATTGAAGAATTTAATCAAACGTCAACCATAGTTACTTACTTACACGATAATTCAACACAGAAGATCAACTCATTTAAGTCATCTACTGAACAGTGGATCGTTAGTGTTGGTATGATCAGTGAAGGGACCGACATACCTAGGCTACAAGTATGTTGTCATTTAAGCTCTATAAAAACAGAGTTGTATTTTAGGCAAGTTCTAGGGCGCATTCTTAGGTCTGGCAAAGGTAAAGTTGAATTCGCCTGGTTATTCACATTTGCAGAAACAAGCTTAATTGAGTTTGCTGAGCGTATTAATATTGATATACCAGATAGTTGCTCTTATGTTGATATGGAATGTGACACAACTTTGGTGAGAAAAGATACATTTAGACCTTTAACATTGCCAAAAATAAACAGGGATAATAAGTTAAAAGAAAACCTTGATAAACTCGTTCTAGGGGGCCTAACTTCAGAGCGCGGTTTAGCTTATTATGAGCTGCTTTCAGGTTGTTCATTGAGCAGTATACAAATTAAATCACTTAGAACTAGAGTTATAGAAGCATTTTTATAGTTCCATAAAATGAGCCATATTCTGTTTATATTATCACTCTTAGTACATAAATAAGGCTAGCTTTTATTTGACTCTGCTAAGTAATGGGAAATTTTTTAGAGATAAGTATCGAAATTATTGCCTCAGCTACATCCTTGATTTCACCATATTATTAATTTCAGAAACAACTTTTAGGGTAATAAATTTATTCCAAATTTACTAACGACGAATGCAAACACTCCAAAAATAAAACAAGTTATTAAGGCGCTGAGGCCGAGTGATGGCCAAAAACCAAATCGGTGTAGTAATGATGGAAATATTAAAAACATCGGTAAGGTAGGCACAACATACCAAAATGTGTACCAGGCATGACTCGCAATTTTCTCTGGCGGCTGTTTTTCAACGTACAACCAAATCATCGCTAAAATGGTTACCAATGGAAGTGCTACAATTAGTGCTCCGAGTTTATCACTGCGCTTTGCGACCTCTGAAACCGCTACAACAATTGCTGCTGTCACTAAGTATTTAAAAATTATCCAACCCATGTATTACTTTCCTTTTTAAATAAAAAAATAAAAACCGATTGCCTATCGGTTTTTATTTTGCCATGATATGGCTATGTTGTTAAGAGATATTTGATTATGCAGTTAGGCGAATTAGAAAAACTAGTACTTCAATATTTGTGGTCTTCTAAAGAAGCGGATGCAAAGCATGTGCACAGTCGTTTAGGTAAAACACGTGGCTGCACTCTCAATACTATTCAAAGCACCCTTGAAAGACTTTATAAAAAAGGCCTTCTTAGCAGAACTAAGCAGGGTCATGCTTATAATTACCGAACTAAAGTTGATCGTAACTCGCTTATAGCTACTTTAATAAATGATATTACAGCTGACTTTGTTGAAGAGGGTGAAAACAGTTTAATTGCTGCATTTTCTTCTACTTCGACTAATTTTAATGATACACAATTAGATGAGCTCGAAAAACTTATAGAGCAGCAGCGAAAACTACGAAGCGGAAAAGTGTAAACATGATTGTTGGAAATTGGGCCGTGTTTTTAAATCTAGCGAGCGCAGCGGTGACCGCTTTTATTTGTGTGATCATATTGATTTCCTTCTTCCACACCTCGCTTTGTAAAAAACTTACTATTTTCCAGTTTACCGAGCGTAAGTTCATGCTTTGGTTAACTATTAGCAGCCCTTGGTGGATCTCATTATTGTGTGCAGCTGTATTTTGGCAGGCACATCAAAATCCAATGTCTAATTGGTGGCAAGGAGTCGCTCACTGGCATCACCTTGAGGTTTTCTCTGTATATAGTTGGCATTCGGTATTGCTTATATCGGCTGTTTGTTTGATGGCAAGTGCTAGCGTACATGCATTTTTTAGTCTTAATAGACATAGTTCAGCAATGAGCAGTCTGTTGGCTTTATCAAATACTCAACCTCACAAAGATTATCCAAACCAGTCTGTACACGTTATTGAACACCTTATACCAGAGGCATTTACTGTTGGTTTTTTCAATCCAAAAGTATATATAACCAGCGGATTACAAGCACTTGATGAAAAAACAGTACACATAGTCATACAGCATGAACTAGCACATTTAAAAGCCCGAGATCCGCTTTTTAAAACACTGTTTAGTCTATTTGGTTGGTGTTTTCCTGCGTCAACGCGCGCGGCGTTACAGCAATCTTATACGGCTTTAACAGAACAAATTGCTGATGTCGGTGCAACGCAAAGTTTTGATGGCTTAGATGTGGCTCAAGCACTTATTAATGTTGCTCGATTTCAACGACAACAACATATTACGAATGACAATATATACATGAGTCATTTTAGTAATGAGCAAATAACTCAGCGTATACAAACATTGTTAATGCCAATCTCCACTACGCCTAAGCTACTTTTAATGATCACTTTGTTTAGCTTTGTGGTTATCAGTTTATTCACACTGTCGACTGTCGATAGTGTCCACCATCTTATCGAAACTTTTTTCATCCACTAAGTAAGGATTAAAATGAAATCATTTAGTAGTCATTTCACCCACAAAAAACCGATTGGCAGTCGGTTTTTTGTGGGGGTATTGATGGCTTTTACAGCACTGCCGTGTTTTGCAAGTGCTGAGGCTTATCAAACATTAAATCTAAAGCAAGCCATCTCATTCACGCTTGCTAACAACCCGCAGTTACAGGGCTTCTTTTATCGAGATAAAGCCCAGCAAGGCAAAATAAAGCAAGCAAGTATAGGCCAAAGACCACAAATAGGCTTAATGGTTGAAGATGCTTTTGGGACAGGTGAGCATAGTGGTTTGCAAAATATGCAATCAACCTTAACTTTCTCTTGGCTGATTCAACAAGAGCAAATTGATAGTCGCGTAAAAGCAAGCCAGTCTGAACTTGAGCAGTTACGTTTAGATAAACAAATTATTGCACTTGATTTAGCCGCGATGACTGCGAAGCAATTTATTCAACTACTGGTGAAAGAAGAGGCACTAAAGCTCAATAAAATGGCAGTAAGACAAGCGAATGAAGTTGTAAATGCAATAGATAAACGAGTTCGTATTGGTCAGTCGTTGGCTATTGATAAAAATTTAGCCAAAGCTGAACTAATTAAACAAAAATTACTTGTCGAAGATCTTGAGCATGAAATAGCCAGCGGAAAATATCAGCTTTCAGCCTTGTGGGCAGAGCCTCGCACTGACTTTACACTTACAGGTAACTTATTGCAGTTACCTAAAATTGTAGATTTTCAGTCACAGTTCGAGCGCTTTAAAAATGCGCCTCGTTTGATGCAGTTAGCAAGTCAAAAACGTATTGCACAATCACACATTGAATTAGCTCAAATTGAAGCAAAACCACAATGGCAATTTACAACAGGCTTACGTCGTTATGAATCAACGGATGACTATGGGCTCGTGGCCGGTGTTTCTATTCCGTGGGGAGCATCTGGCAGCAATGCCGGAACGGTCGCTAAGTTACGTGCCGAGCAAGATGTATTAACAGCGCAAGCGAAGAGTTTAACTCAACAAGCTAATAGCCAGCTTTATGCTTTGCTTCAAGAAGTTAAGCATTCTGTTCATGTAATTACCACCTCAAAAAATGAAATCATTCCCACGCTAGAAACCGCGCTTACCCAAGCAAAACAAGCATTTAACGTTGGTAAATTGAATTACAACCAGTGGAGTAGCGTGCGTCAGGCGCAATTAAGCGCGCAATCAGAACTACTTAGCGCTTATGAAAGCTTACATTTACAACATATAGAAATTCAGCGTCTTACTGGCGCATCGATAGAACAATGAGATTATTTATGAAAACGACAAACTTTATTTCCTCCATAACCGTTGCCGTATTACTCGGCCTCAGCGCGGGGGTACATTTACCCGCTAGCGCAGTATCAACACCTACTACAGAGCAAGCAGAGCCTGAAAAAGGGCCGCATAATGGTCGTATGCTTCGTGAAGGAAACTTCGCATTGGAGTTAGCGATTTTCGAAACAGGCGTACCACCTGAGTTTAGAGTATGGTTAACAGATAATAAAAACCCAATTAATCCCGACGATGTTGAATTAACGGTTACGTTAACCCGATTAGGTAATGTGATTGATGATATTAAGTTTATTAGCCAAAGTGACTTTTTACGTGGGGATATGGAAATTTACGAACCGCACTCTTTTATTGTCACAGTAAATGCGAGCTACCAAGGAAAAACATATCGTTGGCAATACGATAACCTAGAGGGGCGAACAAAAATCGAACCCGCAGTAGTAGATGCAATGGCGATTGAAACTGCAATTGCAGGGTCTCAAAAGCTTCATCAAACGATCCCTGCTTATGGACAGGTTTGGTTACCGCCGAGTGCGCACCGCACTGTTTTTGCACGTTTTGAAGGTGTTATTACGCACTTAAATGTAAAGCTTGGCGATAAAGTAAATAAAGGCCAAACTTTAATGACGATTGAAAGTAATGAAAGTTTAAACCCCTATGAGATAAAATCGCCTATTGCTGGTTTTGTCGCAAAACAAATGGCTAATTCAGGTGAGCAAACGAATAACCGTGAACTGCTTGTTATCACAGACGCGAGTCAATCTGTCGTTAAATTAGCTGTCTACCCGAGCGATTACAGCAAAGTATCTCAAGGCACTCTAGTGAGCATTAAGGCAGAAGGTAGTCTTGTGAATATTGCTGGTAAGGTATCATTTATAGAGCCAAAAGTTAGAAGTGATCAGGCAAGAATGGTGTGGGTTACGTTGGCACAACAGACTGAGCCTTTGTTGGAAGGGAGTTTTGTTAAAGCCGATATTGAAACTGCTTCTTTTGAAGTTCCTTTAGCGGTAAAGAAAATAGGCTTACAGAGCTTTCGTGATTTTACGGTCGTGTATGCAAAAGTCGCTGATGAATATGAAGTCAGGATGCTTGAGCTGGGTCGTTCAGATGCAACATGGATAGAAGTACTAGGTGGACTGCCTGCCGGTACCGAGTATGTTACTGAAAATAGCTATGTCATCAAAGCCGATATTGAAAAATCTGGCGCGTCACACGATCACTAGGAGAGCGTAATGTTAGAATCGATTTTACGCTTTGCTATAAAGCGCAATATCCTCGTTCTTGTCATGGTATTAGCCATTGCAGGATTAGGCTTATGGAATTTTACTAAACTGCCTATTGATGCAGTACCTGATATAACCAATGTTCAGGTTATGATCAACACCGAAGCGCCAGGCTATACGCCGTTAGAGGTTGAACAACGCGTTACTTTCCCCCTCGAAAACGCACTTGCGGGGTTACCAGGACTTGTAAACACACGCTCAGTGTCTCGTTATGGTTTATCTCAGGTTATTGCTATTTTTGCTGATAATACCGATGTTTACTTTGCTCGTCAGTTGGTTAATGAGCGGTTGTCTAGTGCACGTTCGGAGTTGCCGATAAACCTTTTACCTGAGCTTGGTCCCATTGCTACTGGATTAGGTGAGATTTTTATGTTTACGGTTGATGCTGTGCCTGGTGCTAAAAATCCCGACGGTAGTGATATAACCCCCATTGATTTACGAACAGTACATGACTGGACAATTCGCCCTCAATTAATGCGGGTACCAGGTGTTGTTGAAGTAAACCCTATTGGTGGTTACGAGCGTGAAATTCTCGTTGCGTTTAAACCTGAAAAACTACTGGCTTATAATCTTACCTCAGCAGATGTTGTTGATGCTATTGGTCAAAACAACCAAAACCAAGGCACCGGATTTATTGAAAAAAGCGGTGCGCAATGGTTAATTCGTGTCCCAGGTCAGGTTGCTGGTTTAACTGAAATCACTAATTTACCCATCAAAACCATAGACGGCAGTGCAGTGTTTATTAAAGATGTTGCCACTATAAGTGATGGCAAAGGATTGCGTACTGGTGCTGCTACACAAAATGGCCGCGAAGTGGTGATGAGCACCGTGTTCATGTTAATAGGTGAGAACAGTCGCACAGTTGCACAAGGCGTTGGTGAAAAGTTAAAAGAAATCAATGGCAGTTTACCCGAAGGTATAGTTGCAAAAGCCGTCTATGACCGAACTAAACTGGTAGATAAAACGCTTAATACTGTTCAAACTAACCTGCTCGAAGGGGCCATTTTAGTTATTGTTGTATTATTTATATTACTGGGGAATTTCAGAGCCGCATTTTTAACGGCTTTAGTGATCCCATTTGCAATGTTGATGACAATAACCGGTATGGTACATACGCGAGTCAGTGCAAACTTGATGAGTTTAGGGGCATTAGATTTTGGTCTATTGGTTGATGGTACGATAATTATCGTCGAAAACTGCTTACGTCGTTTAAGTATGAGAGGTGATACCCCTCTTTCTTTAAAAGCACGTTTAGACATTGTTTTTACGGCTACACGAGAGGTTATTCGACCCGCTTTATTCGGTGTATTCATCATCACCGTTGTTTATTTACCTATTTTCGCGCTTGAAGGCGTTGAAGGAAAAATGTTCCATCCAATGGCATTAACGGTTGTGATTGCTTTGCTTTGTTCAATGGCGCTTTCGATCACATTTGTGCCTGCAATGATCGCCCTATTATTTAAAAAGCCAATTAAAGAAAAACCTAATCATATTATGCTGGGGTTAAGTCGTATTTATAAGCCGGTACTCTCATTAGCATTAAAAGGCCGCTGGGCTGTGGTGCTAATAACTTGTTTACTCGTAACATTCTTTGGTTATCAAGCGACACGCTTAGGAAGCGAGTTTGCACCAAATCTTGATGAAGGAGACATTGCCATGCATGCGCTTCGTATTCCTGGTACATCATTAAGCCAAGCGATTGAGCTACAAAAAGTGTTGGAAGAAAAAATTACGCAGATGCCTGAAGTAGAACGCGTATTTGCAAAAATTGGTACCGCGGATGTAGCAACAGATGCAGTACCACCTAGCGTAGCTGATAACTTTATTATTCTAAAACCACGAGATCAGTGGCCAAACCCAAATAAATCTAAAGCTCAAATAGTAGAAGAGTTAGCTGCACTAGTCGAGCCTATTCCAGGTAACAGATATGAATTCTTACAGCCAATTCAAATGCGTTTTAATGAATTGCTTGCCGGCGTTCGCGCAGAATTAGCGATTAAAGTATTTGGTGATGACTTTGAAACACTCGCTACGTTAGGAAAAGAAATTGAATCTGCGATTGCAAATGTTGATGGCGTAGCTGATTTGATGGTTGAGCAAACAACAGGTCTACCTATGCTTGAAATTATACCCAATACTGAAAAGCTAAGTCAGTTTGGTATAAGCAAAGCACAAATTCAGTCACAGTTAGCTACCGCATTAGGAGGAGCTATCGCAGGCAAGTTTTATCAAGGCGATATTCGTTCTGATATTGTCGTTCGTTTAGAAGAAGTGCAACGTAGTAATGTTGAAAAGTTGGGTTACTTACCTATTAACTTACCAAATGGAAGCTCTATACCATTACAAGAATTAGCTACCATCAAGCTAACTAATGGTGCAAATCAAATTAATCGTGAGAATGCCAAACGGCGTATTGTAGTAACCACTAATGTTAGAGGGCGAGACTTAGGAAGTTTTGTTGGTGAGATTCAAGCGACTATTGAAAATGAAGTTACGATCCCTTCCGGCTATTGGATTGAATATGGAGGAACGTTTCAAAAGTTACAATCGGCCTCTGAGCGGTTAAGTGTGGTTGTGCCAGTTACATTGTTAATGATTATAGGTTTACTTATTTTAGCCTTAAACTCACTTAAAGATGCTGCAATTATTTTTACCGGTGTGCCTTTAGCGCTTACAGGTGGAATTGCAGCATTGTTGTTGCGTGATATTCCATTTTCAATATCTGCTGCTGTTGGCTTTATTGCTTTATCTGGTATCGCCATATTAAATGGCTTGGTAATGGTATCGTTTATTCGTGAGTTACGCAGCTCAGGGATGGGGCTTAATCAAGCGATAACAGAAGGGGCATTAACTCGCTTACGTCCAGTTATAACTACAGCACTGGTTGCCTCATTAGGATTTATACCTATGGCACTTAATACAGGAATTGGTTCAGAAGTACAGCGACCTCTAGCGACCGTGGTGATTGGTGGCATCATTTCATCGACCTTACTAACATTATTTTTGATCCCCGCACTCTATCGACTTTTACACAAAGAAAAGGAGTCTATTTTGACTGAAAGTGAAACGTTGGAGCGATCTGATGCCAACTAAAATAATAAACTTTAGCATAGTGATTTTAATGCTTATTTTGGCTTTATTAAGCTTTGAGGCATTAGCACACGGAGTCGATGATAGTACTCGCGCTTTTTTAGAGCAAAACCAAGGTGTACAGTTTGTGCCATTTATTTATATTGGGGCAAAACACATGATCACCGGTTACGACCATATATTGTTTTTAATCGGTGTGATCTTCTTTTTATATCGCAGCAAAGATGTATTGCTGTATGTCACCATGTTCACCATCGGCCACAGCACAACCTTACTACTTGGTGTGCTTGGCGATATTCAGATTAATGCCTATTTAATTGACGCTATTATCGGTTTTTCAGTTATTTATAAGGGCTTTGATAACTTAGGTGGGTTTAAGCGTTGTTTTAATTGGCAGCCAAATACAAAAATGGCTGTGCTTATTTTTGGTTTGTTTCATGGCTTTGGCTTAGCAACCAAGTTACAAGAGTTTCAATTACCCGAAGATGGATTACTGACAAATTTAATTGCCTTTAACATTGGCGTAGAACTTGGCCAATTTTTAGCGCTCGCAGTTATCTTAATTGCCATTAATGTGTGGCGTAAACGGCCGTCATTTCATCGTTTTTCAACATTTATCAACGGTGCGTTAATGAGTGCCGGCTTAATGCTAGTCGGCCTTCAATTAACCGGCTATATAATTAATTAATTTAGAGAAATATATGCAACATACAGTTAGTTCAAAAACACTTATAAAAGCCAGTATCACCGCTTCATTAGTTGCGATAATCGCCTTTGTGCTATTTATCCTTCCGGCAGAATATAACATTGATCCAACCGGGCTCGGTAAACAACTGGGCGTTACTAAAATAGCTCAGACATCAGCGCAAAAACCACTTAAAACATCAGATTCATTGCAAGTGGGCAGTGATGAGTTTCAAACAATTGAAGTCACTATCCCTGCAAATCGCGGGGTTGAATATAAATTTGAGATGCAACAATATGAAAAAATGACCTACGAATGGATGACCGATGGCGCTTCTTTACATTTTGATTTACACGGAGAGCCAGCAGGAGACACAACCGGTTACTTCGAAAGCTATGCAATTGCCAATTTAAGCGAAATGAAGGGCAGCTTTACCGCCCCATTTGGGGGCTCACATGGCTGGTACTGGAAAAACAACTCAGATAACCCCGTAGCTATACAGCTTTTAGTAAAAGGACAATATAAAGTAATTGGCTTAAAACAATAAACTTAAAACTTAATAGGAGAAAACAATGAATAGATTAATTCCAATAGCATTAGTTTGTATTTCATTAATGAGTACTGGTGTTCTAGCACATAGTGATCATGGTCACGTTAGCGATCAACAAGCTATTAGTATTGCAGCTAAATCAATAAAGAAATTGGCCTTTAAAGACTATGGTTTTGAGGTTGGAAAACTAAATGATTCTTGGAAAGGTATTTCTTCAGAAGCATTTACTGTCGTAAACGAGAGCGATGATACTTATATTATCCAAGCATCAAATGATAGTGAACAAGTTTATTTCAAAATAGCTAAAAATGGTCAGCTTGTAGATGTAAAATCGAAAAACGATTTCTAATCTAATTGTTAATTGGCACTGTGAGTTTTTACAGTGCCAATTAACTATTTATCGTCAAAAACACTTTTAGCTATTTAGCAATCGAAGTTGGTGAGGTCTTCGAAGTGTCAGAACAGATTGATGCTGGACTCAAAGAGATAATTCAGACTTTAGACTGGGTCAGGTACCCCCATAAATAAACTGTTCATTATATTTTTAAATTAAATACTTTACCTTCTACCTGGCAAGCATCCATATCCCAGCAGCGATCATAAACAGGTTTTCTGTAAGTGAAATAAAGCCTAACGGTACATTACTATCACCGCCTACACATGCACATTTGAGTTCGCGCTTATCTATATATACGGCTTTAAAAACAGAAACAGCACCAACACCACCAATAAATAATGAAATAGGAGCAATACTATATGCTGGCAACCCAGCTATCATTCCAATACCAACAAACGCTTCTAAAAATGGGTAAACATAGGCATACCTCACTACTTTCATCGCCACTAAGTCATAAGTGATAAATGAATTTGAGAAACTAAATAAATCTTGAAGTTTTTGTATTGCCAACACAGCCATAGTTAACGCAACAAATAGCTCCACGGTTTTCATGGAAATTAATCCATGACCCATTGCAAAACTAAATGCCAAACTTAGTAAAAATGCGACCGCGAAGATTGCAATAACCGGGGTGTAAGTTGTACCTTGCTGTCCAGCTTTTGGCTTATCAAAGTAATCACGTAAGTCGTCATAACCACCGATACGTTTATCAGCAATAAATGTTTGTGGTGTGGTCTCTACGTTGTGCTTTGCTTTAAATTTATCTGTTTGTTCACGAGAAGATAATAAGTGATCATTAACATCATAACCCTCGCGTTCTAGAAGGTCTTTTGACTTTAAGCCAAATGGGCAAATATGCTCATCTGTTGCCATTCTATAAAGCTCTGCTGATTTACTCATGTTTAGCTCCCTTTTACGTATTCTTATAAAATTTTACTTAGCATTAAAATCCGGTACAGCTCTAGATTGTGCTTGTTCCTGAGTTTCTGCTAGGCCATTTTTTTCTATATCGTTCAGTAACCACTGCATCTCTTTAATCTCACGACGCTGTGCTT
>NZ_WTKX01000041.1:0-21614 GCF_011378755.1 Pseudoalteromonas sp. Z1A2 | reverse complement strand
TTCATCACCTGCTCCGAATTTATCATTGAGCAGGTATTTTTAGATAATCAGAACATCGATGCTAGGTGTGGTTCGCTAGACGCTTACAAAGAGATAGAGTTATACCGGTAGTTTAATCCCCAATCTAGCTGTAGAGATTGGTATATGAAGTTCATTTGATAATCAATATCTATCGATTCAAAATCTTCTTTAATATAATCTTGGGAACCATTTTGTTTCAGCCAAGAAATTTGTAGCATTTGATTGGCATCGGGCGACACTCTGTTTTCAAGGCGTGCCATTATGCGTGAGTCTGTTCGCTTTAAATCATCTGAGAATGAAATGTTTTCGTTGGTTTCATCTATAACACCTCGGTAGTTTTGACCAAGTGTTGAGTGAGTAACGTCCCCCTGTAGTAGCGCAGACCACTCATCATTAGGGGTAAAGTCAGCCCGAAAACCTAAAGAATTTTGTTTAGTTGTATCGTTAGGTGCGAGTAAGATCCCTTTTTTTGATTCATTCGCATCTTTTACATGACCATACACACGGTAGCTGCCTATGTTACTTATATCACCACCGTAACGAAGATTTGCATCAACATTTATTTGATTACCAGTTGTTACGTTTGCGTATCCACCGCGAGTATCAATACTGTTTTTAGTAATGATATTAATCACGCCATTATTTGCGTTACTACCCCAAAGTAATCCGCCTTGTCCGCGTATTACTTCAATGCGTTCAATGTCATACAAAGGAACGTTGAGTGTTTCCCAATAAACTGCAGCAAATTTTGGGGTATATAAGCTTTGTCCGTCAATCATAACCAATAGTTTGCTAGAAAATCGAGAGGCAATACCTCTTGATGAAATAGCCCATTGATTGTTATCGAGCTGACGTACAATTAAACCAGGCACCATTTTCAGTGCTTCAGGTACTGATGTAGCACCAGAGTTAGTAATTTGTTCTTTACTTAATACATAAATAGATGAAGCGGTATCAAATGCTGATTGCGCTCTTTTCATCGCAGAAGTTGCTTGTACATCCATGCCCATTAAAGCATCAAGATCGAGGTCTTCATCTTCAAACGGCTCGGCCGTTAAGAGAGGGCAAACAAAAAGTAATGGCCAAAACAAACGTTGTGATATTTTCACCCAAAAGTCTCCTGCGCAATCAAAAATCAAAAACAGTCTTTGTTTTTGTAATACATGTGATATCACACAATATTAACATACATTAACAGTGTAAAAGCATAAATGAGATTAAATCAAGGTAACTAATTTTGTAGTAGTTGAAAGGTCTAATTTCGCCCAATTGAACTGTAAAAATATAGTTAAATGAACTTTATAAGTATATTTATTAAAGAGTCAGTAAAATGTAAATAGCTGATAGTTATATGTTTATATACGACTTAAAATTTAGTCTATTTCAGAATAACTTCAAAGTATTTATGGTTATTAAATATTTAATCTTAACTTTTTCGTGTCATGCTTCTCAAAGCAATATTAATTATATGGGCACAATTTATACCTAGCCCTGTGTTATCTGCGATTGTGGTTTAATTATCTTTGCTTTTGTTAAAGCTATATAGAATACTTAAATTTGCTTGGTTTTGCTTTAAAGGCACCAAAGTATGATAAAAAATGAATTAATTAATGTAGAAGAAGTACTCGATTTAATGCTTGATGCCGTTTGTGTGGTAGATAAACAAGGCACATTTGTTTTTGTAAGCGCAGCATTTGAGCAAATTTTTGGTTATACGGCCGACGAAGTTGTAGGCAAAAAGATGATTAACTATGTTTACGAAGGTGATCATTACAAAACGCATAACGCCGTAACTTCGCTATTGTCTGGCGAAACGGTAAACCCTCGCTTTGAAAACCGCTGGATGAGAAAAGATGGTCAAATAGTCCATATATTATGGTCTGTTCGTTGGTCAGAGCAACATCAAGTAAGAATTGCAGTAGCGCACGATATAACTGAGCGAAAAGTAATGGAAGAGCAGCTCCAGTACATGGCTCGGCACGATGTGTTAACTGGTTTGCCTAATCGCTCTTTATTAATGGAGCGATTAGAAAAAGTAATTATTAGTGCAACTACAAACAACACATTTTTTTCTTTACTGTTTATAGACATAAATGGCTTTAAAGCAGTAAACGACACCCACGGACACGAAACTGGCGATAAGCTTTTATGTGCTATAGCAAAAAGGCTTTCAGCGTCGGTTAGGCATTACGACACAGTAGGGCGTTTAGGTGGAGACGAATTTTTAATTATTTTAGATAATTTAAGTTCTAGCCACGAAACCGTCAGAATAAAAAATAAAGTCCTCACTGAGTTTAAAGCTGTCTTTAAGTTAGATGACGTACTACTAAATATTTCCCCCAGTATTGGCATTGCAAACTACCCAGAGCACGGACAAACAGATCATGAACTTATAAAATATGCTGATCAAGCTATGTACAAAAATAAACAACAAGGCTTAGATAACGTAACCTATTTACCTTAAAAAATTATGCTGAACTACCACCTTAGACAGCTCATCTTCACAACGCCCTTAACTACAATACATTACTTACCGCCACATTTTTAATAGCGGTTTTCCAGCGCTGCGTTAAAAATCTATAAATGCTCTTACAGCAGTTTGTAGGTAGTTCCTTGATAAATAAACTGCACAAGTTATGTCTGGGTGATAATGAAGGCAATTACCGTATAGGCAGTAATACATTTTTTACTAATGATGCAGGCGAAAGCAAAGTTTCGGTCACTGATTACGCAACAGCAATGGTTGATGTAGCGCAAAATGCAGCACACGTAAATCAGCATATTAGTATTGCCTACTAATATGGTTACTAATCAAAAGCGTTTGATTATTTTGATATAACAATACTGGCTCACAAGGCTAAAATAATTTAATCTGAGCGTATTAATTCTTATTAAATTATTTGCCTTATGAGCCTTCTTTTTTCTCTTGCGTTAGCAAGCCTTCCCGCTTTACCTGAGCCTGTTGCAAATAATGCTGTGGCTAAAGTTATTGTAAAAAACCAGCCCTACTTTTTAAGCTTTATGGGGCTGGGGCGCGATAAACAATACTCGTCAGTGCATAACAAAGTGTGGACGCTTAAAGTTGGCGATTCACAGTGGCAATCTAAAACTGGTGTGCCTTCAAGCTTGCCATTAAAAGGGCGCTTAGCAAGCACCGCAGTCGGCTTAGGCGAGTACGCTTATGTGTTTGGCGGCTATACGGTAGCAGAGGATCATACTGAAGTTTCAAGCCCCGACGTATATAGGTACGACGTAATAAAAGATACCTACACTCATCTTGCGAGCATGCCAGTACCCGTAGACGATAGCGTAGCGCTGAGCTACAAAGCGCGTTACATTTATCTAATTAGCGGTTGGCATAACGACGGCAACGTAAACTTAGTACAAGTATACGACACGCAAAATAATACATGGCAACAAGCCTCGCCATTTTTAGGTGAGCCTGTATTTGGCCAAGCCGCTGCTATTAGTGGTAACACCATTGTTATTTGTGATGGCGTTAAAACACAAGCTAATCCTGATTCGCGTCGCTCGTTTGCAGGTGTAGCACAGTGCTTAAAAGGCACAATAGATTCAACTAACCCACAAAAAATAGATTGGCGTACCTTGCCACATCCAACAGGCACTGCTCACTACCGAATGGCAGCCACCAGCTATAATGGCAATATTTATATGATGGCAGGCTCTAATAACCCATATAACTACAGCGCAATAGGTTACGACGGCAAACCTGCACCAGCAAGTGACCATGTTTGGCGCTTTAGTATCAAAAAAAACGAATGGCAGATTTTATCCCCAGTTGAAGTAAAGAGCATGGATCATCGTGGCTTACTTGAGCACAGTGGGGTTTTATATCGAATTGGCGGCATTGATAATAATCAGCAAGTAAGCGCTAACGTGCTCGGTTACGAGGTTGAAAAGTGAACACTCTTTACATTACAGGAGCGGGAGTCAGCGCAGCCAGTGGTATTCCCACCTTTAGAGGGGAGGATGGTTATTGGACCATTGGCAGTAAAAATTATACGCCTATGGAAATGGCAACGCGCGCAATGTACCAAAACGCCCCAAAAGAGTTTTTAGCATGGTATTACCATCGCTTTGCAACGTATCGCAACCATGGCCCAAACGACGTACACCATTGGCTAAGTGACAAAAACCTAATTACTCAAAACATAGATGGGCTTGATGGCAAAGCGGGTAACAAAAATTACATAGCGATACACGGCAGGCTTGATCAAATGACCTTATTTCATGAGCAAGGTGAGCCTGTCACGCCACTTGCCACCCCGTGGGATAGTGTAGACGAAAGCCGCCTGCAAGAGTCTCTTTTTGAGCTATTTAATATTCAAAACCAAACGCCTGAGCTAAACCATTCATTTAAGCCCTTTGTTTTATTATTTGACGAATACTACACCGAGCTTTACAGAATAACACAAGCACAACAGCGTATGCTCAACGCCGATAAAATTGTATTTATGGGCACCTCGTTTAGCGTCAATATTACGCAAATGGCAATTGAAATAGCCCGAAATTACGACATTCCTGTTGAAGTGGTTGACCCTGAACCTGCACATATTTTGCACGCTAACGTCACATATAAAAAAATGAATGCATTAGATTACATTCAATCTAATTAATAAGTGCTATATTTTAAAGGGGTTGGTAATGTTTTCTTAAATATTACAATCTCTTTATATAATATTAACGAGTCAAAAATGTTATTATTATCCTGATTATAACAATACTAAAGAGATCTGAATGAGCGACTTAACTGCAATAGCAAACTTGTCCATTTTACTTGTAGAGCCTTCGGAGGTTCAGCAAAAAATAATAATAAAATCGCTTTTAGAAAGTGGTGTAAAACAAGTTGAAACTGCATCTACACAAACACAAGCGCTTAGCTTATTAGCAAGTTATCACCCTGATCTAGTTATAAGCTCTATGTATTTATCTGACGGGACAGCCGATTCACTATTGCAAGAAATAAGATCAAACCTTATCACCGAGCATCAACCTTTTATGCTTATATCGAGCGAGCGTAATAAA
Organism: Pseudoalteromonas sp. Z1A2; assembly: GCF_011378755.1. NCBI lineage: Bacteria > Pseudomonadati > Pseudomonadota > Gammaproteobacteria > Alteromonadales > Pseudoalteromonadaceae > Pseudoalteromonas > Pseudoalteromonas sp. Z1A2. Next base: position 16,547 of record NZ_WTKX01000041.1, on the reverse strand, counting down.
AAATACCTTGAGCAATTACGCCAATCGGGTGTGCTGGCTATTTTGCCTAAGCCTTTTAGCGCAAAAGCCATTACCCGCGCACTCAAAGCAACCCTCGATATCATAAGCGAAGAAGAAGTAGAACTTGATCATTTTGACGTAACGCTGCTGCGAGTTTTAGTGGTAGACGACAGCCGCTTTGCGCGTAAACACATAATACGCGTACTTGCGGGTATGGGAATACCTGCACCAATAGAAGCTGAAAACGGTAAAGAAGCTATTGAGCACTTAAACAACCAACCGTTTGACTTAATAGTAACCGACTACAACATGCCAGAAATGGACGGACGGGAACTAACAGAAGCCGTTAGAAGCTCAAATAGCTACTCACATATTCCTATTTTAATGGTGAGCTCAGAGGCAAACGACACTCACCTAGCTAACATTGCTCAAGCGGGAGTTGATGCTATTTGTGATAAACCGTTTGAACCGGCCACAGTGCGAGAATTATTGTTTAAAATAATGTCTTAAAAGTTAGTACAAGCGTAGGACGGTTATTATTTGGCCTACGCTCATCTTTAAAATACATTTACTATTACAGTTTTCCTAATCTATAAATGAGTAATGCAGTTTTTTTAATGTTTTTATCAAGGCTGGTTAAATCGGCTGTTTCGTTTTTAGTATGCGCGCCGCTGCCCATCAAACCTAAACCATCAAGTGCCATATCAACATGATTTGCCGCAAACGAAATATCAGCCGCACCTGCATTGCGTGGATTGGCGGCTACTACTTTGTTGAAGCCTAAGTCGTGGCTTGCGTCGCTGTATAATTCTAATAGCTTTTTATTGCCATCAGTTAATGCCATTGGCGGGTAACCGTCTTCAAAAATAAGCTCTGCTCTACTGCCATCTAAGTTTTTAGCCACAATTTGTAGCATAACCCTTTTAGCGCTTTCTACCTGCTTTGGCGAAAGTGCGCGTAAATCACCTGCAACATGCACGGTTTGTGCAATTACATTGCTTTTACCAAACGCCGTTGCTGACGAGTTAGCACTGTCGTAGTCGGCATTGGTACCGCCCACAATAAGCCCTGGGTTAAATGTTAAATTAGGTTGCGTGGCAAGTTGCTCTCTAAAATCATTTAAAATGCGTGATGCTTCGTAAATAGCGCCATAACCAACGCTGTCGCTAAATATTTGCGACGAATGCGCTGCATTTGCCGTTACATTTAGCGTCCAGCCGGTATAACCACGGCGCGCCGCCATAGCTGTTTTTATATTGTTATCGCCATTTTCATAGCCAAGCGCTACGTCAGCCCAAATTGCTGCATCAACAATAGCTTGTTTAGATAAGCTAAGTGGGCGACCGCTGCTTTCTTCATCGCCAGTCAGCAATACTTTTATGCTTACATTTTCGAGTAAATTAAGGGCTTGTAAGCTTTTAAGTGCGGTAATTATTATCGTGTTACCGCCTTTCATATCGGCAACGCCTGGGCCACTGGCTGTATCGGCATCAAGTTGTTTGTAGGTAGTAAAGTTATCGTTTTTGGCAAATACCGTATCTAGATGGCCGATCATCAGTATTTTTATTGCATCGGGGTTTTTACTCTCATGGGCTGCTAATACATGACCTGCGCGGTTAAACGCACTGCCATCCAGCCATTCTACTTTAAAACCTATGGCTTTAAGCTGCTCGCTTGTCAGCGCACCTACTTTTTTTACACCTTCAATATTAAGCGAACCGCTATTAATATTTACGGCTTGCTCTATTTCTTTAAGTGCTTGGGGAATGTTTTTATCGACCTGTTTTACTATTTCACGCTCGTTTTTATCAAGCGCCGCATGGCTTGTAAGCGGTAAGGTACTAGCAAGTGTGAGGATAAGTGCATGGCTAAATTTTAAAAATGACATAACAGCATAATAAGTGAGAAATAAGAGTATTTAATATGAAGTAAAAATACACAGGATTCAATAGAAGGTGATTGTGATTTTTAACTAATTTTATAAGCAATAACGAGTTACAAGTTTAAGAGTTTTGGGGTGTACGCGTTGTTGGTTTAAACACAGATATTTAAAATATAACCTTTTAACTAACAACCAAGCTGTATAAATAAACAACGATTTGTCTGGTATTACTGATCTCCACCATTTTGGGGTTTTGCTGCATTTAGAAAAGGTAAGGCGAAGCTAACTAACTGTTTACAGTTGTTTATTTTATAGCTAGGATAAAATCATTGTAATATAAAGACATTTGTCGGTTTGTAAAACGACAAATGTCGTAGACTAAATTGTCAGGTGTAAACGGATATCATCAAGTATATGGATATTTTCAAAGGTATAGATTTCAATGATTCGTTTGTTCTCGGTTGGAGTTCAAATACAACTGAAATCACATTCAAAATTGAGGCTAGCATTTGGCCTGATTCACCTCATTATCTAAATCCAAAACCTGATGAATATACTTGCTACCGTAAATGTGAAATTCAATTTACGGGTTTTACTTCATATTCAGGGCTTGTTGAACAAAGTAGTGTTAAACCAAACAATGATATAGATGGTTCATTTGATTATGGCAATATAGACTCGTTAATTGAAACAAATCAGGGCTTTAAGGTTGTAGGTGAGTTTGGTAACTTAGAAATTATAAACGGCAAAGTTCAGTTAAAAATTTACACATAACAAGAGAATGAATAGTGATTCACTTTAGTTTGTCATTTTTAGTTGCAAACGACGCAATAAAACGGCCAAACTAGCTCACACATTATTCAGGCGTTGAGGCTGTAGAATTACTATTTTTCAAGAAAAACAGCCTCGTTTATGGGCTCCAAATGTATTACCTAATGCTTTAAAAACGCTTATAGTTAATTGCAGGAGCTAGTTTTTTAATTGAATTTGGCTGTTGGAGTTATTCTACAGTCTAGTTATAGGTTCAAGATGACTTCACACAGAGATTTAAATCCCACACATGAAATTGCTGTTCTAGATTCATATAAGAATCTCCTTTCATCACAAGGTAAAGTACTTGAATTAATTAACAGACCAGATCCGCCTGATGCAATTGTAAAGATTGATGGCGTAGATACTTGGATAGAAATAACAGATGCACATTTTAGCCAAGAGACTGCAATCAGCATAACTTCTCATGCCGCAGATGATAAAGTTCACATATCGTCAAAAGGCGATTTAGTTGGAGATTTTGATTCAATTACTAATGGAAGAGTTGAGTCAGCAATTAAAGCTAAGTTACAGAAGAAAACAATGCAAAGCATTGCTACATTAAATAAACCAGGGATATTACTTGTTGGGTTATATGGGCCATTCTTTGACATACTTCAGGTTGAAAGTAATTTTTCTGATGAATTTAAAGCTGAGTTAAAGACCCAGAATATTTTTAGTTCTATTTATGTTTATCAAACCTGTAACCAAAACACTCATGCGTGCCATAAAATCAAATGAAGCAATACTCTGTCGTAAAAGTGATATCTCTTAATAAAAAATTTATCCATTCAGAAAAAAGCTTTGGCTCTAGAGTTCCTCAGGTCGGTGATATTGGAACAATAGTTGAAGTTTATGATGGAGCCTTTGATATTGAATGTAGCGATGAAAATGGTGTTACCATTTGGCTTGAAGTATTTGAACCTAGTGATGGAGGTTTAGAGTTACTGTATATATAACAAGCTTTTATTAATGCTGAATATTTTCCCTTCATTCTATCTAGCCGGTATTTAGAATTAACAACCATCAGGTTTAATACCATTAGCATTAAACCTGACAGCTCAAACTCAACCAATCAACGTTAATTAGTCGGCATTAAATAAATCTCACGTACGCTGTTGCGCTGGTTTGCTTCAATGGCAAAGAGTACGGCGTCGGCTACATCTTGTGGGTCGAGTTTGTCGGGTTTAGCTTCATCAAAAAATGGGGTGTTTACCATGCCTGGTGCTATGGTTGTGCAGCGGCCATTCCATTCGCTCATTTCCTCAGCTAAGTTTTGTCCAAAGCCATAAGCAAACCATTTAGTTGCACCGTAAATAGAGCCACCAATTGGCTTACGGCCAGCGGCAGAGCTGGTTAATATAAAGTGACCTTTATTTTGGCGTAAATGCGGCAGTGTTAGTTTTGCAGTCCATAGCAGCGCTTTAATGTTTATGTCGATCATGGTTGACCACTCATCTGGGTCACCTTTTTCGGTGCCAGCGGTTGAAACACCCATGCCTGCGTTAGCAAAGGCTACATCCAATCGGCCAAACTTTTCAATGCCTTTTGTTACTACGTTTTCAAGTGCGGTAAAGTCTGTGGCATCTGCAGCTACGCTAAGTGCGTTATTTGAGCCTAATGATTCAACTAATTTAGTTAATTTGTCTTCGCTTCTGGCGGTTAAAATGACTTTGTGGCCATTGTTAACCAGCGTTTTTGCGGTTGCTTCGCCAATACCGCTTGAAGCACCTGTAATGAGGACTATTTTTTCTTTCGCCATGATTATTTCTCCTATGTTTACATATTCAAAATTATGAGAATAGTTTTACTAATGAGTGGGTCTTAAATGTATTTCTCTGATGTTATTACGCTGATTTGCCTCAATGGCAAATAGCACAGCATCGGCAACATCTTGCGGGTATAACTTGTCAGGTCTTGCTTCATCAGTAAAAGGGGTATTTACAGCGCCAGGGGTGATGGTTGTACAACGCCCATCCCATTCACTAATTTCTTGTGCTAGGTTTTGAGAAAAACCATAAGTAAACCATTTGCTTGCACCGTATATAGAGCCTTTAACAGCTCTGCGACCAGTTGCTGAGCTAGTAATAATAAAGTGTCCTTTGCTTTGGCGTAAATGCGGCATTGTTAGTTTTGCAGTCCACAGTAGGGCTTTAATGTTTATGTCGATCATGGTTGACCACTCATTGGGGTCGCCTTCTTCAACCCCTAAAGTGTCTAGCCCTTTACCTGCATTAGCAAAGGCAACATCTAAACGACCAAATTTTTCAATGCCTTTAGCAACTACGTTTTCAAGCGCGGTAAAGTCGGTTGCATCTGCGGCTACGCTAATGGCGTTATCTGAGCCCAATGACTCTACTAATTCAGTTAATTTATCTTCGCGTCTAGCGGTAAGTATTACTTTATGACCATTGTTAACCAGCATTTTTGCGGTTGCTTCGCCAATACCACTTGAAGCGCCGGTTATGAGTACTATTTTCTCTTTTCCCATAGATAACCTCTTTTGTGAACATTGTAAGCTTAAAATAACCATACCAATAAACGATTAACCTATATTGAATAGGCGCTATAAATTAGCCGTAAATAGGTGGGCTCTACGTATCAAAAACCATAGTTTTAACGGTATTTTTAAAGTTGAAATAAGTGATTAAAAAAGATAGGTTTAAATTTTTTATTCTATATACTCGCGCCACTTCTTTTGAAGTCGGTTTTATTAGATTTAACCATTATTTTGCTGAGTGTCAGCAATATTTATCGGAACAAACATGAAAGATAAACTTTTAGCGTTTTGGCAAAGCCATTCAGAAACAATCATCACTTTAGGGTACAAAGTGATTTTAGCGTTGGTGATTTTAGTTGCGAGTGCCTTAATTGCACGCTCGGTTAAAAAAGCGATTAAAAACTCTAAATCGCCATTAAAAAGAGTAGATAGTACGCTACTCCCGCTTTTATCGAGTATTGCTGGTTATTTAGTTTATATAATTGGCGGGCTATTTATTTTAGATATTTTTGGCGTTAATACGGCAAGCTTAATTGCGCTAATGGGCGCTGCGGGTTTAGCGATTGGTTTAGCCCTTAAAAATACGCTGAGCAATATTGCTGCGGGTATTATGCTGCTAATACTCAGACCTTTTAAAATAGGCGACTTTGTTGATGCCAGTGGCACACTTGGTACTGTGAGTGAAATAAACCTATTTACCACTATTTTTAAAACCACCGACGGTCTTTATATAGCATCACCTAACGGCAAAGTGTGGGGTGGTAATATTAAAAACTTTACCCGTAATGGCAAAAGACGAATGGACATAGTGGTGGGTATTTCGTATGCCGACTCTATTGATGTTGGCTTAAATGTACTCAAAGAATTAGCTGCATCAGAGAGCCGATTACTCGCAGAGCCTGCACCTAAAGTAATGGTGACATCAATAGGCGAAAGCGCAGTAAACATTCAATTACGTGCGTGGGCTGTTAATGGTGATTATTGGCAAACTGTGTGGGATTTAAATAAACGTGTTAAAGAAGCTATTGAAGGCGCAGGGCTGAGTATTCCGTTTCCGCAGCGTACGCTGCATATATCTGAGTCTATGGCATCGGCCATAACTGTTAACAAAGATGCTTAAGTATGTATTAACATAAACATAAATAAAAATAGCGAGCCTTGGCTCGCTATTTTTGTATTAGCCTTTGTGTAGGCTGAGGTATTAACCTTCTAATTGAAAGTCGTACACTGAGCCTAAATTAAGTAGTTGTGTAAGCTCATCAAGTGCTTGGTAGCTTTCGGTGAGTAGGGCTAAATCTGCAAAGTCACTTGCGCCTAATTTGTCGCGGTAGTTACGTTTTGCCCAGTCACACAGTTGTGTGTATTTAGTATCAGTTAAAATAACCTCAGGGTTTACTGCAGCAAGTTCTTGCTCGTTAAGGGCTACACGTAAACGCAAGCAAGCTGGGCCGCCACCATTTTGCATACTTTGGCGTAAATCAAAAAACTGCACTTGGTTTACTGGGTTATCAGCCATAATCATTTCTTCAATGTAGGCGTTAACCGCGCTGTTGCGTTTACACTCTTGTGGTGCCACTAACAGCATTGAACCATCTTCAAGGCTCACTAACTGGCTATTAAATAAGTAACTACTTACAGCATCGGAAATACTTACTTTGTCGGTAGGTACTTCAATAATGTAAAATTCTTTATTGCCTACATACGCTTCGCGAATATCTTGCAGTGCCAGTGCTTGGTTTAAAAATGCTTGCTGGTGGCACAGTAATACGTTGGCGTTACCTACTGCAATTACATCGTTATGAAACACGCCTTGATCTATTACGTCTGGATTTTGCTGTAGTAAAATTTGGCTTGAATCTTTTAAGTTATGTAAACGGCAAATTGCTTCTGAGGCTTCGAGTGTTTGCCTTGCAGGAAATTTAGCTGGTTTTGGTAATTGGCTGTTAAACGCGCTGGCACCAAATACAAACATTTCAAGGCCTTGCTCGCCGTGGCTGTCACAAAAACGAGTATGGTTTGCTGCACCTTCGTCGCCAAAAAAGCCTTGGTCTGGTAAATGGGTATGGTGCGCAAAGTATTTGTCGTTATTAAACATCGCTTTTAATAAGCGCGTAGTGGTTGCAGGCTCTAATGAACGATGAAACTTATTATTTAAATTAGCTGAAGTAAAATGTACTTTGCCGTCGGTTGTATCAGGAGATGGCGATACCGTAGCGGCATTGGCTGTCCACATTGCTGACGCTGAATAACACGCGCGTAATAAAATAGGATCTGCTTTAAATGCTTTGTGAATTACTTGTGCATCATTACCGGTAAAGCCTAAGCGGCGCAGTACGTTTAAGTCGGGGCGCGCATGAGGGGCAAATACACCTTGAGTTAGGCCTTTGTCGTGCATGGCTTTCATCTTTTCAAGGCCTTGAAGCACAGCCTCTTGAGGATTTGAAAAGCTTGCTGCGTTATTTAACGAGGCAACATTACCATACGATAAACCAGCGTAGTTGTGAGTAGGACCAACTAAGCCATCAAAATTAACTTCCAAAGCGTGCATACACGTTCCAACTAAAAATTTTCAATAGGATGCAACAATACAACGCAATAGGGCTGCTTGCAAAGTTATAAACGCAGTGTTTTTACTAATTTTTTCGATGTTTTTAAATGTGGAGTTTATTACAAGGGGGTTGTTTTTATATTGAACGATTAATTTGAAGTTTAATTAAAATGTACACATAAATTTCATAGTGTGCAAAAGCTTAGCCTAAAGTAGGTTTTTACATTTAAGCTTTATGCCAAGCCTTTACACAATACGATGTTACTTAACATAAACGCGCTCTTTGTCAGCGGTGGTATGGGTATTTGTTGGATCATTAACTTGCCAAACGCTAATATCTAAACGCCATAAAAGGTAAAGGGTATGGTATAAGTTGAACATGGTTTTTCCTTGGTATTTTCACTGAACACATCAGTTTATTGGAAGAAGTATGCCAACATTAACTTGAATATTTTATGAATATAAATCAGGTATTTAGTATTTAAGTGTAAATACGTACTAAAGGATTAGCACCAAAGCGGTGAAGTATTTTTAAAATATGCACCAGTGTGGTGTGTTTTTAACAAAAAGCCCTGCAACTATTAGGTCACTTAAATGTGCAAGGCTTTTTAAAAAATACAGTCACTCAAAAAGCAAATTAGCGGCCTACTTTTCCTTTTACTAAAGGCTCGAACGACATTACTTTAAACTTACCGTGGCTTTGATTTTTGCCATTATTAAGTACAGGCGAATTATGTAAGTCGTCAACGGTAAAGTATATTTTATGATCGGGTCCGTAGCTAAAGCCATCAGGCCAGCTCAAACGTTCGTCTTTAAATAATACTTCGTAGTCGCCAGTGGGTTTAACTACGCCAATTGCGCCATTGGTTATGTCGGTTACATATACGTTACCGCCGCCATCAACAATAATACCATCTGAAATTGGCTTAGTGCCGTAACGCGTAACTTTGTCTTCAAGCGCTTTACCCGAAAGGCTCTCGTTATTTATATCGCTGGTGGCAATGCGGTAAACCGACGTACCCGACATTGAGCCAAAGTAAAGCCAGTCTTCGTTAGGGTCAAGCGTAATAGGGTTAACACCTAAGCGGGCTGGTTGTCCGCCAAGGCTCATTATGCGCCCATCAATAACCATATCGATATTTTCGGCGGTGGTGTAATGGCTATTTTGTAACACTCTGCGTGCGACACCTGTTTTAAGGTTTACCGTAATAATAGCGGCTTGGCTGCCTTGGGCTGTGTCGGCAATGTATACAACGCCATGTTTATTATCGATGACTAAATCGTTTAAAAACGAGGTGTCGGTAATGGTTGGTTTAGCCAGATAAATGATTTTATGTAGTTGCTCTTTGTTTGTATCCCAACCTACTAAGCGCCCAGCGTGATCGGGCCCTGAAGTGTCGAGCATCCATAATACACCATCGCTTGATACGTTTATGCCAAGTACGTCGTAAAAACCTTTACCGTTATTGTACGCGTATGCCCACTCTTCATTAGGATAGGGCTTAGTTGTACCATCGCTTAAAAGCTCCATAATTTTTTGCTTTTGGCCAAAAAAGCCATGCACAGATAAAAACTTTCTGCCCGATGGGGTAATAGCAATGTTGCCCGGAGGGTGCTGCGCATCAAATGTGGCTACTGTTTTTAAATCAGCATTTTGATTATCGGTATTAGCAGATACGGCGTTGCTACCTAAAAGAGCCGTGCTACACGCCGCTGCTAATAGTAGTTTTTTAATATGAGTCATTTTTAAAACCTTTTAAAATACGTTTATTGTTTAAAAATTAAGAGCCTAATCGGCTAAGTCGTTTACTACTAAATCGAGCAGCTGCATCAACTGTTTCGCTTGTGTTGCATCTACACTATCAAATTTACATAAAATATTTTTAGGAATATCGGCTGCTTTTAACTTAAGTGATTGGCCATGCTTGGTTAGCTGAACTAGGCGTTTGCGTTTGTCGTGCTCATCTTTAATAACAGCCAGTAATGATTTGTCGCTCATTTTTTTGAGTATTTGGGTCATTGCACCGCCATCTATCGCGGTTTTATCTATTAGCTCTGCAATTGTTATTTCGTCTTGCTCCCACAGCGCCATCATTACTACGTATTGCGGATAAGTTAAATTTAGCTCGTTTAAAGGCTCGCGATACGCACGCGCAATGCTGTTAGATGCCATATATAACCGATGACATAACTGATTTTTTAACTTTAATTGCTCAAACGGCATAACGTTATCCTTTATTTCGATACATGGCATTTTAATTTGCATGCAAAGTATTTGCAATCTCTAATTACTTGTTCTATTATTTTGCATACAAACTAAATTAATTACTAAACTTTGGAGTTCATTATGAATGTATTACAAAACGTAGCTTATACAGCAAAAGCAACTGCAACTGGCGGCCGCGAAGGCGTAGCTAAATCTGATGATGGTCGTTTAGATGTAAATTTATCAACACCTAAAGGTTTAGGCGGAGACGACGGTCAAGGTACTAACCCTGAGCAATTATTTGCCGCAGGTTATGCCGCGTGTTTTATTGGCGCACTAAAATTTGTAGCAGGTAGCGAAAAAATAGATTTACCAAGCGACACACATATTGACTCACAAGTATCTATTGGCGCGATTGAAGGCGGTTTTGGTATTGCAGTAAAACTTGCTGTATCACTAGGTGATATGGATAAAGCTGCAGCGCAGGAGCTTGTAGATAAAGCGCACCAAGTATGTCCATATTCAAACGCAACACGTGGCAATATTGAAGTAGAGCTTTCAGTTATTTAATTAATTGCTAAGTTAACTAATACTGTAATAGCCCAGTGGTTTTGCCACTGGGCTTTTTTGTGCGTGGAGTTTAATAAAAATGAGTCGTTAAATAAACATACAAAAAATCATATATTCACTATTCCATATATTCTGTTTTTGTTTTATTGTATGTGCAATAAAACTGCGAGGACAATATGGAACAATTCAACCCACTTCAATTTTATAAATGCCTAGCGGACGATACGCGTTTAAAAGCAATGCTGCTCATTAGCCATCAAGAAGAGCTATGTGTATGCGAACTGGTTACTGCACTTGAGCTAAGCCAGCCTAAAGTGTCTCGCCATTTAGCGCAGTTAAGACAATGCGGATTGTTGAGCGACCGTAAACAAAATCAATGGGTTTATTACAGTATTAATAAAGCCCTACCAGAGTGGGCTAAAAATGTATTAACGCAAACGCTTACTGCTAACCCTTCATTTTATGAAAACGATTTAACGCGCTTAAATGTTATGGGTAATCGCCCTGAACGTATTACTAGCTGCTGTAACTAACTTATTAAAGGTATTTAATTATGACTATTAAAGTAGGTATTAACGGTTTTGGCCGTATGGGACGTTTAACTCTGCGTGCAGCAGTTGATTGGCCAGAAATAGAGTTTATTAAAGTAAATGATGTAGCGGGCGATGCTAAAACACACGCACATTTAATTGAGTTTGACTCAGTACACGGGCGCTTAGCACAACAGGTTTCTAGTGATGATAATAGCTTTAGTGTGGGTAAGCATACGATTGCAGTTACCAACAACAAAGCCATAAACGAAACTGATTGGTCTGATTGCGATGTAGTAATAGAAGCCAGCGGTAAAATGAAAACCACAGAGCTGTTAAATCAATATTTAGCACAAGGCGTTAAGCGTGTTGTGGTAACCGCACCTGTAAAAGAAGACGGTATTTTAAATGTAGTAATGGGTGTAAACGATGATCTTTATAACCCAAGTGAGCATAAAATTGTTACAGCGGCTTCGTGTACTACTAACTGTTTAGCGCCAATTGTAAAAGTACTGCAAGAAAAAGTGGGCATTAAGCACGGCTCAATGACTACTATTCACGACATTACCAATACCCAAACTATTATTGATGCCCCTCATAAAGATTTACGCCGTGCGCGTTCGTGCGGTACAAGTTTAATTCCTACTACAACCGGTAGTGCAACGGCTATTACGCATATTTTTCCTGAGCTTAAAGGTAAATTAAACGGCCATGCCGTGCGTGTACCTCTTACTAACGCATCAATTACCGATTGTGTTTTTGAGCTTGAGCGAGGTGTTACACAAGACGAAGTAAACACGTGGTTTAAAGACGCTGCAAATAACGAGCTACAAGGTATTTTAGGCTACGAAGAAAAGCCGCTTGTATCTATAGATTACAAAACAGATCCGCGCAGCTGCACTATTGATGCGCTTTCAACCATGGTCATTAACAACACTCAACTTAAACTATACGCTTGGTACGATAACGAGTGGGGTTATGCAAACCGTACTGCTGAGCTAATGCTAAAAGTTGCACAAAGTGATTTGGTTTAATCTCGTTTAAAAAGGTTTAACGCTATGTTTGCGCAGTTGGCTAACTTACCGAGCTCTATAAAACAATATTTAATAATTACTAGTAACTATTGGGCATTTACTTTAACTGATGGTGCGCTACGCATGTTGGTGGTGCTGTATTTTCATCAGTTAGGTTATGGTGCATTTGCAATAGCCATGTTGTTTTTGTTTTATGAAATATTTGGTGTGATCACCAATTTAGTAGGTGGTTGGCTTGGCGCGCATTTAGGGTTGAACAAAACCATGAATGTAGGGCTTGGGCTACAACTTGTCGCTTTAGCCATGCTTTGCGTGCCAGGGGATTGGCTAACCGTTGCCTATGTTATGGCAGCGCAAGCACTGAGTGGCATAGCAAAAGACTTAAATAAAATGAGTGCAAAGAGCGCCATTAAGTATTTAGTACCACAAGACGATGCAGGGCAAAGCCAATTATATAAATGGATTGCCATACTTACCGGCTCTAAAAATGCTTTAAAAGGGGTGGGCTTTTTTTTAGGCGGCTTATTACTAACTGTATTTGGTTTTGTGGGGGCATTAATAAGTCTAATTATTTTACTTAGTGTTGCGTGGGTTATTAGTTTAATTTTTTTAAAAGGCGATATTGGTAAAGCTAAAAACAAACCTAAGTTTAAAGAATTATTTTCTAAATCGCGGGCAATTAACTTACTTAGCGCAGCGCGTTTATGCTTGTTTGCGGCGCGCGATGTATGGTTTGTGGTTGCATTGCCGGTTTACTTAGCCGCTCAGTTTAACTGGGATCACTGGTGGGTCAGCGGCTTTATGGCTTCGTGGGTAATTGCTTATGGATTGGTGCAATCGCAAGCACCGCGAATAACTGGGCAAGGAGATTCAACTTCACATTCGGTCAAAAAAGCATATTGGTGGGTTGCTTTATTAAGTGGCGTAACTGGCATTTTAGCGTTGTTGATGCAATTGGATATAGCGGTACATTTTACGCTTGTAATAGGCTTACTTATTTTTGGTGGAGTATTTGCTGTAAATTCATCGCTGCATAGTTACTTAATAGTAAGTTTTGCAAAAAACGATGGAGTGTCACTCGACGTTGGCTTTTATTATATGGCCAATGCGATAGGGCGTTTGCTTGGTACGGTGCTTTCTGGTTGGTTTTTTCAAGTATATGGGCTTAGTGCGTGTTTATGGGTAAGTGTGTGTTTATTAGTTTTAGCCGCAATTACAACAGCACGGTTAGCTAAACTTTAAAAACCCAACGTATTGTATTAAATTCAATTTGTTTAACGATATTCATAGCTTCATTGATTAGATCTACTAAACTGTATCAGTAGTTTTAATTTAAAGGGTGTAATGAATGCGAGAAATATCGTTAGCAAAAAAGTTACTCTGGCTTAGTGTCGGTAGTATATTTATAACTGTACTAGTGCTATCAGGCATTTTGTGGTGGCAGTTATCATCAAGTAATAAGCAGTTAGCGACTAAATCTGAAGAGTACATTACTGTAGAAGTAGAAGAAAAGCTTAATGCTCATGCAGCTGGATACGGAGAAAAAATTGCAGGCTTTATTAATGAAGCTTACCGCATTCCTTATTCATTAGCGGCTTTATTAGGTGACGCAGCAAAAAGCGAAACCCTTAGCCGCGATACGGTAGTAAGTATAAACCGCTCGATGTTAGAGCAAAATACTTTGCTTTCTTCTATATATTCGCAATTTGAGCCTAATGCTTTTGATGGGCAAGATTCGAGCTTTAAACAAGGTTACAAACATTCGGTTAATGGTAATGGCACCTTAGAGGTGTATATTACTCGCGACCAAAACGGCACTATTGAGCAGCAAAAAGTAGCCAACGCTGCCGATAAATATATTACCTCTTTAAATGAATTTGGTATTCGTGAAGCGCATTGGTATTTGTGTGCAAAAGACACGTTTAAGCCTTGTATTATGGAACCGTATTTATACGAAATCCCATCGGGCGATTCAGTAATGCTAACTTCGTTAACTGTGCCTATTTTAAAGTCAGGTCAGTTTATTGGTTTAGCTGGCGTTGATTTAACGCTCCCAACTTTTCAGGGCTTAACCGAAAAGCTGTCGAGCGAGCTTTACAACGGCCAAGCAAAAGTAACACTTTTAAGTGATATAGGTTTAATTGTAGGCAGCAGTCACTATAAATCTAAATTAGGCCGCCCATTTAAAGAAGCGGTTAGTAGCAACACTTACAGTGAGCTGGTTAAATTTAAAGGCCAACATGGTCTCTTTAAAACGCCTAGCGAGTATTTAGTTAACTACCCAATTAATATAAAACTAGCTAACACTCAGTGGTCATTAATCATAGAAGTACCTACAGAACTAGCACTTGCAGGGCCTGAAGCGCTAGAAAAAAACATGCAAGAAACAGCAACATCACTCAGATTTATTATTTTAATAACAGGCTTAGTAATTGCTGTGGTTGCTTTTGTTATTATGAAATTAGTAATAGCAGGTGTAATAGCGCCGCTACAACAAATTCAACAGCGGGTTGATAACCTCGCAAGTTCTGAAGGTGATTTAACACATACATTGCATGTTGATAGTCACGCAGAGCTTATTGCATTAGCTGGTGGGTTTAATCGATTTTTAGCAAAGCTACGTGATTTAATTTCTGAGCTTAAAACGGTGTCTGATCAAACCAAGCAGCAAGGCGAAATAGCACAACACATAGCTATTGATACAAAGCACAATGTGCAATCTCAATTTCAAGAAATTGAAAGTGTGGTAACGGCTATGAACGAAATGAGCGCAACAGCACTTGAAGTCGCCAGAGCATCAGAGCAATCAGCCCAACAAGCCGATGAAATAAATAGCTTGGTAGTGAGCAGTGAGTCGAGCTTATCTTCAGCGATGACGCAAGTTAAAACGATGTCTGAAGAAATTAAAGAAGCTAACCAAGCCGTTGAAAAAGTCGCTTCGCGTAGTAAAGATATTACGCAAATATTAGATGTAATTCGTACTATTTCAGAACAAACAAATTTACTTGCACTTAACGCTGCTATTGAAGCTGCGCGCGCTGGTGAACATGGGCGCGGCTTTGCTGTTGTTGCCGATGAAGTACGTGCACTTGCTTCTAAAACGCGTTCATCAACAGATGACATAAGCCAACTAATTGATAGTTTATTATCTGAAGTAGGTAACGCATCTACCGTTATTGAAAAAGGCGTAGTACGTGCACAAAATGCCGTTGATGAAACATCAGTAGCTTTTGATGCTCTGCACAGTGTTGTTGTTAAAGTTGATGAAATAACCAACCAAATTACACATATTGCCACCGCTGCTGAAGAGCAAAGTTTAGTGACTGAAGAAATAAACCGTAATTTAACGCTTATATCTGATGCCGCATCGCAACTTGCTGACTTATCTACACAAGCAGGGGATAGCAGCGAAGCGCTTAATGCACTTGTTGCCCAGCAAGATAATGAACTTAACAAGCTTAAAACGTAACTTACAAATTAAGCTTTAAGCACAAAAAAAATGGCCAGTTAATACTGGCCATTTTTATTTAGTAGAATAAATGTAACTTGTTGAGAATGCTCGATAACTGCTATTTATAACTTTTTAATCAACATAAACATTTGGTTGATCATTGGCTCAGCAAATTGCCCTACATTAGGACGATTAAAATAACCGCGTAAACCTGTAAATTGCACTTGAAAAAAGCGCGCATATTCAACAGCGGTCAACGTGTTACGTAACTCACCTTTGTTTATTGCTTGGGTAAATAATTGCGTTAAATAGGCTTCAAATTGAGCCGTTAAATCTAAGCTTAGCTCATACAGGTTTGAGTCTTTTTCTGCAAACTCGCTGTTTGCTTTAACTAGCATACAAATAGCGCTTGGACTGCAATCTTTTGTTTTAATTACCACGTTTTCAACAAACGCACGTAATCCACCAAGTACTGTATCGGCACTTGATAAAAACCCTTCTATTTGGGTTTTCATTTGTTCGGTGTAATCTTTCAGCGATTCGCAATATAGACCTTCTTTAGAGCCAAACGCAGAGTAAATACTACCTGGGCGCATATTAACGGCTTCTTGTAAGTCACGCGTTGAGGTTGCATGAAAACCTTTTTGCCAAAATAGCTGACTAGCAACGCGAACTACATTCTCGCGTTCAAATTTAACCTTATTAGCCATATCATTCTCAATCAATTTGAACATTTGCTCAATTTTAACTTGAACAGTCGCTCAAAATCAAATACTATGTGTCTCGAAGTTACTTAAAACTATTAATTATTAGGAGCTAACCATGGCCGAATTTACTTTATACACTCAAGAAAACGCACCAGAAGAAGCAAAACCGTTACTAGCTGATTCAGTAGCAGCATTTGGTATGCTTCCTAACTTACATGCAGTTGCGTAATACCATGATGCCGATCGCTCAATACCATTCAAGCCGATCACTTTTTTGTCTGTCAGTAGACCTCAGTAAAATCTAACTTG
>NZ_WTKX01000040.1:0-25039 GCF_011378755.1 Pseudoalteromonas sp. Z1A2 | reverse complement strand
TCAAGTTAGATTTTACTGAGGTCTACTGACAGACAAAAAAGTGATCGGCTTGAATGGTATTGAGCGATCGGCATCATGGTATTACGCAATAGAGCCAGAAAGAGTGATAATAGTAAGTAAAACACCTACTGATAGGCCTAAGTATAAATGTAATCGCCTGAATGTTTTTCGCCATGAAAGCTTTAGTGTCATTAATTAAATAGCCGTAATGAGTAATGCAGGTTTATTGGGCATTAAGGAATGATTATTTACGCGGTATATTATATGGTTTTTGATATGAGTTGTGCGGCATTTTGTCGCACTTATTAAATTAGGTATTTAGAAAGTAAAACGCCAGCCCTTGGCTGGCGTTAAAATACAAGCTTGAAGCTTATTTAAGCTTTAGGCCCTGCATTTTTTATATCGTCTGATACGTCATACTTAGCAAAGTTTTCAGTGAAGTCAGCGGCAAGTTTTGCTGCATATTCATTGTACTTAGCTTTATCTTCCCACGTATTTATAGGATTAAGTAAGTTAGTATCTACACCTGGAACTGCTACCGGTACATCTAGGTTTAAAACATCAATGTGCTGAGTTTCAACACCGGCTAATTTACCAGATACGATTGCATCAACTACTGCGCGAGTAGTCGGAATATCAAAGCGCTTACCTGTGCCGTAAGGACCGCCAGTCCAACCTGTATTGACAAGGTATACTTTAGCGCCAAACTCGCGTACGCGCTTCATAAGAAGCTCAGCGTAAACACCTGCAGGACGTGGGAAGAATGGCGCACCAAAGCAGGTTGAAAACGTTGATTCAATATCGCTAGTAGAGCCAATCTCAGTTGAGCCAACTTTAGCTGTGTATCCACTTAAAAAGTGAAAAGCAGCAGCTTCTTCGCTAAGAACAGATACCGGTGGTAATACACCGCTTACATCACAAGTTAAAAATACAACAGCTTTTGGTTCGCCTGCGCGGTTTTCTACTTTACGTTTTTCAACATGTTCAAGTGGATATGCTGCACGGCTATTTTGAGTAAGGCTAGTGTCGTTAAAATCTGGAACGCCTTTTTCATCTAGCACTACATTCTCTAAAATAGTACCAAAGCGAATTGCATTCCAAATTACAGGTTCGTTCTTTTGTGACAGGTCGATACATTTAGCATAGCAACCGCCTTCAATATTAAACACGCTTCCAGGTGCCCAACCGTGTTCGTCATCACCAATTAAAAAGCGAGTAGGATCTGCTGAAAGAGTTGTTTTGCCCGTACCAGATAAACCGAAGAATAATGCTGTATCACCTGCTTCACCAACGTTAGCAGAACAGTGCATTGGTAATACACCTTTTGCTGGTAGTAGGAAGTTTTGTACAGAAAACATCGATTTTTTCATTTCACCGGCGTAGCGCATACCTGCTAGTAATACTTTACGCTGTGCAAAGTTAATAATAACGGTGCCATCGCTATTTGTGCCATCACGTTCCGGCTCGCATACAAACGAAGGAACGTTCATTACTTGCCATTGTGGTAAGTTTGAGGCGTTATAGTTTTGTGGTTCGATAAACATGTTTTTGGCAAAAATATGGTGCCACGCTGTTTCTGTAGTTACGACTACAGGTAGATAATGCTCAGGGTCAGCGCCAACTTCTAGGTGAGAGGTGAAGTGGTCATTACTTTGAACATGTGCTTCTACGCGAGCCCATAATGCGTCAAATTTTTCTGCATCAAATGGGCGGTTAACGTTGCCCCATTGAATGTCATCTTGAGTTGTTGCTTCTTGAACAATAAAACGATCTTTTGGTGAACGGCCAGTTCGTTTTCCTGTAATTGCAACAAAAGCACCATTTGCGGCTAAAGTACCTTCGCCACGGCGGATCGCATGCTCGACAAGTTCAGCTGCGGTTAAATCGACAAAACGTGTAGCGCCTGTAGTCATGTTTATACCTAACTATAATGTGTGAGAGTTTGAACGGGATAGCTCTGGGGTTATCAGTACCCTTAAGCTGAAATTATAGTAACAGAAGGTTTTGAGATATTCGAGCCCGTAAAGCCTCTAAAAACACATATATTTGCTAAAAAACATGAATAATTTCAATGATACCGGTGTCAGTAAATTAACAAAGTTCATGACACCGGTATCATCTTTTTATAATATAAAACCGCATATTTTGCGGCTTTAATTACTATATATAAATGAAGCTGAACATTTAGTTGAAAATGCTTTTTATGTCTTGTTCGTTAAAAACATACTCTTTTAAACAGTAATGACAGTTAATGTTAACAGTCCCTTTCTCAGCTACATCTTTGAGTAGTTCTTCTTGTCCAATATTAACAAGTGCAGTAATTGTTTTATCACGACTACAACCACATTTGAATTTAATCGCTTGAGGTTCAAATACGCGAGGATTATCTTCGTGATAAAGACGTGTAAGAACAGTGTTCGCATCTAAGTGTAACAACTCTTCATCTTTAATGGTGTTACTTAATGCTTCTAAGTGCGCAAAGTCTTCAATTGATTTTTGTTTATCAACTGGGAGTACTTGTAAAAATAGACCACATGCTTTTGCGCTACCTTCAGTTGTGTCGGTTGCAAACCAAAGACGTGTCTTTAATTGCTCTGATTGCTCAAAGTAACTTTCTATACATTCACTCAGAGTATCGTGCTCTAAGGGCACTATACCTTGGTAACGTTCACCCTTACTTGGTGTAATAGTGATCACCATATAGCCTTGGCCAATAAGCTCTTTTACAGTTGTACCCGTAATTTCGCTTTGCAGGCGTGCAATACCACGCATGTTTTGTTTGTCATCACCATTTATAACAGCATATTTGACAGGGCCATCACCTTGAAGCTGTACTGCAATTTCACCTTCAAACTTTAAAGTTGCGGTTAGTAAACAGGTTGCAACAAGTAGCTCACCTAGTAATGCTTTAACAGGGTCAGGGTAATTGTGGTCGGCAATCATTTCATTATAAGCATTCTCGATTTGTACGAGTTCGCCACGAACATCTAGTTCGTTGAATAAATAACGGTGAAGTAAATCTTGTTGCATGAGTGGCTATACCTAACTTGATTTCATTTTTAAAAGTTCGCGTCTTTGCTTTTTATCTGGTTTTTTATCCGGATGAGGAGCAAAAAAACTGTTATTTTTGCGTGCGATGCTGTTTTCTTCGCGTTTAGCAATACTTGCATCAGATTCTTGATACATGGTCTGTGCAATGGGGGCGCTTTGACGTTTTTCAAGCACTAAGAGTATGGTTATCAGCTTTTCATCTACTCCTTGTGCAAGTTTTATGTTTGCGCCAACTTCTACTATTTTACTCGCTTTTGTACGTTGTCCATTATAATGCACTTTGCCGCCTTGTACCATTTCACGTGCAATAGCACGAGTTTTATAAAATCGCGCAGCCCATAACCATTTATCTAATCGAACTTTTAACCCATCCGCATGGTCTGAGTTGGTATTAGCGTTACTTTTTTTACTCATAAGGCATTTCCCCACGTTTTATAGCTTAAAATTTATCATGAAATCATCGTAGGATGAAGGTATTACAACAGCCGTTTACTTTTTATACGGTTATGTAAAGTTAATTGAATCTGTTTACAAAGTTTAATATTAGTGTGCTTGTTGAAAGAAAAATGAAAGGGTACTATGGGTACGCGCTAACGCAGTAAATTAAAATAAGAACACTATTTATGGAACAGCAAATCCAACAACTAAAACAATTTTTAACTCGTTTACCGCATGCTAAGTTAAGTGCATTAGTGACACTCTTAGTTGTTGTTTATCTTGCATTTTTATTATCAAAACTTGTTTGGCTTTTGTGGCCAAAACCACCGATAACTCTGCTTACCCCTAGCCATCATGCTAATCAGTCATCTGGTGCGAGTAATAACTCTGCGCAGCATATTGTTGAGCAATTCTTATTTGGTAAAAAAACTGTAACAAACAACAATAATACTGCAAAGCAATCGCAGGTTATAAACAATGCGCCAGAAACACGCCTAAGTATAAATTTAACCGGTATTGTAGCGGTTAATAACGATGATAAAGCAGGTATCGCAATTATTGAATCACAAGGTAAGCAAGTAAGCTATCTTGTTGAAGAAGTTGTATTAGGCACGCGCGCTGAAGTAGCACAAATATTACCAGATCGTGTTATTTTGAATGTTAATGGGCGTTTTGAGACTTTGATGCTTGATGGGCTCGATTTTAATAAAACGGTATCTATGCCAGTACTCGCTGCCCGTGATGATGCTGAAATGGGTCCGCAAAAATTAGAGCTAAGTGAACTACAAATAGATGCTACTGCAGATCCAGACGTTAAAGAAGCAATTATAGAAACACGTGAAGAACTGCTCGAAGAGCCAGGCAAATTATTTGACTATATACGTGTTTCACAAGCCATGAATGATGGCGAACTAATCGGATATCGTTTAAGTCCAGGTAAAGAGCCTGAACTATTTAAACAAATGGGATTAAAAAATAACGATTTGGCTATTTCTATAAATGGCTATCAATTAACAGATTTAAAACAGGCTATGTCAGCTATCAACGAGCTGCGTAATAGTACAGATGCCAATATCACTATAGAACGTGATGGTGAACAAATCGATGTGCAATTTAGTCTGCAATAATTTAGCTTTGGAGTTTTAATATAATGGTTCAGGTGCTACACCTCAAAAAAATTAAAAAAGGGTTAGCTAAGTACGCAGCACTTTTTTTGGCGGCAAGTATTTCTTTGTCTGTTTCTGCTGTTGAATATGCTGCTAACTTTAAAGGAACTGATATCAACGAGTTTATTAATATTGTTGGTAAAAACCTTAATAAAACAGTGATTATTGACCCTAACGTGCGCGGCAAAGTAAATGTTCGCAGCTATGAGTTAATGGACGAAGCACTTTATTATCAGTTCTTCTTAAATGTATTGGAAGTTTATGGCTACTCAGCTGTTGAAATGGACAATGGCATAATTAAGATAGAAAAAAGTTCAGACGCCAAAAAATCAAATGTACCACTTATTGACGAAGGTAGTGAAGCTAGCGGCGACATGATGATTACACGTGTTGTACGTGTTAAAAATGTAAGTGTACAAGAGCTTGGCCCTTTGGTTCGTCAATTTAGCGATCAAAAAGATGGTGGCCACGTTGCCAACTTTAATGCGGCTAACGTTATGATGCTAACGGGTCATGCAGCATCGGTTAATCGCTTAGTTGAGATCATTCGCTCTGTTGATCAGGCGGGTGACAAGCGTGTAGACATCGTTAAGCTTAAATATGCGACGGCAGATGATGTTGTCTCTGTGGTAGATAATATTTATAAAGACAGCGGTAAAGGCAGTGTACCTGAATTCTTAATTCCAAAAGTTGTGGCTGATGGCCGAACTAATAGCGTTATTGTAAGTGGTGAAGGCCAAGCACGTACACGTGCTATTGAGCTCATTAAGCGCTTAGATGGTGAGCTAGAAAGCCAAGGTAACACCAAGGTGTTTTACTTAAATTATGCTAAAGCTGAAGATTTGGTCAAAGTATTGCAGGGTGTTAGTAAGTCCCTTGTTGAAGATGCACAAGGCGGTACTACTAAAACTCGTAGCAGAAGCAATAATGAAAGCAGTATAGAGTCTCACCCTGACTCAAACTCATTAATTATTACCGCACAGCCAGACACAATGCGATCACTTGAATCTGTAATTGAACGCCTTGATATTCGCCGTGCCCAAGTATTAGTTGAAGCCATTATTATTGAAGTAATGGAAGGCGACGGGGTTAACTTAGGGCTGCAATGGATTTCTGAGCAAGGCGGTATGCTGCAGTTTAACAACGGCACTACGGTTCCCGTGGGCTCGTTAGCTGTTGCTGCAGAGCAAGCACAAGATGTAACTGTTACTAAAAATATAATAGGAACAGAATCTGGTACTGTAACGCCATATACGGAAACAACAGAAGGTGATTATGGTCCATTAGCCTCCTTACTTAGTGGCATAAATGGTTTAGCGCTGGGCGTTGTTAAAAATGATTGGGGCGCAATTATTCAGGCTGTTGCCACTGATACAAATTCAAATATATTGGCTACCCCTTCTATTACTACAATGGATAACGAAGAAGCTTCTATTTTAGTCGGTCAAGAAGTGCCTATTATTACAGGCTCACAAACGGGCAGTAATAATGCTAACCCATTTCAAACAGTTGAGCGTCAAGAAGTCGGTATTAAACTGATAGTTACGCCACAGATTAACGATGGCTCTGCAGTACAACTTACTATTGAGCAAGAAGTATCGAGTGTAAGTGGTGCAACTGCTGTTGATATTTCAGTTAATAAACGTGCAATTAAAACAACGGTTATGGCCGATGATGGCGGTATGGTTGTACTTGGCGGTTTAATTGACGAAGACGTACAAGAAAGTGTTTCTAAGGTACCGTTATTAGGCGATATCCCTATTTTAGGTCACCTGTTTAGATCAACAAATACAACGCGTCGTAAGCGTAATCTTATTGTATTTATTCGCCCAACCATTATTCGTGATGGTGTAAGCATGAATAAGTTAAGCTTTAATAAATATAACTTTATTCGTGGTGAGCAGTTTAAACAAAAAGAAGACGGTATTGAGTTAATGCCAATGACGGATACGCCTATTTTACCTGAGTGGAATGACGAACTAGTACTTCCACCTACGTATGAAGAGTCTCTACGTAAACAAAATGCACAAGAGCGTAAAGATGACTAATGCGATTCAAGAGATAAACCAAGATGTGGTTCATCCTCAAACGCATAATCAGGATGAGCTATTAACGAGTGATGTGTTAGTTGAGTTACCAGCAAAGCGTTTGCCATTTTCCTATGCAAGACGCGCAGGTGTGTTGCTTGGTAAAAACAAAGATCATCGTATAGTTTACTACCGTGGTGAGCTAGATGTTGAAGTACTATTAGAAGTACGCCGTATCGCAGGCCATGGTTTTACACTTGAGCAATTGGATGATGATAAATTTGAGCTATTGCTTGAAGCGTCATACCAACGTGATAGCTCTGAAACGCAACAAATGATGGAAGATATTGGCAACGAGGTTGATTTATTCTCACTTGCTGATGAGCTCCCGCAAACTGAAGATTTACTTGCTGGTGACGATGATGCGCCAATCATCAAGCTTATTAATGCCATGCTAAGTGAAGCGATTAAAGAAGGGGCTTCTGATATTCATATCGAAACCTTCGAGCAAGAGCTTGTTATTCGCTTTAGGGTCGATGGCGTGCTTAAAGAAGTACTTAAGCCTAATCGTAAACTTGCATCGTTACTTGTATCTCGTATTAAAGTAATGGCTAAGCTTGATATAGCTGAAAAACGTATTCCACAAGATGGTCGTATTAGCTTACGTATTGCAGGGCGTGCAGTTGATGTGCGTGTATCTACAATGCCATCGAGCTTTGGTGAGCGCGTAGTACTGCGTTTACTTGACAAAAACAACGCGCGATTAAACCTTGAAGATTTAGGTATGACCGCAGAAAATCGCGCTTTGTTTTCAGATTTAATTAGTAAACCCCACGGCATTATTTTGGTAACAGGGCCAACGGGCTCTGGTAAAAGTACCACTCTATACGCTGGTATGAGCCAAATTAACTCACGCGATCGTAATATTCTCACCGTTGAAGATCCAATAGAGTACGAAATTCCAGGCATTGGGCAAACACAAGTTAATGCAAAAGTTGATATGACATTTGCACGTGGTTTACGTGCAATATTACGTCAAGATCCTGATGTAGTAATGGTGGGTGAAATACGCGATCTTGAAACTGCGCAAATTGGTGTTCAAGCGTCACTTACCGGTCACCTTGTTATGTCTACTTTGCATACAAATACCGCATCGGGTGCAATTACACGTATGGAAGATATGGGTGTTGAACCCTTCTTACTTTCATCGTCGTTACTCGGTGTGTTGTCGCAACGCTTAGTACGTACGTTATGTAATACTTGTAAAGAAGGTCACACGGCTGATGAGCATGAATGCCAGCTGTTAGGGGTTCCTTTTGAAAGCCAACCGACAATCTATCGAGCGGTGGGGTGTGAAGAGTGTAACTTCAATGGTTACCGTGGTCGTACAGGTATTCATGAGTTACTTGTAGTTGATGAAACCATACGCGAAATGATTCACAACGGTAAAGGCGAGCAAAGCGTAGAAAAATACATTCGTAAGCGCAGCCCAAGTATTCGCCAAGATGGGTGTAGCCGTGTACTGGCAGGCAAAACAACGCTTGAAGAAGTATTGCGTGTTACCCGTGAGGAAGGTTAACTATGGCGGCGTTTGAATATCGTGCCTTAGATGGCCGAGGTAAAGAAAAAAAAGGCATTTTAGAAGCCGATACGGCTAAACAAATCCGCCAAACTTTACGTGATCAAAAACTAACGCCGCTTGAAGTTGTTCCTGCGGCGCAAAGTGATAAACAGGTCAAAGGCGAAAAAGCCCCTTTACTCGGTGGCTTTTTTAAGCCGACAATTTCAACCTCAGATCTAGCATTAATTACAAGGCAATTAGCAACACTTATTCAATCGGCACTTCCTGTTGAAGGCGCTGTTATGGCGGTTGCTGAGCAATGCGAAAAGCCGCGTTTAAAGCGGATGCTTATGTCGGTACGCTCAAAAGTAGTTGAAGGTTACACCCTTGCCGATGGTCTTAGTGAGTTTCCTCATGTTTTTGACGATTTATATCGTGCAATGGTAGCCGCAGGCGAAAAGTCGGGGCACCTTGACCAAGTACTTAATCGTTTAGCCGACTATACCGAGCAGCGCCAACATATGCGTAGCCAAATAACTCAGGCTATGGTTTACCCTATTATATTAGTGGTATTTGCAATTGGTATTGTGTCGGTATTACTGGGCACCGTAGTACCAAAAATATTAAAAACGTTTGAAAAAACGAAACAAGTACTTCCTTGGACAACCGAATGGGTTATGGCAGGCAGCCATTTTGTGCAAAATTATTGGTTTATTAGTTTAATAGCTATTACAGCTATAGCCATTGGTATTAAGCATGCACTTAAGCAGCCTAAAATACGTTTTTGGTGGGATGACCGAGTGCTACATATGCCAGGTATAGGTAAAGTGGCTCGTGGTATTAATACCGCACGTTTTGCGCGTACTTTAAGTATTTTATCGTCAAGCTCAGTACCATTACTTGAAGGAATGCGTATCTCGGGCGGCGTATTAATTAACGAAAAAATTAAAAAAGCGGTTGCAGATGCATCCGACAGAGTAAGTGAGGGTGCAAGCTTAAGAGCAGCACTTCAGCAAACTAAGTTGTTTCCACCAATGATGCTGCATATGATAGCAAGTGGTGAAAAATCAGGTGAACTAGAGCAAATGTTAGAGCGTGCTGCAAATAACCAAGATCGCGAATTTGAGAGCATGGTTAATGTATCGCTTAAACTACTAGAGCCTGCGATGATCGCCTCAATGGCGGTTATTGTATTATTTATAGTAATGGCAATATTGCAGCCAATAATGGCGATGAATAAAGCTGTTGGACTTTAAGTTAGAATAAATTTTTAAATATATTAATGGTTTTACCTAAACCATTTTTACTTAAATGTTTTTAGAATAATGAGGTAATTACGTGAATAAACAATCAGGTTTTTCTTTACTAGAAGTGATGGTGGTACTGGTTATCATCGGGATGATTATGTCAATTGTTGCACCTAACATTATGGGTCAGCAAGAAGAGGCTGCTATTGATAAAGCACATCTAGATATCCAGCAATTAGAAGATGCAATGAGCTTATACAAGCTTAAAAATAAGAGCTACCCAAGCACAGAGCAAGGTCTGGAAGCGCTAGTTACCCAAACAAGCATTGAACCGGTTCCAAAACGTTTCCCTGATGGTGGCTTTATTAATGAATTACCAGAAGATCCTTGGGGTAATACTTATCAGTTAATTAGCCCAGGTGAAATTGGCAAGTTTGATATTTTTTCTATGGGCCCAGACGGTGAAGCAGGTACTGATGACGATATCGGTAACTGGGACGAAGAAAAACAATAATGCTTAAGTACAGCGTTCTGTATGAACATGTTAATGCTAGAGGCTTGCTATGAAAACAAGCCTTAAGCAGCGCCATGCAAAAAACAGAGGCTTTAGTTTAATAGAAATTTTAGTGGTATTAGTGATCATCGCTTTTGCCACAAAAATGGTGGTATATAGCTTAGAAGGTGGTGCTGAGGAGGAGTTAGATACTCAAGCACTAAGGCTGCATACCACCATTAATATGGCATCGGAATTTGCTATTTTAAACCAAGTTGAATTGGGCTTATTAGTAGAAGAAAATACATTGGAGTATTTAGTTTTCGATGGTGAAAAGTGGATTACTTTTGACCGTGAAGATCTTTTTAAACCAATAGAATTAGATGAAAGATTAAAGCTCACTCTTAACTTAGAAGATTTAGCGTGGGCGCAAGATAACCTCTTAGAGCAATCTAACTGGCGCGAGCTTATGAGTGGCGGCGATGAAGACAGTTTACTTGAGCTTAAAAAGTTAAAAATACCACAAGTACTTATTTTGTCATCAGGTGAGGTAAGCGCGTTTCAACTTATATTAGAGTTAAAAGAGCAAAGCGAGCCTGTGTATTACATTGAAGGTGAATTTACTGCACCAGTAAACTTTCGCCGAGAGCCAGAATAATGAAGCGCACTAAAGGGTTTACCTTATTAGAGGTGTTAGTGGCATTAAGTATTTGTGCCATGGCGGGTATAGCTGCAATGCAAGCAACAAGCGAGCATATACACCACTTAACGACTATTGAAGAGCAAACCTATGCATCTTGGGTCGCCGAAAACGTTATTATTGAACAGCGTACTAAAGGCGAACAATGGCAAGGTAAAAATAACCTTAAAGGCAGCGAAGTAATGGGTGGTGTTGAATGGTTTTGGCAACAAGAAGTTACAGCCACTGCTGACAAAAGCTTTGTAAAACTAACCATAAATGTTTTTACGGATGAAAAATATGAGCATTCAGCATATGAGTTATCAACGTATTTAAATAAAGGCAAAAAGTAAGTGAAGCAGCGCGGGTTTACATTACTTGAAGTTATGGTTGCACTGGGTATTTTAGCTTTTGTTATTATTGCTACTCATCAAATACTCGAGACGACAACAAGAGCAAAAGATGCCTCCGATGAAAAGATTGCTGAGCTAAATGGATTGCAAACAACATTTAGATTAATGGATCAAGATTTTAGCCAAATGACCAAACGCGCAGTTCGCAATGAGTCGGGTGATGTTCAAGAACAATATTTACTTGCTGGTCGTTACGTTTTAGAAAGCCAATACGATGGTATCGCGTTTGTACGAGATGGCTGGATAAATCCAATTAACTTATTGCCACGTTCAGAACTACAAGCCGTTGGTTATAGAGTGATTGACGATAACCTTGAGCGTGTTTATCGGGTTTATGTTGATCAGCTTGATAATATGGAGCCGCGAGTTCAACGTGTGCTAGAAAATGTTGAAGAACTTAAGTTTGAGTTTTTAGATGATAAAAACGAATGGCAAGAACAGTGGGAAATTAAAGCCCTCCCTAAAGCGGTTGCTGTTACGTTGCAACAAATAGAAGCAGAGCCAATTCGTCGTGTATTTTTAGTTCCTGGGCAAGGCAAAGTTGTTGCTACACAAAGTACGGATGTGAATAATGGTTAAGCAGCAATCATCGCGCGGCGCAGCACTTGTTATTGTTTTGTTTATTGTGGCATTAGCGGCTATTTTAGCAGTAGAAATGAGTGCTAATTTAATGGTTCAAGTGCAAAAAAGTACAAACTTGCAAGGTCACCAACAAGCTAAATGGTACGCCTACGGTGCAGAAGAGCTTGCTATTAAAGGGCTAATACAAAGTAAAAAAGATGATGCCGATAAAACAACACTCGATCAAGTGTGGGCAACTCAAGGAGATGCTTCATACCCTGTTGATAACGGCACGTTAAGTGGCAAAATTACAGATTTACAAGCATGTTTAAATTTAAATGCTTTAGCCATAGCGCCAGAAGAAAATAGCGCAAGTAAAACAAACCCTGCACACAAAGCGCTCTTTGCATTACTTGAAAACATTGAAGATTTACCTGCTGACGAATCAGAGGAGACGATGGCAGATAGTGTATTTGATTGGCTTGATGAGAACAGTATTACGTATCGCTCAGGTGCAGAAGAAGACGAGTACTTATCACGAGATTTTCCGTATATGACAGCCAATAGTTTATTTGCCTCAATATCGGAGCTGCGTTTAGTTAAGGGCTTTAACCCATTAGTGATGGAAAAAGTATTGCCATATGTATGTGTAATACCAGGCAGTACGCTTTTATCAATTAACGTAAATACATTAATGCCAGAGCAAGCGCTCATACTCAGTGCCTTGATAGAAAGCTTGAGCTTATCTGGCGCAGAAGCGGTGTTAGGCGCAAGACCGCAAACTGGATTTGACACCATCGATGAATTTTTTGAACAGGTGAAGCAGCAAGGCGGTACTAATACTGACTCAATAAAAAGTCTATTTAGTATTAAAAGCGAATATTTTAAATTACAAACGCAGGCAAACTTTGTCGATCTGCGTTTTTCGATGACCACATTACTGCACGCTAAAGACGGCGACGTAACGATACTGGCGCGAAAATTTGGAGGCGTACAGTGACAGAAATACTGTTGATCCGCACGGGTCAAACCGAACAAGAATTACTTAACTGGTTAATTTACTCACCACAAGAACAAGAAATAATAGCCAGTGGCGAGTTACCAAATGCAGAGCATTTAAGTGAGCTAAGCGAAAAAGCACTTACCCGAGAAGTTGTCGTGTTATTACCCAGTGACCAAGTGCAATTAAAAACGGTCGCTTTGCCAACAAAATGGAATCGCAAGCTTGAGCAAGCATTGCCATACATGCTTGAAGAAGATATAGCATGTGACGTAGATGAACTGTTTATAGCTGTAGCGCAGCCGACAATGCTTGGTGAGCAACATGCAATTCGTGTAGCAATGACAGACCGTGAATGGTTTGAACAATGGCTCGCATTATTTGCTGAGCATAATCTATCAGTATACAGAATATTACCCGATGCTTTGTTGTTACCGCTTGCAGATGATGGTGCCGTAACTGCTATTGAGCTCAACAACCAATGGTTGTTTAAGCAAGGGCAATGGCATATTAGTGCGGTTGAATCTAGTTGGTTGAATGGCTATTTATCAGCCATGGGTAACCCCGACATTAAACATTTTAGCCCTGCTAATCAGTTTCCTGAAAGCGTTAACTTACAAGCCCAAACAAGCGATTACGATTTACCTCTAGCATTATTTGCAAAACAGTTAGATAGCGTTAATTTTAACTTACGCCAAGGTATGTATCAGCTTAAAAAACAAAGCGCTTTGTGGTGGGGTTACTGGAAAGGCGCCGCAATTATAGCAAGTGTTGCATTGGTTTCTACAATTACAATAAAAGCTATTGAGTTACACCAACTTAATACACAAGTGGAAGTAGCTAAAGCTCAAGTAGTCGACAGATATCAAAAAGCATTTCCGGGAACTAAAGTTCGCCCTAATCTAATTAAAAGCCAAATTAAAGGCGCGTTAGATAAAATACAAGGCTCAAGTGAATCCGGCTTTTTAGACTTAACGACTAATTTGGTTGATGTGTTTTCGCAAGTCAGCGAATTTACACCTGAAACACTTCGTTATGACAAACGTCGCAATGAGCTGCGAATTCGTGCACGGGCTAAAGACTTCCAAACTTTTGGTAAAGTAAAAATCATACTTGAAAAGCAAGGTTTAACTGTTGAGCAAGGGTCTTTAAATAATGACGGTGATTATGTCGTAGGCGAAATTAAACTGCGAGGTGCAGTATGAAAAAGCAGTTAATGAAACAGTGGCGTTCGCTTAAAGAGCAAGAACAACAATTGGTAATGGTCGCTGGTGGCGTGTTTATTATTTTTGTTTTAGTAATGGGAATATTTAGGCCATTAAATAACGCGATAGAAAAAGCACAGCAATCTCAAATTAAACAACAAGAGCTATTAGCTTGGGTTGATGACAGTATTGTTAAGCTAAAGGCTGCAGGCAACACCAGTGTTGCTAGCAATACAAACTTAAGCCAAGTGGTAAACTCTACTCGTGGACGCTATAAGATCAATATTAGTAAAATGCAGCCCAGTAGTGATTCTCTTCGTTTAACGCTCGACTCAGTAGAGTTTAATCAGTTAATAGAATGGCTAGATGAGCTAGTAAACCAGCATGGTTTAAAAATTGAAAATTTAGATTTAAGTCGCGATGATAAATCAGGCTATGTGCGCGTAAGCCGTTTAGTATTAGAGAATTAATTAATGAAAAAAATAATAACGTTATCGGCTGTCTTTTTAATTAGTTTTATTGTGTTTTATATTATTAAATTACCAGCACATATTGCACTAGATATAGCAAAGCCGTATTTTCCAAAGCAATTAGAAGTAGGCCAAACTGTAGGCACTGTTTGGCAAGGTCAAATGATGCAAGTTCGTTTTGATGGTGAACAGTTAAATAATGTGCGCTGGGATATTGCAGGCTGGAAATTATTTACGGGCAAACTAAATGCGAACATAAAATTTGGTAACCCACGAGAACGCAGTGATATTTCGGGTTACGCAGATGTAAGTTATGGGTTTTTTAATAAAAAAGTAATAGTGACTGATGCCCTAGTACGCTCCACTGTAGAGCGTGCAATGCAACGTGTGCAACTTCCTCTGCCTGTTACCGCTAAAGGGCGTGTGATTTTAGAACTTGATGAATACAGCTCAGGCGCACCTTATTGTGATTCACTAAAAGGTGAAATAGCGAGCCCTAATATTGATGTTCAAGGTTTAAATGGATGGTTTAATATTGGACCTCTAGCTGGTAAGTTAAGCTGTAAGTCGGGTGATGTTGCTATATTAATTGACCCAGATAATACGCTTGGCCTTGAGGCAGATGCTACACTCAAAGCTAATTTCGACTTTAGAGTGGCAGGTTATGTAAAACCAGATGCCAGCTTACCTAAAGATGTACATGATGCGGTTAAGTTTTTAGGCCGACCAGATAACCAAGGTCGCTACCCGCTCAACTTTTAATGTTTTAATATAAAGAGTTTTAATGCAAATACCCCAATTTACTGAGTTGCACGCAAAGCAGCTCAGCTCATTTTTAAATACCCAATCTCAAGCAATGACCCTTGTACAAAGCCAAGGCTATTTATTTGGTGTAATTTGTTCGCCTAACCCATTAGATGTACATGAGTGGCTTGAGCAGATATTGCCAAACACAGCTAATGATTTAGATGAAGAAATGCTTTTTTTGTTTATGGCGCTTTATCACAAAATTAGTGAGCAGGTGTTCGAAACTGGATATAAATTACCAGACACATTTGATGCTGAATTTTGTAAGTCGTGGAGTAAAGGCTTCTTAGTTGCAACGAAAGCTTATGCAGAACCTTTGTTAAATGCACCGCAATTAGACGTTGATTTTAAACAAGCACTAGAAAGTGCGTTAAGCACACTAAGCTTTTTTGCACTCGACCAACTAGCAATAGCTCAGATTGCCAAACAAAATAACATGACAATAGAAGCTTTGTGTCAGTATCAGTATGAATCTATGGGTGACTTTGCATTAGGGTTTGCTGAACTAATTGAAGTGGTCGCAATTAATAGCGGCTTGATAACCGACGAGAGTTGGGAAGAGTAATTATTAATACTAGGCGCTTAGTTTAATCTAAGTGCCTAGCTCTAATATAATATCCGTACAGCCTTGTTTGCACTTTACTATGCCTTTACCAGGCTCGCTGGTGGCTAAATCAAGTGTTAAAACCCCATTACACTTCTCACACTTTAATGTTTTGCCTTGCGCTAATTGCTTGAGCATATTGCGCTGCTTATGAAATGAGTCGCTTGCTTTTTTATTTAATCCTGAAAAATCCACTACTTTGCTCGCTTTTGCTCTAATGCTTCAGTCACTATTTTACATACCGTATTTAAACGGTCGTCATAAAAATAAAGGTTTAAGTCACGCTCACGACAATAGCGTAGGTGAAATAACTGAACAGAGTCATCTGTTGTAAACGTTTTTTCTACATACTCACCTTCAGATTCAGATAGTTTAAGTTGACTGCTGATCCTATTTTTCGCCATATTTGCAGCGGGGCTTCTGTTGACCTTGCTTGCATCACTTAAAAAGCCAATGCCTTCACCTAGTAACCTTTCGCGAGGTTCTTTTATAAGTGGGTGATCGATTGTAAAAAAGGCAAGGATCACAACTACCAAAATAATAAATTTTTTCATGGATACGTAAACCTTGATCTAAGTAGGGTTGAATTACCATGCAGTGTAATAAACTGCATTTTAAAAGCAAGTAACTGGGATGAATAAATTATTAGCAATCTATGCCAGTAATTTTAACCAACATTGTTATAATGGTTAACAGCAGTCAGATATTTCTGAAATATCTGAAAGTATTCGAGAAGGCAATTTATTAAAGTAAATATGCCTAGCAAGTAACTTGCTAACTTTAAGTATAGAGTACTTGAGTATTGCTGGATTTTTATTTCCAAGCGGCGTTGAGGAACTTCGATGGACAAGCAAATTAAAGTAAAGAATATCCCTGTAGAGGTGAAAATCCAAAAACCGGATTTAAGCCGTCAAGATGATAGGTTCAATCCCCGAAATCGTATTTATGTGCGTGCTGTAAAAGGCCTACATCAATTACTTAGACAGCGCATTGGCTTTTTAGGCCTGCTTGCGTTTATGTTACTACCTTGGATTAATTTTAATGGCCAGCAAGCTGTGCTGTTTGATCTAATTGGTCAAAAATACAATATTTTTGGTTTAACGCTATGGCCTCAAGATTTTACTATATTAGCGTTTATCTTTATGTTGGCAGCATTTGCGTTGTTTTTAGTGACCACCTTCTATGGACGGGTGTGGTGTGGCTATACATGTCCGCAAACTGTTTGGACTTTTATTTTTATTTGGTTCGAAGAAAAGCTTGAAGGCACGGCTAATCAACGTAAAAAACTCGATCAACGACCCATGAATTTTGATAAGTTTTGGCGTAAGACGGCAAAGCATACTAGTTGGGTATTGTTTTCGTTGTATACCGCAATTTCTTTTGTGGGTTATTTTACGCCAATAAGGGAGTTACTCCCTGACTTTGTAACGTTTGATGTAGGCGGTTATGCACTAGTCAGTATTATTTTCTTTGCAGCGTGTACTTATGGTAATGCCGGTTGGATGCGAGAAATTATGTGTTTACACATCTGTCCTTACTCTCGTTTTCAATCAGCTATGTTTGATAAAGACACATACACCGTAACGTACGACGAAAGCCGAGGTGAAAGCCGTGGTCCTCGTTCACGTAAAGTAGATCATAAAGATTTAGAACTAGGCGACTGTATAGACTGTAACTTGTGCGTTCAAGTGTGCCCAACAGGTATTGATATTAGAAATGGGCTACAAGCTGAGTGTATCAACTGTGGTGCATGTATTGATGCGTGTGATGGCGTAATGGATAAAATGGAATACCCGCGTGGGCTTATTTCATATACGACAGAGCGAAATCTCGAAACCCCAGAAAATAAAACAAATCCACTGCGAGCTAAAATTATTGGTTACACGGTCATACTTGTTGTGCTTACGGGAGCGCTTGTCGCTAATATAGCACTGCGTAAAACAATGGACTTTGATATTATTCGTGACCGAAACCAATTATATCGTGTCGATTTTGATGGTTTAGTAGAGAACACCTATACATTAAAGGTAATTAATAAAGCGCAGTACGAGCAAACCTTTAATATTAAAGTACAAGGGTTAGATAACTTTAAGTATATTGGTAAGCAGTCATTTACTGTGCAGGCAGGGGAATCTCATAACGTACCATTGTCACTTGTAATGGACCCTTATGATTTGAAGGCGCCGATGACTGAGTTTAACTTTGTGCTTTCACCGGTAGATGAGCCGGATGAGACAATATCGCAGTCGAGTAACTTTTTTAAAGCGCGATAATCGCAACTTACCTTAATTAGGTAAGTTGATATAGCAATTAACAAAAGCGGGTATATAACCCGCTTTTATTTTATATAAGAAGAGTATGAGTAAATTTAGTTTTATTGACTTAACACCTGATCTAATACTCGATGCAATAGAAAGCGTAGGTGTATACGCCGAATCTGGTTTATTAGCGCTCAATAGCTATGAAAACAGAGTGTACCAATTTAAAGCGGATGATGGCCTGCGTTACGTAGTGAAGTTTTATCGCCCAGAGCGCTGGAGTAAAGAGCAAATTCAAGAAGAGCATGACTTTGCATTTGAACTAGCGGATGCAGAAGTACCCGTTGTTGCCCCTATTTTATATAATGGGCAAAGCTTGTTTGAACACGAAGGGTATTTGTTTGTGTTGTTTCCAAGTGTAGGCGGGCGTTTATTTGAGGTTGATAATTTAGATCAGCTTGATGTAATGGGGCGATTAATTGGCCGAATGCACCAAGTAGCTAAAACAAAACCTTTTACTTATAGGCCAACAGTTACCTGCGAGGAGTATTTGCATACAGCCAAAGTTCATCTTCAAAAAAGTAACTTAGTGCCCATGGGAATAAATACTGCCTTTTATACTATTTTAGATTTAGTGATAGAGCAGGCGCAAAAACAGTATAAAGATGTGCAAAGTATTCGCTTACATGGTGACTGCCACGTTGGTAATATTTTATGGGCAGGTGATGCGCTAATGTTTGTTGATTTAGATGACAGCCGCCAAGGTCCTGCAATCCAAGATTTATGGATGATGCTCAGTGGCGATAGAGCGACGCAACTGTTACAGTTAGACACCCTTGTAAATGCGTATGAAGAGTTTTGTGATTTTGATCACTCTCAACTCAAATTAATTGAACCGCTGCGAGCAATGCGTATTATCCATTATATGGGATGGGTAGCTAAACGATGGAGTGATCCTGCTTTTGTGCGGAACTTTACATGGTTTGCTGATGACAAATACTGGGAGCAACAAATTTTAGCACTGAAAGAGCAGCTTGCAGCATTGCAAGAAGCACCGTTAAAGTTATTGCCGTAATATTTTATTTAAAGACAAGTACAACGAGATACAAATGCTTAAAAAATTAAAACTGAGTTTATTACTTTTATGTTTACCATTTGCAGCACTTGCTGCACAGTTTGAAGTTGATAATCAATACACTGTTATAGATGTAGACAAAAGCAAGTCACCGCAAGTAACCGAGTTTTTCTCATTTTACTGTCCACATTGCTTTAAGTTTGAACCAGTAGCAAAAGCAATTGAAAAAGGCTTGCCAGAAGGCGCTGAGTTTATTAAAAACCACGTTAACTTTTTAGGTGGCGTGTCGCCACAAGCACAAAGTAATTTAAGCTTTGCCTACTTAATTGCTAAGCAGCATGGTCAGGCGCAAAGCATTAGCGATCAAATTTTTAAAAGTATCCATGTTCAACGTGCACCATTAACTGAAATGAAAGACGTTAAAAAATTACTTGAAGTAAATGGTATTGATAGCGCAACGTTTGATCAAGAGATTGCAAGCATGCCTGTTATTTCAGCTGAGCAAGCAATGCAAAACAAACAGAATAAATATTCAAAATTAGGCGCACTTACAGGTGTACCTACTTTTATTGTTAACGATAAATATAAAATAAACCTCAACACCATCAAAAATCAAAAAGAACTTGATGAGTTAGTAGCGTTTTTATTAGCACTATAAATTTCGGAGTATAATAATGATTAAATTAGTTAAAGCAGGTTTGCTTGCAATATTACTTCCTATGGCAGCAACAAGCTTTGCAGCAACGTATGAAGAAGGCGTGCATTACGACGTAGTTTCTGAGCGTGCAACTAAAAAGCCAGAGGTTAAAGAGTTCTTCTCATTTTACTGCCCTGCATGTAATAACATGGAAGCACTAATTGGTGAGTTTAAGCCTAAGCTTGATAAAAACGTTAAATTTAAAAAGAGCCATGTTGATTTTGTAGGTGTACGTGACCCAGAAAACCAACAGATGATGAGCCAAGCTCTGGCGACAGCTGAAGTGCTTCCACAAAAAGATCAGATTATTTCTGCAATCTTTAATCATATCCATACAAAGCGCGCTAAATTTAATGAGCTTGCAGATGTAAAAGATATATTTGTAGCGCAGGGCGTTGATGGTGATAAGTTTGATAAGCTGTTTAAAAGCTTCTCGGTACGTACGCTGAGCTCTAAAATGAAACGCGATCAAGACTACTTTAAAGAAAAAGGCGCACTTCGTGGCGTACCTACCTTTATTGTAAATGGTAAGTACAAATTAAACCTAGGTCGTGAGTCGGGTATTACTAAACCTGAAGACATTAGCAAATTAATAAATTACTTAGCTAACAAGTAACTTTAGCTAAAACAAAAAAAGCTCCTTAAGGAGCTTTTTTTGTTTTATAAGGATATAGCGATGGAAAAAATATTAGTATCGAGTTGTTTGCTAGGGCAGCCTGTTCGCTACGATGGCAGAGGACACGCAATTTTGCATCCACCGCTTAATTTGTGGCAAAAACAAAATAGGTTAATTGTGTTTTGTCCTGAGGTCGCTGGTGGGCTTCCTACTCCTAGAGCTCCTGCTGAAATAATACAGGGGAGTGTAGTTACTAATTTAGGAGAAGATGTAACAGAACAGTTTCAAACTGGAGCTAATATAGCGCTAGAACTCTGTAAAAAGAATCAAGTTCGTTTTGCTCTACTTAAAGAATCGAGCCCTTCTTGCGGACGAAATACAATATATGATGGAAAGCATCACGGAGTAAAAATCGAAGAGCTAGGTTTAACTACAGCATTATTAATAAAAAATGGTATTCAAGTATTTAGTGAAGAGCAAATACCAGCACTTATAAAAGTACTGGCACTTTAATTTTGGCTGGTTATTTGCGCTGTAAGAAAACACCCGACTCAATGTGATGTGTATATGGGAACTGATCAAATATAGCAAAGCGCTTAACGTTATGCGTACGTGTTAAGTGATCAAGGTCACGCTCAAGAGTTTCAGGGTTGCACGATATATAAATTATGCTTTCGTAGTTAGCTACTAAGTCACACGTTAATTCATCCATGCCCGCGCGTGGTGGATCAACTAATATGGTTTGGCAGTCATAGCTTTTTAAATCAATCCCTTCTAAACGCGAAAAAGTACGCTCGCCATTCATTGCTTGAGTAAACTCTTCACTCGACATACGAATAATATCTAAGTTTTCTACGTTGTTTTTAGCAATGTTGTATTGAGCAGAATGAACAGATGATTTTGATATTTCCGTAGCTAATACTTTATTAAAAGAACCTGCTAATGCAATTGAAAAGTTACCGTTACCACAATACAGTTCTAGTAAATCATTTTTAAGTGGTTTACATAAATCTTGTGCCCACTCCAGCATATTAATATTTACTTTTGCATTAGGCTGAGTAAAGCTATTTTCTACTTGTTGATAAATAAGCTCTTGCCCATTAACTGTTAAACGTTCAGTTACAAAGTCATCACCTAGTACTTCTTTTTGTTTACGAGCACGGCCTATAAAGTCAATTTTGTATTTACTGCTAAGCTTTTCTTTCAGTGCTTTAATTTCACTTAACCATTCATCATCCAGTGGTTTGTGATAAAGCAAGCTTACTAAAATTTCACCGCTTAGCGTTGATAGGTAATCGATTTGAAATAACTTACGGCGTAATATTTCACAAGGCTTAAGATTTTCAATCATCACCTGCATTATTTCACCTACTAGAGGCGCTGCTGGATCAAATGTATCAACACGGATTTTTTCTTTTGTTCGTTGATCAAACATAATGTGAAACAGATCATCACCGTCGTGCCATACTCTAAATTCAGCACGTTGGCGGTAGTTAGTTGGCTCTGAGCTAAATACTTCTAATTGCTCCACACCAAAACGTTGAAACTGCGCACTAATACGCTGCTCTTTTTCACTTAACTGCGCTTGGTACTGTGTGGTATCTATTTTAATAACTGCCATTAACGCTACTACCTTATCTAAGATCTGTTTATCGGCGCTATTGTAGGGAGCGCTGCGTATTTGTCTAGTTTTGGCTAGCATTTATGCTGTTTTATTGAACATTGTACTTTAGTTTTTGTTGTTGTAGCCGATAATAAACTACGCACGCTTAGGAGACGAATCATGAAAATAGGTAATTATGGCTTTACGCCAAACAACAACATCAATAAATTCAATAATAAAGCTGATATACAGCAACCTACAATTACGTCTCCTCAAGATAGCTATCAACAACGAGGCCGAGAGTTGGCCGCAAACGTGCTTGGCGATAAAATGGCTGAGCAGCTTGGATTGCCTATCGCAGAAAAAAAAGCAGATAAACCACTATTTGATTTTGATGAAATAGTAAAAAACGTACTCGATTTTGTAAGTAGTGCTGTTAATAAAGCAAAAGCTAACGGCGCTGATGACGAAAAGCTCAAAGATATGTTAGGCGATGCGCGCAAAGGCGTCCAAATAGGGATAGACGACGCTGTTGATGAACTCAAAGGTACAGGCGTATTTAATGATGACATGGAAGAGGGCATTAATAAGTCCAAAGAGGGAATTTACAATGGGCTGGATAAGTTTGAAGAGTCGTTATTTAACCCACAACCTGCCAGCGTAAATATAAGCCAGGCCCAATACGTCAGTATGACGAGTAATGCAGAGTATAAATTTACTACCGCAGAAGGCGATGAGGTAAGTATTAGCTTTGCTGATGCATTTGAATCTCAATCGGCAAGTGGCTATCAGCAAAATAGTAATAGTGAGTCGTTTGCAAGCTCATCATCGCAATCTCGACAGGTATCATTTTCGATGTCGGTAAATGGTGACTTAAACGAGCAAGAGCAAGAAGCTATTAATGCGATGATGGAAGACTTACAAGATTTAAGTAAAACCTTTTTTGGTGGTGATTTAGATGAAGCATTTGAACAAGCGCAAGAGCTGAGTTTAGACAGCGATCAGCTGGTGGCTTTTT
This sequence comes from Pseudoalteromonas sp. Z1A2, assembly GCF_011378755.1. NCBI lineage: Bacteria > Pseudomonadati > Pseudomonadota > Gammaproteobacteria > Alteromonadales > Pseudoalteromonadaceae > Pseudoalteromonas > Pseudoalteromonas sp. Z1A2. The sequence continues at coordinate 2,050 of NZ_WTKX01000040.1, read as the reverse complement.
CTATGGATTTACGCCAAACAAAAACAATAGCAACAGTTAAAAGCTATGAAGAATATAAACCAGCACCAGAAAAACAAGTAGCAGAGGGTTTAGCCCCTTTTAATGACGACCTTAAAAATGCTTTTGAAAAAGCGGGTGAGCTTGGATTACAAAATCAGCTAGCTGGCATTCTCCAATGGTTAAATCAAGATCAGGAACAAATAGATAAGTTAGTAGATTATACAAAGTCTATGTTCGAAAACCTTAATCAGTTAAATTCAGCAGCCAACAGGCTTACTGATTTAGAAGCCACGCAAAGTTAAACTACTTTCTTTTATAAAAACCTCATGGCAAACTGCCGTTCTTAAAGTAAAGTAGGAACGGTAGTTTGTCAGCGCATATAATGGTCTTTGATTCAGGTATTGGTGGAACTACTGTACTTGAACATATCAAGCAAAGTATCCCCAATGCTCAGTACAGCTATTTTATGGATAATGCATTACTACCTTATGGTGCTCAATCCCAACAAACTATAATTAACCGGTTATGTTCACTTATTCATTTCATCAAAGCCAACACGCTTAACGTCGATTTAATTGTAATAGCGTGTAATACAGCTTCTACATCTGCACTCAGCGCTGTTCGCCAAATTACGGATATTCCTATTGTAGGTGTTGTGCCAGCAATAAAGCCTGCGGCAGAATTAACACGCTCAAATCATATTGGCTTGTTAGCCACACCGGCAACGGTCGCCAGTTCATACACAAAAACATTAATTGCTGAACATGCACGTAATGTGATCGTTAATCTGTATAGCAGTGTTGAATTAGTAACGTTAGCTGAGGAATGCTTTTTTACAGGCTCTTTAGATACAAATAAGTTGTATCAAGTACTTGATGAACTACATATAGATAAAACAATAGATGTACTTGTACTAGGGTGTACGCACTTTCCGATATTAGCAGAGCCGATTAGTCAGTATTTTGAAGGGAATGTAAAATTACTTGATTCAGGTGTAGCGATAGCAAATAGAGTCAACTTCCTACTTAACCAACTTAACTTATGTGTGGATAAACAAACAGACATAAAAAAGCCGCTGCAATATTATGCAACGGCTGATGTGTTTAGCAATAAGCTAGCGGTAAAGCTAGTTACACTGACTGATCCGTCTCAGTACGTAGAGCATTAGAATCATCTTCTTGTTTTTGTTTTGCTTCACGTACCTTTAAAGTACGTTGTTGGAACTCGCTATCGTTCAAGTTAGCAATTGCATTGTCTGCATCAGCTTGCGCCATTTCAACAAAACCAAAGCCACGACGTTTGCCAGTATTCTTATCCTTTAATAAACGAACATTGAATACTTTGCCTTGTTCTTCAAATAATGCACGAACCACACCTTCGTTTGCACGATAAGGAAGGTTACCAACATAAAGCGTTTTTGTTTTAACTTCAGCTTCTTCAGTCACATCAGATGATATTGCAGCAATAGCAATCGCACCTATTAATAAACCAGCACCAAATAGTAATGCAGGGTTTAAAGCTAAGCCGCCTAAAGCAAACTCAACAACAACAAAACCAACTACAGCAAGAATAACAGAGAAGATAAAAGATTTTTGATCGGGTAATTTCATTTTAGATCTACCAATAAACAGGAAATAAACATTAATTTAACATTGTGAACTTGCTATCTTAACGCCTAAATCAAACATAGCAATGATATTTGTATTAAATAATAAATAAGAGCATAAAAAAGCATCATCTTAGACGGGTTTTCATGTGGTTTTACGTGGTTTTGTTCTATTTTTGTTCGAACAGTAAAAAGATCTAAAAAAAGGGTTGATCTGTTTTCGGATCTCCCTATAATGCGACCCCACTGAGACGGGAAAGGCCAACGCATAGCGAGGCACGAACTACTCAGAGAGTTAAATAAAACTTCGGTTTTAAATCTTCCAAAAGAAAATTTAAAACAAAGTGTTGACTCAAAAAATAAAGGGTGTATTATTCGCATCCCTTGAGACGCTAAAGCGACTCAAAACGTTCTTTAACAATATAAAGCAATCATCTGTGTGGG
>NZ_WTKX01000004.1:0-233890 GCF_011378755.1 Pseudoalteromonas sp. Z1A2 | reverse complement strand
TTTGAAGATCTGATCATGACATTGAGATTTAGTTCAAAAAAATCCCCGCTAATTTCTTAGCAGGGATTTGTGTATAAGAGACAGCTTTTTTTAGGGCCTTTTTTGTTTTTTGATAGTAGGCGCTTTAATAATCTACCTAGCTTTAAATCAAACCAACGTAATTGCCTTAAAAGGTAGCTAACGCCGTCATAAAAATAATTAACAGCATCTTCTTTTACAGAACTAGATTTAAGCTGGTTTTTAAAAAACACTAAAAAAACACTTTGTATAATAAAGCGTAATATATTTGAGTAAATGTAGGCTCGGTAAGGCAACCTTAAATGAGGGTAGTAGTCATAAAGGGTATATTCAAAGCTGATTTTGTGCTTTTTAATATTTATAAACAGTGAGCTTAAAAGCGTAATAAAAGGCATTATAAAAGCTTCAATAACATTTACTTTATGTTGATTAAAGTAGCTATGAAACTTAAATAAAATGTACCGGACTAACTTATCAGTAAATAAAATGCTCAGCAGCAAGTATAAAGTGCTGTGAATAGGACGCTGATAAAATAATGTAATGCTCATTTTATAAGGTCGCTTTACTAACTAGCCAACCAGCTAGTGTTTCAAAGTCATCGTTTGCGACACTATATGGCGCGCAATTAAGCGCTACATTTCTGTATGCGGTTGACTCTTTAATAACTTCGTCACTGTTGATAAAAAACGGAGCCATAAGAGGGAGAGTAGATTGCCAAAGAGAAAACAAGTCAAATTCTAGCGTAGATGCAGAATTATAGCGGTTAACTAAAAAGTAATGCTTCCAATCAGTATCTGAATTTTTGAGTGTTTGTAGGCGTCTATAAATTAAGCTGTGACAAATAGCGTCGCAATTAACCAGTTCAATTACAATATCGTTTTTTTCTAACGGATAGTGGGGAAGGTTAATATGTGCAGGGCAGTCAAAAATTACCCACGCTTCTTGGCTATAATTTAGGTTTTTGCATCTATTTACCATTTTAGTGGTGTTATCGATGCTAGTATCAGTGCTGTCACCATATGGTAAAAATATAATGCCATCGTCATCTTGATGAAAATGCACAAGTGCATCTTCAAAGCTCGCTTCATTACTCCAGCCTTTGGTATACTTCCATGGCAAGCCAAAATGTAAACCTAGGTCACTTTTTGCATCTAGATCGATTGCAATAACGTCAACATCAGACTTTTTTAGCACGCACGCTAAATTTGCAACCACAGAGGTAGTGCCTAAACCGCCTTTGATACCTTTAACGAAAACTCTTTGCAACGGAAGTTTTACCTATCTTTAATTGAACTAACTTATGTGTTTAGTTCGTTGTTTATTTCTTTAAGTAATGCGTACTTATTAATTGTATTATTATTTTGCTGTTTGTTTACAATTTCTATGTAGTCATCACTCTTTCCACCAAAACGTAGTGCAAGGTTTTCTATGTCACTTGATGTTAACGTTTGTGAGTTTTTAGGCGTCAAGTTATTCATTCTTCCCTTTACAGTTACTTTAATTATTTTGATTAAAAGTGGACAATATTTGGCTATTATATATAGAATAACGGTTAAAACTAGTAAAAAAGTATTTTTTATAGGGCGTTTTAAGTGCATAACTTTAACATAACGGGATTAGAGCCTGCTGCAAAAGAGTTAAAATCGGCTTCAAGTTATGCTGTTTTAGCCCCTTTAGACAATTTTGTAATCGAATTGGCGTTACATTCAATTAACCAAAGCTTGGTTAATGATATATATATAGTTTCCCAAGAGGTTGAATCATTTTTTGATTCTTCTTTTTCTGCATCGTTAAATTATGCTTATAAGCATAATAGAGTACACCCTTTTTCGTTGGCCTCAGAAACACAGAATCATTCTATAGAGAAAATTAATTCAGGTATTATAAAAGAAATAAGTGCTTATAAACGCCTAAACAAAGCGCTTATTTTTGTTCATTTTCATACAGCACAGTTAAGCAGTACTGACGAGAAAAGCTTAGAGCTGATGATGAGGCGGTACAACGATTTTGTTCGTAGTACGGGAGCTACATTATTATTTTTAATTTCGGGACCTGATATTGCAAATTATCGCTTTTTATTTAGACGATTAAACAATGTATTTGATGGGCTGGTATTTGTTGATAACGACTCTGCGGTTCGAGTACTTGAATATGATTATTGGCGTCACAGTAGGGGGGTTATTGCTGGTGAACATTACCAATTATTATTAAGTGGTAATCAGTTTGTTGTTCAAACTGGAACGGCAAGCGAAAGTAAAACACTTAAACAGTCAGAGTTTGCCGATGAAGACGATGTTTGGCTTGTGCCAAGTGCTGTGCCCGAAGGTACTAAGTTACCGATGCATTATAAAAGCGTAAAAGATAATAATGATTTATTTAATAAAGGCCCAAAAGTAGAAGCAGCCACCTTAATTTTTGCAGTAACGCGTTACACCGATTTGGCGCTATTGGGTAAGCAGTGTTTTGAACTTAGAAAAAACTGCGGACGATGGTTAAAGCTTGTTATTCAAAATGTTGATGGTGTTATTCGCCATCAAGATGAGTGCTTATTTTTAACCTTGGGTGTAAATCTAATTTTGTATAGCTTTTCAGAGCCTTCGCGTTTGCTTTCACAAGTGCAATCTATTCAAGGTTTTAAGTTTTCAAGGCCTTTACCTTCCTCAGTTGAGGATGTTTTGAAATACACTGAAAATACCTTTTCGAAAGGATATTTACCTTTCATCGAGTTTACGAAACAAGTAGAAATTCATAGTGACTCAGCCGTTAATTTAGGTGTTAGTGGTGTGCTAGTGAAACTTGAGCTACTACCAAGAATTGACCCTATTCATCCTTTGCATTTATTTCATATTAAGCGCGAAGGTGATGTATTTAGCATTGCAGATAATACAGTTTATTTATATTTGCATGCTTGTAGAGAAAATGACGTTGATAATGCAATTAAGCATTTGTTTAAATTAAAAACGAGTGATTTTTTTGTACAGCAAAATATAATTTCTGACCACTTTTACATTCAACAAGAATGTAAACAGTTAAGGCGATTTTATAAAGGTAAGAGTGTTGTAGATTTCTCGCAAAAACTTGCTGAGAATGATAGCTATAAATTTGCACCTGATATAGCAAACAGCGTTACTGAAAATATTAACACCCCAGAATTTTCTAGTAAAAGCCGCCCAGATGCTAAGCCTTTTATAATGAAACTAAGAGATAACTTATGAGTATGAATCAGCTTTTAATTACCGTGTTTCTTGCAATGGTGCTTGGCGCGGTGCTTTGTATGCTAGGCAAATACATTTTATCTCAAATAACAAAATATTATTATAAGCTTACTTTTAAACATGAAGTACTAGAGCCTTATACACCAAATACAGTAAAAAAGGATAAGCAGTGAAATTATCAGGTTTAGGGGTTTGGAACCTTTATTTTTTAGTTAAGTTTGCTCTGTTTTATTACGGTGCAATTGATTTTAACGTACTAACTAATGCCGCTTTTGCTTCATTGCTTGCGATTAAATTTAAACAGCCATTAATAGAGAAGGCAAAACATATAGTAGGTGCTGTGTTTGCAGTGGTATTACTTTATCAAGACTCATGGTTGCCACCAATAAACAGGTTGACTAAACAAGCAGGTAACGTTCAAGATTTTAGTTTTGGTTACTTTATCGAGCTATTAACCCGAGTTATTAGCGTTGATATGTTGTTGGCTTTGTTCGTAATTAGTGTGTGTTTTTGGTATACATCGCAATGGATACGCTTTACCACTGTGACTATTGTTGGGCTGTTAATTGTAGGGTGGCAAGGAGATAACTCTCAATCACAATTCGTTAATAATGTGGCAAACCCTGAACCGGTTACTCAAAATCAGAGTAATCCTCAAACGCAAGTGATCACTCAGGCAGCGCAATCTCCTGATCAAAAATTAGCTGATTTTTACCAACAACAAAGCTTACTAATGAGCCACTTTCCAAACCAAGTGAATGGTGAGCTGTTTGATTTAATTATTTTGAACATATGCTCAATGGCTGTTGCTGATTTAAATGCTATTGGTGTAAGTGTTACTGATATGTATAAAGACTTTGATGTGGTGTTTTCAGACTTTAACTCGGCTACGTCATACAGTGGACCCGCTGCGGTAAGACTGCTGCGCGCTAGTTGTGGGCAAACGAGTCAAACAGCATTATTTAAAGAGGCACCTGAACAATGTCACTTGTTTAAAAACCTAGAGAAACTAGGTTATCAAAACAATGTTGTGATGAATCACGACGGACATTTTGATGAGTTTAAAGGTTTAATAAATAAGTACGGTGGCCTAGATAGTACGCCATTTAATATAGATTCAATGCCAGTGGCGCTACGAGGCTTTGATAATAGTCCTATTTACTCAGATGAAGCTGTGCTGGATGGTTGGTTAGAGCAAGCTGAAGATTGTAAGCCGTGTGCGATGTACTACAACACCACAAGTTTACATGATGGTAATCAGCTAGAGAATCAACCAAGGGTTAATAGTAAAGAGACATACCCAATCAGACATAAAAACTTGTTTGCTGATATTAACCAATTTGTAAAAAAATTAGAAAAACGCGGTCGCAACGTTATGTTAATGATAGTGCCTGAACACGGCGCTAATTTAAAAGGTGACAAAGTACAGTTTGCAGGTTTACGTGAAATCCCAAGCCCAGCAATTGTGTCGGTACCTGTAGCAATTAAATTTATAGGCCCAGACGTACAAAACTATTCGCAAATTGTGGTTGATGATTCAACAAGTTACTTTGCGCTTTCAGAGCTGGTAAGTAAGGCGCTGCAAACTGATGTATTTGGTGGGAATAATAGTGTTGCTAATTTGCTTGAAAACCTACCCACAGCACCTAAGGTTGCTGAAAACGAAGGCACAATAATGATGTATGTTAACCAAAGACCACTTATACAATTAGATGGTGGTGATTGGTCTGCTTACCCACAAGGTAAGTAGTCACATAATAAGATTTAACAAACAGCACTGGTATAGTTAAATATCAGTGCTGTTTTTCTTCGTTTAATTGCATTTCAACTTATCGCTTTCGCAGTCTGTTTCGTCCAAAAATGTTTACAATAAGCTACCTTCTCAAAGCGACTTAGCGTATTATTCGGCTAATATAGTTTTTCCTTCTTTGAGGATGTATGCGTCTAGATATTCACTGTGCTGATCGAATTGGTATTGCTCAAGAAATCCTTAATATATTAGTTAACTACAGCGTTGATTTAAAAGGAATCGAAGTCGATTCTGTAAATTGTCGTATGTACGTTAGTTTTCCCGAAATAGAATTTGAACAATTTCAAAAAATTATGCCATCGATACGTTTAATCGACGGCGTACATGACGTGCGTACCACTGCATTTTTACCATCTGAGCGTGAACACAACGAATTAAATACTTTGCTACGTGCATTGCCTGATGGCGTTATCTCTATTGATGCTAAAGGTTGGGTACGCTTATGCAACGATGCAGCATGTAAGGACCTACAGTTAATTGAAAAAGAAGTTATTGGTGCAAATATTAATAACTTACTTAAAGGGTTTAACTTTACACGTTGGCTAGAAGGTAAAGAAGTGCTCGGGCAAACCACACGCGTTGAAGTGGCGGGTGAGGATTTTATTGCAGATATTTTACCAATTGCAGTCCCTCAAGGTAGTGAAGGTGATGTGCTTGCGGGTGCGGTTATTAACATTAAATCGCAAAGCCGCTTAGGGCAGCAGGTCAGTGCATTTAGACGCTACGGGCAAGAAAGCTTTGCGACTATTCATAACTTTAGTACGGCAATGCGCCGAGTTGTGCGCGAAGCACGCAAAATGGCGCAACTAGAAGCCCCTATTTTGATTACTGGTGAAACTGGCACAGGTAAAGAGTTATTAGCTCGCGCGTGTCATTACGCATCTAATCGCTCTGTTAAGCCTTTTATTGCGCTGTCGTGTGCTTCACTTCCTGATGATGTTGCTGAGTCTGAATTATTTGGTTATGCCGGGTACGAAGAAAACGCAGCGCCAAAGCGTGGTGTATTAGAGCAAGCTGATGGTGGAACTGTATTTTTAGATGAAGTTGGCGAAATGTCGACTCAACTACAAACTAAGTTACTGCGTTTTTTACAAGATGGTACGTTTAGAAAAGTAGGCGATGAGAACGAAGTTAAAGTAAATGTACGTATTGTTGCCGCTACTCAAAAAGACTTACCTGCAATGGTACAAGAAGGGGTTTTTAGAGAAGACTTATATTACCGTATAAACGTGCTTACTTTAGAAATAGCGCCACTAAGAGATAGAAAAGCAGATGTAGGACCACTTGCAGAGCATTTTATTCAAAAATATGCGCAACAAAATGGTCATGCAATTCCTGTTTTATCACAAGAGTGTTTAAGCTTTTTACAAGAGTATCCCTGGCCTGGAAATGTACGTCAGCTGGAAAATGCAATTTACCGTGCAGTGTCGTTACTAGATGATAGCGAGCTTCGCGTAGAGCATTTGCAGTTACCAACTTTTACTCATGATTTAGGGTATTTAGAGTCTGATTTTGAAGGCTCACTAGATCAAGCTGTTAAACGTTTTGAAGCGACTTTACTTCGCAAACTCTACCCTGCTTACCCAAGCTCACGTCAGTTAGCTAAGCGATTGGGCCTAAGTCACACCGCTGTAGCTAATAAGTTACGTGATTACGGGATTAATCGAAAAACAGTAAAAGTGTAATTGACTTAAAGAAATTAAAATATGGGGACTAATTTTTAGTGCCCATATTTTTTGTTACCCCATCAATTGCAATCGTCTCAATACCTTCTTCGTTAAAGTTCATTACGATACTGGCGTTATTACGAGTGAAAAAATAGCTACGGCCATTTAGCTCAATAACATAGTCACCTTTTACCGGATCGCTAAACTGCTGCTTTTTTAGAGTGACTGTATGTTCGCCAATTTGCCATTCAAACTCCTCAATAAACCCGTTATTAAATTCTTGAACCCATACTTGGCTGTCATCTTTTGAAAGCGTGATGGCGACAGAGTAAGAGCTAGGAATTTGCTCCATATTGTAACTTTTAGATCCAATAGTGAATTTCTCAGCTTTTTGCTGCCATTCAAAACCAAATTTAAATTCTTTAACTACACCGGTAGGGTAAGTTACTGAGCCTTTACCTGGTAACGAGAAATCGGCAAAAGCATTGTAGCTAGGGACTAATAGGGCCAGTGCAGCGATAATTTTTAGTTTTGATTTCATTAGCTATCTTTTTTATTGTAATAATGATTTAAGATTAAAGTAGAATATTCGTCTTCGCAAGGGGCTATGCTACACTCGAATAAATTTAACTGGTAAGACCTTTATTGTGAACTTATATATTCGACTTTTATTATTATTTTTCAAAATTAAACGCAATAAGCAATATCAAAATCTACTTGATACAGTAGATATTGATTACAAAGCTTTGCCGACTGATTGTGATATTAATCTACATTTAACGAACTCACGCTATCTTGCGATGATGGATTTATCTCGCACGTGGATGACGGAGCGTGTTGGCTTACTAAAGCAAATAATGAAGCGTCGTTGGTTTCCGATTGTTAACGCAACTGCTATTACTTATATCCGCGATATTAAACCTATGCAGCGATATACAATAAGTACTAAGTTAGTTGGCTGGGATCATAAATACTTTTATATTGAGCAAAAGTTTCACTCAGAGCGAGGCTTACATGCTATTGCTTATGTACGCGGTGTATTTAAAAGTAAAAAGGGTATTATAAGTATTGAAGAAATGCTTGAAGTTGCTGGTTTTGATGGGCAAACACCTATATTGCCAAGTGAAGTAATGCACTGGAAAGAAATGTTAGAGCAGAAAAAGTTAAGTAACCTGCCAAATCGCTAATACCCTACAAATGAGAAAAAAGGCCTTTCGGCCTTTTAACACACATTGTAATTGGGTAACTATGTACTACTTCATATATGCTTTAAAAGCTGTACCTAACACCAAACATAGCCACAACAGGGTCAAGCTCAACAGTTGATGTAAGCGATTTTGCACCATTAGCATAAACAGTGGCATCGGTATCAATATCCATAATTGATACCATAGCGTGTAAACCCCAGTTTTTATCAATTTTATAGTTAGCACCTACCTGAGCCATAAAGCCAAACGAATCATCTAACTTTACTTCTACATCGTCTGTTCCTAGTGTTGCTTTAAGTGCTTGAGAGGGTTGCTCATCAAAAAATGTAGTGTAGTTTATGCCTACGCCTATAAAAGGTCTTAGCGCATAGCTTGTATCTAAAAAGTGGTATTGTGCAACCAATGACGGTGGAAGTTGTTTTATATCTGCAATTTTGTTGCCTGCTAAGCCGTCTGCGCCATTTACATCGTGTGAAAACGGTGTTGCTGCTATCAGCTCTAACACCCATTGATCGTTAAATGCATAATCTACGGTGATACCTAGTTGAGTATCTGAATCACCTTTAAGGCCTAGCGTAGGTGCTTCATTAATCGCTGAGCTACTGTTATCAGGGTTTACGTTAATAGCGCCAACATTTACGCTAAAGTTAGCGTGTGCAGCTGGAGAGAGTGCTAATAAAGAGGTTAATAATGCGATGCTAATTTGAGTTTTCATGTTGTTCTCCAAGAACTACTGTTTGATTGGCGCTATTATTACCGAGCAATAAATATGAAAACCTGTTCTAGATCAAAGTTTAAAAAGCATTTGAAGCTTATAAAATATTTTATTGATTTAGATTAATTTTAGTGTCGTTATGCTTTTGTAAAGATTGACATATTTATTTAATTAACAGTCACATGAATATATTAAGGCAGGCACTGCCTTGCCATAATCTCGTGTTTAACCAAGGGCCTTAATAAACAAGAAAATATGTTTTTAGCAGGGTTCAAAAAATAATTAAAACAGCCGACACTTAAAAAAGTATTGGAAGACTTAAGTGCGATTGAGTCGGTTTGTATAATGAAATATAAACCGAGTATTTTATAATGCATAAAATACTCGGTGCACTGACTTTACTTATCAATAGTTATTCTAAATAACGTTTAGCTTTGTTTTCTTTCACACTTTTAAGATCGACTAATACCAATCCATCAATACAATTATTAAAATCGGGATCAATGCTAAAGCTTAAAAATTGTACACCGCCAGGGTTGCAAAGCTCAGTATATTGTTTAAATAAAGTAGGGACTTGAGCGCCCATATTAGCTAACACATGTTTTAACTCTACAAAATCTTCTTTAACATCGTTTCCATTAAAAAGAATATTGCATTGAGTTAGCTGTTGCTCAGTTAATTTAAGCTCATTATTAGGCGTAGCTAGTTCTATACTGCTTTTATAATAATGTTGATAGTAATAAACGAGCATGGCTTTGGCTTGCTCAGGTAGAGCGTTGGACACGCTTACAGCCCCAAATAAATATCTATACTGTGGGTAGTTTTTTATAAAAGCACCAATACCGTACCATAAATAGTCGAGACTCTTACGTCCCCAATACTTAGGTTGTACAAAACTTCGACCAAGCTCAATACCTTGGTGCAGATAGGGCGTCATAGCGTCGGTGTAAGAAAATAAACTATCGGTATATAAACCTTCACGTCCATGTTTTTGTATTATCTGTTGTGCGCAGGCTAATCGATAAGCACCTACTAGCTCTAGCTGCATAGGGTCCCACAGTACAAGGTGTTGGTAATCCATATCGTATTTATCTATATCACGACGCTTACCGCTTCCTTCACCTACTGCTCTAAATGCAATTTCTCTGAGGCGTCCCAACTCTCTAAAAATAGGTGAACTACCTACATATTGATATAAATGAATGTGCATGCCATCGTGTGTTTTACCCAGAAGCTGACATTGCTCAATTGCTCTTTTTAGTTCTTTTCTACACTCGGGCACAGCAATAGGTGTTTGTGTTTTTAGCGGCAGTGTTTTTTTAGTTGTAAGCCTATAAAGCTGCTTACGTATGAGGTTTACAATTTCTTTATCTTTAAGGTTTTCTATCAAGTAGGACTCAGGAGGGATAGAAGCACCAATTTCAAACTCTAAAGATTTTTGGCGCTGCTTAAACATTTCGGCCACTAATAGTAAACTTGCCAAAGGTTTATAAATCATTGATGTACCATAAAAAAGCGGACTATTTTTGGCTTTAATAAAAATAGGTAAAATGGGGCAGTTGGCTTTTTTTGCCATACGTAAAAAACCGCTATTCCATTTGCAATCCTTAATACCGGTTGGTCCTAGGCGCGACACTTCCCCTGCAGGAAATATAAGTAAGGCACCTCCACCTTTTAAATGGTTTTGTATATTACTAAGCTCTTGCTTTTTACTCATACCAGATAAGTTATCAACAGGGAGTAAAAGAGAATGCATTGCGCTGACCGACATTAACATGCGGTTTGCGACTACTTTTAAATCCTGCCTTACTGTAGAGAGTACTTTGATAAGTGCTAAAGCATCTAGTGAACCAATAGGGTGGTTAGCAACAATAACAAGTTTACCCTCGTTAGGAATATGTTCTATCTGCTTAGGTTTATAGCGCGTATCAAAATTGAGTTCATCAAGTACTTGCTCAACAAATTCTAATCCTTGTAGGTGAGGGTACGTATTACCAAAGGTGATAAACTCTTGTTCATGCAATAAGTAACCTAAGCCCTTTTTTACTAAACCTTTTACTTTTGGAGAGTTCTCTAGTTGTGGTAAGTTTGCTGCAATTACTTTATCAACACTTATCATATTAACCTCATATTCCGTTTGGTCTATTCGCTATACATGTAAGATTAAAAAAAGGGTGTGACAGTTACTTTGCAGTAGTGTGACTTTTTAAAGTACTAAATTATAAACTGTGAATTGCTAGGAGAATTTATGTCGGTATTGGTGGCTATAACGGGGCGCAACAACGAAAAGCTAATAACGAAGTTACAAGAGCGATTACCAAATACATTGATAGAGCAATGGCCTGATTGCAAAAACGCAAATAATGTGGATTTTGTACTTGCGTGGAATGCTCCTGAGTCTCTGTGGCCGCAGCTGCCTAACTTAAAAGCTGTGTCGTCATTTGGTGCAGGCGTAGACAGTATCGATTTAACATTACTCGACGAAAGTGTCGAAGTAGTACGTATTGTTGACATGCAACTAGCTGAAGATATGGCGGAATATGTACTTACACATGTCTTAGCTCAAAAATTACGCTTAAAAGAGTATTACACTAAACAAACACAGCAAACATGGAAGCCAAAACGAGCTTTTAGTAATAAACATGTTGGTATACTTGGATTTGGCGAATTAGGTAAAGCATGTGCGCAAAAACTTGTAACTAATGGTTTTAAAGTAAGTGCCTGGGCGCAAAGTAATAAAAACACGACTAATGTCGAGGTTTATTATGGCGATGAAGGACTTAGCGATATGCTTTCTGACGTTGACTACCTTGTATGTCTATTACCCCTTACGCAAGCAACTACAGGCATTATTAATCACTCAATGCTCGCTAAGCTACCTTCACATGCTGTTGTTATTAATGTGGCACGTGGCGCTCATGTGGTTGAGCAAGATTTATTAAATGCATTAAATAGCGATAGCTTACGCGCTGCTACCTTGGATGTTTTTGACCAAGAACCTTTAACGCAGAACCACCCTTACTGGGGAAATCCCAAAATAACACTTACACCACATTGTGCAGCGCTATCTGATTTAAATAGCGTTATAGACCAAATAGCCGATAATATTGAACGTTTGAATAAGGGCTTAGCACTCAATAATTCAGTGGATAGAACAAAAGGTTATTAGCTGATAGCTAATTAGTTTAAAAAACAGCTTGTTAACATTTGTAATTTTCATTAGTGTAAAAGATGTTCTCACTAATAAAAATATAAAGAGGGTGTTATGAAATCCAGTCAAAGTGGGGCTAAATTAAGCCTCGTTGTTATTTCAATTATCGTGCTAGGTGTTTCAGCTTGGTTTAATCAGGCTAACGCTGAAGATAGTCCATCTAAAACACAAACCCAAAGTGAATTAACAATAGCAGATTAACCTAGCTTATTAGGTATTTTCGGTTTTCGTCTTTCTTCTCGTTTCTCTCAACAGTACATGCTCAGCACCATTATTGTAGTGGTGCTTTAGTGGCGTTTAATATTGTCCTGATGCAACGTGTTTCTAATATTTTAAAAATTCGCAATAAAAAAGCCCAGCAATGCTGGGCTATTAAATATTCTAAGGAAAAGTTGTTAACTTTGGGTTACATTAAATTGCCCGAATGTATAAACTTTAAACAAGTAAAAAGTGTTGATCAACACTAAACTCATATTTGAAATAACGCTCGACGACATAAGATCTAGGCTAAATGATAAGAACAATAAACCACATGCACTAATGGCGGCAACGCGCAGCAGTGTTATCTGGTTAATAAAGAATGCACCTAAACCTAGTGCAAGTAGTGTAGTATTTAAAAGCCAATCTAGCTCGTTTAGCATGGTCGTTTCAATAGTTCAGTTGTTGAAAAAAGGAGCGCCATTATGTTGATCTTTTGCACACCTTTCAACCAAGTAATTTTAAATTTTCAGATTAGTTTTTTTAATGCTAAAAGTAACTGCCAATTGCCGAAAACAAACCATTGTCAGCAATTACTTGATACTTTTGACAGCTCTGTGGTTTTTGTAAATCACTGCATAAATAAAGGGATTCACGGCTAGAATCATAGTTGGGATGCAAGTTGGAATCAATTAAAGTAGCTCCGTAACCTAAAAGTCCAGGCCAGTAAACACTTTCACTTACCATCCCTAATTTTTTATAGGTGAGCAAGGTTGGTTTTGGAAAAGCTAAAATTATTACAATAACAATGGCCAGAGATATAAATAGCCCCTTTTTTGACTTTGTTTTTTGGCTAGTGCCATTGTTTATGTTTGTTTTTTCCTCTACGGGTATAGAGCGCTGAGTAGGGCGTTGCGGCTTTCTTTTTTGCGCTGTTTTTTTTCTTGTTGGTGCTTTACCTAGCAACGACTGTTTATTTGGGGTTTTAGACATAAAGCAAATCTGGCCTTTTTTCCGTAGGTCTCTATAATTAAATGAGCAAATTTATATACTAAGCTAATTATTATGATAACTTAAAGTTAGCTTATAGCCTACGAGGAATAAAGATGAATACGCAGCTATCAATTTTAATTGTAGATGACGTTAGCACAGTGCGTAGTTTTTTGAGCCAAACGCTCATGCACTTAGGGATAGATAACGTAAAGGAAGCATCTACTGCCTCACAATGTATTAGTGAGTGCCAGGCTGCAAATTATAATATCATTTTTTTAGACATAGAACTGCCGGACGGCGATGGCAAAGATTTGATTGCACAAATCAATGAATTAAGCCCTGAGACAAATGTTGTAATGGTATCTGCACATTCAGGTATTGAAAATGTTAAGGATGCAATTGATAAAGGCGCTAAAGGATTTGTAGTGAAGCCGTTTACACCTAAAAAAATAGCGGCAATGCTTAAGAAGTTTTATCCAGACTTGGAAAATGTATGACACTAATCTGTTTAAATATTTATGTCGACTGTTATTAAAGTACGAGTTTAAATCTTAGATAAAAAAAAACCGGCAAAAGCCGGTTTTTTATATTCTATCAAAAACAAATTATAGAGCTTTAATCTTAGCTGCTATACGGCTCTTATGACGAGCTGCTTTGTTTTTGTGAATTAGACCCTTAGTTGCGTAACGGTCTAGGATAGGTGTAGCAACAGAAAAAGCTTGCTGTGCAGCTTCTTTATCGCCCGCTTCAATAGCAACAATTACTTTTTTGAAGTAAGTGCGCATCATTGAACGACGGCTTGCGTTGTGCTGACGGTTTTTTTCGCTTGTGATAGCGCGTTTTTTTGCAGACTTGATGTTAGCCAAGGTTTGCTCCTAACAATCTTAAAATAAAGCTTAAATTAAAGGCCGTGGAATATGCCTGTTTCTATCATGGATGTCAATTTAAATTTAACAATCCAAGAAAAACTGCACCATATAACGAGCATCAATTTGCCGCTTTAGCAGTTAATATAGACATTGTAACAAAGCACAGACCCCCAGCCTAGTGCTTTAAAGCGATTTATAAAAAAGACTGTGGCATAATCGCCTATCTTGAGGATTTTTGAGTAGGTTTAAGGTGTCAAAAGGTTTATTTCGCTCTGGTATGATTGTTAGTTGTATGACTATGATATCGCGTATTTTAGGGCTCGTTCGAGATGCTGTCGTTGCCAATTTATTAGGCGCAAGTGCAGCGGCTGATGTTTTTTTATTTGCTAACCGTATTCCTAATTTTTTACGCCGTTTATTTGCAGAAGGTGCCTTCGCACAAGCATTCGTACCTGTGCTAAGTGAAATTAAAGAACAGCAAGGAGACGACAAAGTCAGACTTTTTGTTGCACAAGCAGCAGGCACCTTAGGAACCATTTTGCTAATTGTCACTATTATAGGTGTTGTTGCTTCCCCTGTTATTGCAGCATTATTTGGTACCGGTTGGTTTATAGATTGGTGGCAAGGCGGACCTAATGCCGAAAAATTTGAACTTGCAAGTTCACTACTTAAACTTACATTCCCTTATTTATTTTTTGTAAGCTTAGTTGCACTTAGTGGTGCGGTTATGAATGTGTATAACCGTTTCGCTGTTGCTGCATTTACACCAGTTTTGCTTAATGTTTCTATTATTACGTGTGCAATTTTTTTACATGATAAATTTTCAGTAGGTGCTTATGCACTTGCCATAGGTGTATTTGTCGGTGGTGTAGTGCAGCTACTATTTCAACTACCGTTCTTGTATCGCGCTAAAATGTTGGCGCGTCCGCGCTGGGCATGGCAAGACGAAAACGTAAAAAAAGTACGAAAACTTATGCTACCGGCTTTGTTTGGTGTCTCTATTAGTCAAATTAATCTGTTGCTCGATACCATGATTGCGTCATTACTGATGACGGGTTCAATTGCGTGGCTTTATTATTCAGACCGCTTAATTGAATTTCCGCTGGGATTATTTGGTATTGGTATTGCGACGGTTATTTTACCGGCGCTTTCTAAACTACATAGCAGTAAAAAAAGTAGCGACTTTCAGCATACTCTCGATTGGGGAGTTCGTTTTGTTATATTTTTAGGCCTACCAGCAATGGTAGGTTTGATGATCATCAGCCCACTTATTATTACCGTGTTGTTCGACCACGGTGCATTTAAAGAAGACAGTATTGATCATGTCAAAGCTGTAAGCTTAGGCGTAGTCGCATATTCGGTCGGTCTTGTAAGCTTTATGCTAATAAAAGTACTCGCTCCTGGCTTTTATGCTCGTCAAGATACAAAAACACCGGTGCGTATTGGTATTATTACCTTAGTACTTAATATGGTGTTTAACATTATGCTGGCTCCTTTCATTGGTTATTTAGGGTTGGCACTTGCTACTTCGTTATCGGCTAGCTGCAATGCATTTTTATTATACAGACAGCTTAAAAAAGAAAATGTATACCAGTTCTCATCAATGAGTATGCGTTTTACACTTAAATGTGTTGTTGCAAGTATTTTTATGGGAGCTGTCACATGGTTTGTGAGCAGTTACTATTATTGGGCTACATGGGCCTTTACACAGCAAGTAATATTATTAGTAGCGCTAGTGGCTTTGGCAGGTATTAGCTACTTTGCAATGCTATTTGTGATGGGCGTTAGACTAAATACGATAAAAAGTGTAGCAATTACTGAATCAAACTAAAAAAAAGATTATAATCGGCAACTCTGCGGCTTTAATCATTTTTTAGCCGTAATTAATAGCTCGCTAAACAAGGCATTAGGTGGCATGGAGTTAATTAGAGGTATACACAATATTCGCCCACACCATTTTGGTTGTGTGTTAACTATTGGTAATTTTGACGGCGTTCATTTAGGCCACGCAGAAGTATTAAAAGGTTTACTTAGCGATGCTAAAGCGCATAGTTTGCCTAGCACTGTAATGCTGTTTGAACCCCAGCCACAAGAGTTTTTTGCTAAAAACAATGCCCCTGCACGGTTAACGCGCTTACGAGATAAGTTACGTTTATTGAGTGATTTAGGTATTGAGCGAGTTATTTGCATTAGCTTTAATCAGCAATTTGCAAACATGCATGCTGAGCAATTCGTTAATGAGATTTTGATTAAAAAGTTAGGTGTTAAAGCACTTACTGTTGGTGATGATTTTAAGTTTGGAAAGCAACGCCAAGGTAACTTTCACTTACTTGCTAGCATGGGTAAGCAAGCGGGCATGGATGTAAAAAGCACCGCGAGCTTTCGTCAATTAAATGCTAGAGTAAGCAGCACTTTAATACGAGATGCTTTAGCATCCGGTGACTTAGCGAGTGCTAAAATAATGCTTGGTCACGATTATGCTATTTCTGGGCGTGTTATACATGGCTGGAAAAGAGGACGTGAACTCGGTTTTAGAACGGCAAATATAGCCCTAAAACGCCAAGTGTGTCCTGTCAACGGAGTGTTTGCAGTGCAAGCAACGATTGCAGGAAAACAGATTTTTGGAGTTGCAAATGTAGGTAATAAGCCGACATTTAATGGAACTCGTGCATTATTAGAAGTTCACCTTTTTGATTTTGCACAGGATATTTACGGACAATTTATGCATGTGGAGTTAATAGAAAAACTTCGCGATGAGAAAAAATTCGAGACATTAACACAATTAACGGCGCAAATAGCAACTGATGTTGCTGCCGCTAAGCAGTGTTTTGGTTTAAATCAGGTAGCCGATAGAGACGGAATGTAGGATAAATGAGCGACTATAAACATACTTTGAACTTACCGGAAACACCGTTTCCAATGCGTGGCAATTTGGCACAACGTGAACCAAAAATGCTTAAAGCATGGTATGAGGACGACCTTTATGGTCAAATTCGCAGCGCTAAGAAAGGTAAAAAAACCTTTATTTTGCATGACGGCCCTCCGTATGCAAATGGCGATATCCATTTAGGCCACTCAGTTAATAAAATATTAAAAGATATTATTGTTAAGTCTAAAACATTATCTGACTTTGATTCACCATTAGTTCCAGGTTGGGATTGTCATGGTTTACCAATCGAGTTAATGGTTGAGAAAAAAGTAGGCAAGCCGGGTGTAAAAGTTACTGCGAGTGAGTTTCGTGAAAAATGCCGTGCATACGCTAAAAAACAAGTTGAAGGTCAAAAAGTTGATTTTAAACGTTTAGGCGTATTTGCAGATTGGGATAAGCCATATTTAACAATGAACTTTGACTTTGAAGCGAATGCAATTCGTGTGCTTGGTCGAATTATTGAAAAAGGTCATTTGCATAAAGGCGCCAAGCCTGTGCATTGGTGTACAGACTGTGGCTCTGCATTAGCAGAAGCAGAAGTTGAATACCAAGATAAGCAGTCTCCAGCAATCGATGTGCGTTTTACATTTGTTGATCAAGATGCTGTTGTTAGTGCATTTGATCTGGCTGATGGCCATAAAGGTGAAGGCAGTGTTGGTACTGTTATTTGGACAACAACACCGTGGACGCTTCCTGCAAACCGCGCTGTGGCTGTGCATGCCGATTTAGAGTATGCGTTAGTACAGGTTGAAGATGAAGGCGTACAACAACGTCTAATTTTAGGTTCTGAGCTTGTTAAAGATGCTATGGACCGTTTTGGTTTTAATCACTTTCACGTACTAGGGTATGTAAAAGGTGCAGCGCTTGAAAACTTGCAAGTAGCCCATCCTTTTTATGATTTTAATGTACCAGTGATTGTTGCAGAACACGTAACTACTGATTCAGGTACTGGTGTTGTACATACCGCCCCAGGCCATGGTCAAGAAGATTTCGTGGCAGGCTTAAATTACAACCTTGAAGTGGCTAACCCTGTTGGTGCAAATGGTGTTTATTTACCAGATACCGAACTTTTTGCAGGTCAGCACGTATTTAAGGCGAATGCGAGCGTAATTGAAGTGTTAAAAGAGCGTGGTGCGCTTATGCATCACCATGCGCTTACGCATAGTTACCCACATTGTTGGCGCCACAAAACACCAATCATTTTCCGTGCTACACCGCAGTGGTTTGTAAGTATGGATCAGGCTAACTTACGTCAAGATTCTCTTGCTGAGATTAAAAACACGCAGTGGTTACCAGAGTGGGGCGAAAGCCGTATTTCTAACATGGTTGAAAGCCGCCCAGATTGGTGTATTTCTCGCCAGCGTACTTGGGGCGTTCCTATTGCATTGTTCGTTGATAAAGACACCGGTGCACTTCACCCAAATACACAAGAGTTAATTGCTCAAGCAGCAGAGCTTGTTGAAAAGTCTGGTATACAAGCATGGTACGATTTAGAACCAGCTACTTTACTTGGTGAAGAAGACGCCAAGCAATACATGAAAGTGCAAGATACGCTAGATGTATGGTTTGACTCAGGTGTGTCACACGCTTGTGTAGTAGATGCACGTGAAGACTTGGTTGGTCCAGCTGACTTATACCTTGAAGGTTCTGATCAGCACCGTGGTTGGTTTATGTCATCAATGATGACATCAGTTGCTATTAATGGTCATGCACCATATAAGCAAGTGCTTACGCATGGTTTTACCGTTGATGAAAACAGCCGTAAAATGTCTAAGTCACTAGGTAATGTTATCTCTCCGCAAAATGTGATGAATAAACTAGGTGCTGACATTTTACGCTTATGGGTTGCTTCTACCGATTACACGGCAGAAATGACTGTGTCGGATGAAATATTTAAACGCTCAGCCGATCGTTACCGCCGTATTCGTAACACCAGCCGTTACTTGCTTGCTAACCTAAATGGTTTTAACCCAGAAACAGATCAAGTAGCTGTTGATGATATGGTTGAGCTTGATAAGTGGATTGTTGGACGCGCAGCTCAGTTGCAAGACGAGATTTTAGCCGCATACGACAGCTACCAAATGCTATTAGTAACGCAAAAGCTAATGAACTTCTGTACGGGTGAGCTTGGCTCGTTCTATTTAGATGTTATAAAAGATCGTCAATATACAGCTAAGAGTGATAGCCATGCACGTCGTTCTTGTCAAACTGCGCTTTATCATATCGCAGAAGCAATGACGCGTTGGATGGCACCTATTATGAGCTTTACCGCACAAGAAATTTGGGAAGCGTTACCGGGTGAGCGTAGTGACTACGTATTTACATCAGTTTGGTACGATGGCTTACAAGCGCCAACAAATAGCCAATTTAGTAACGATGATTGGTTAGAGATTTTAACTGTACGTGACGAAGTAAACCGCTTATTAGAAGCTGCACGTAAAGAAGAAGTCATTGGTGCAACACTTCAAGCAACGGTGAATTTATTTACGGGTAAAGAGCTTGCCGCTAAATTAAACGCGCTTGGTGATGAACTGCGTTTTGTATTGTTAACATCAGCCGTGAATGTTACTGAAGTTGATAGCCAGCCTGCAGATACACAAGCTACCGAGATTGAAGGTTTGTTCATTAGCGTTGCTGCAACAGATGCTGCTAAATGTGAGCGTTGTTGGCATTACAGCGAAGATGTAGGTGTTGAGCCTGCTCATCCTGAAATTTGTGGTCGTTGTGTAAGTAATGTTGACGGCGAAGGTGAAAAGCGTCAATTCGCTTAGGAGTTATTCTTAGTGAGCAAACTAGCCCAAAAAAGTGGTTTAGTGTGGCTTTGGTTGAGTCTATTACTTTTAGTAATAGACTTTGCCAGTAAAACACTTGTTGTAGGGACTATGGCTTATCAAGAGTCTATAAACTTACTCCCTGTTTTTAGTATTACTTATGTACATAACTATGGTGCTGCTTATAGCTTTTTAAGTGAAGCGGGTGGTTGGCAACGTTGGTTTTTAAGTGCAATTGCCGTTGCTATTAGTGCTTTGCTTGTATGGTGGCTAAAACGCTTACCTGCTACAAATAAAGTACTATGCGGTGCTTATGCATTGGTACTTGCTGGCGCTATTGGTAATTTATACGATCGTATTGCGTATGGTTATGTAATCGACTTTATTCACGTTTTTTATAAAGACTCACATTTTCCTGTATTCAATATTGCCGATTGCGCTATTTGTATTGGCGCAGCATTATTGTTATTTGACGCCTTCACCGGCGAGAGTCCAAAGGAGCATAAAGCATGAGCCAAGCTGTAATTGGTGAAAACTCGCAAGTTATTTTCCATTTTTCTATTAAATTAGAAGATGGCTCTGCCGCTGATTCTACCAAGGTACACAACAAACCTGCTAAATTAACAATGGGTGATGGCAGCTTAACGGCAAACTTCGAAAAGTGTTTATTAGGGCTAACTGCAGGCGAAAGTAAAACGTTTGAATTAGAACCTGAAGATGCTTTTGGTCAGCCAAACCCAGATAATATTTACTACGTTGACCGTAGTAAGTTTGGTCCAGAAACACCAGCTAAGGTAGGTGCAATTATTGCGTTTACTCAACCTGATGGCACTGAGCTTCCTGGTTTAGTCCGCGAAGTGCAAGGTGAGTCGGTAACGATTGATTTTAATCACCCTTTATCTGGCCAGCGTTTAACGTTTGAAGTTGATATTATTGAGGTGGAAGGTTAATGGAAATATTACTAGCTAATCCTCGCGGCTTTTGCGCTGGTGTTGACCGTGCTATTAGTATTGTTGAGCGCGCTTTAGATATTTTTGAAAAGCCAATTTATGTTCGCCACGAAGTAGTACATAACCGCTATGTGGTTGATGGACTAAAAAGCCGTGGTGCGGTATTCGTTGAAGAACTTGATCAAGTACCTGACGACAGTATTGTTATTTTTAGCGCACATGGCGTATCGCAAGCGGTTCGCAGCGAGGCTAAACGTCGTGATTTAAAAGTATTTGATGCAACGTGCCCGCTTGTAACTAAAGTGCATATGGAAGTTACACGTGCGAGTCGCAAAGGTATTGAGTGTATTTTAATTGGACATCATGGTCACCCTGAAGTAGAGGGAACAATGGGACAATATGATAACTCAGACGGTGGTATTTATCTTGTTGAAACCGTTGATGATGTTGTTGCGCTTAATGTAAAAAATGCTGAAAATCTTTTTTACTGTAGTCAAACGACTTTATCAGTTGATGATACTGCTGATGTTATTGATGCACTACGCAATAAGTTTCCATCAATTGACGGACCTCGTAAAGATGATATTTGTTATGCAACGCAAAATCGTCAGGATGCTGTTCGTGACTTAGCTGACAAAGTTGATGTGCTATTAGTTGTTGGCGCTAAAAACAGCTCTAACTCTAATCGCTTACGTGAACTTGCAGATAAAATGGGCACTGTTGCTTATTTAATTGATGATGCAACTGATGTGCAAGAGCAGTGGGTTTCAGGTTCTAAATCAGTGGGTGTAACTGCGGGTGCATCTGCGCCAGAAGTACTTGTACAACAAGTTATAAGCCGATTAAAAGATCTTGGTGGTACGCAGGTTGTTGAAAACCCAGGCGAAGAAGAGAATATCGTATTTGCTGTTCCTGTAGAGCTACGTTAATTTAAAATTTAGATTATAGGAGAGTCGTTATGAGCAAGTCACTAAAAAATGATGGTTTGCTTTTTTCGGCTCTTTTTAATGAGCGAGGCGTACTAGCTTCGCTTATTGTTTCTCAAGTTATTGCTATTGTTTTAGCCTTTGCACCCAATGTAGAAGGAGATATTTGGCTTCGACTTGGGATCATCAGTTTGTTTATGCATTTAATTGTTTTAGTCGGTACCTCTTCTTTATACTTTTGTAGATTTTTCTTACAAACGCGCACTCAAACTTTTCAATTAAGTTTGTTTTTTATCTTTTTTTTATTATCTACATGCATTTTTAGTATTTTATTTTCCCATTTTGCTTTTGATATAGATGATACAGATAACTTAATTTATTTCACACTTCGCAATTGCATTATAGTGGCTTTGCTGGCGGCTTTATTCGTCCAATTTTTATTAATTCATTTTGAGAAAGAGCAGCAAACTAAAGCGCTTTCTCGAGCTGAGCTTGATGCCTTGCAAGCTAGAATACGTCCTCATTTCTTATATAATAGTTTAAACACCGCTGCAGAGCTTACTCATCATGATGCCGATGCGGCAGAGCTGGCTATTTTAGCATTAGCCGCCTTATCGCAGGCTGCAATGCACTCAGGAAAAAATGTATCTCTTGACGATGAAATAACGCTGAGTAAGCAATATATAGCACTTGAAACATGGCGTTTCGGTAATCGCTTAAGCGTTGATTGGCAAATACCTAATGAACTACCTGCATTGAGCATTCCTTGTTTAACCCTGCAGCCATTAATTGAAAATGCAGTATGCCACGGTGTTGAAACAAGTGAGCATGGTGCAGAAATAAAAGTAGAGCTACATATAACTACCGGCTATATAACCATGATTGTTTCTAACCCTGTAACAATTTCTAATGCTCAAACTAGGCCTAATAACGGCATGGCGCTTGAAAATATTCGCCAGCGATTAAATATTTATTATAAAAATAAAGCGCAGCTAACAATTACTAATAAAAATGATGTGTTTAGGGTCAAGGTCGTGATCCCTAAGCTTATTGAGGGTAGTGTATGAACGTACTCATTGTTGATGATGAACCTCTTGCGAGATCGCGCTTAATTCGTTTGTTGGCACATGATAAAAGTATAGTTGTACAAGGTGAGGCTAGTAATGGTAATGAAGCTCTGGTACTTGCTAAAAAGCAAACGCCAGATTTGATTTTTTTAGATGTTGATATGCCTGGTATGAATGGTTTGCAAGTTGCTAATGAGCTCAATAGTTTAACTCTACCTCCTGCTATTGTTTTTATAACTGCTTACCCTGAGCATGCCTTCGATGCTTTACAATTAAGCGCTGCAGGCTATTTAGTTAAACCTATTTCAGAGCAATCATTGCAAAAGGTGCTTAAGCAAGTTGGGCGTTTAAATAAAGTACATATTCAAAAACAACAAAATGCAAAAATCTCTTATCAGCTAGCTGGTACTCTACGTAGTGTTGATATAAATGATGTTTTGTACTTTAGTGCAGAAGAAAAGTATACCAAAATGATATTCTGTGGTGGAGAAGCTTTACTTGAACAAAGTCTAAAACAATTAGAGTTACAATATCCTACACATATTTTGCGAATTCACCGCAATACATTGGTTAATAGACAAAAAGTAATTGCTTTGCATTCAAAAGCGAATGGTAATCATATGATTGAGCTACAAGGGGGCTGTGAGTTATTGCCAGTGAGCCGCCGTGAGCTTAAATTAGTAAAAAATTCGCTTTAGGCTTACCTTGCAATTAACTTCCCCCTGATTTAAATACATTTGAGTCTTAATTATCAACGGTGTTATTGAATAAACAGGTTTAATTAACCGTTTATCAACAAATATAACCGCTTGTCTTAGTCCTCATTGATTCCTCAAATAAATAACATAAACTTAAAATCAGATAATTTTTATTTGGTTTTATTATGCAATCACCTCACGTAAAAGTGCAAAGAGGCTTCACTCTGATTGAAGTGCTAATTGCATTTATTATTCTTAGTTTTGGCCTTTTAGGCGCAGTTGCTTTGCAAGCAAAAGCAAAGCAAGCAAGCTTTGATTCTATGCAGCGTGCTGCTGCAGTTGCACTTGGTAATGATATTGTGCAGCGTATCCGTGCTAACGATACCCCGCAAATAGCTAGCCTATATACCCAAACATTTAATAGCGAAGCCTCAACTAAAACCTCACAGACGTGTTTTACAAGCACTTGTAGCGCAGCGCAAGTTGCAGCCCTAGACCTTGAGCAATGGAAAAGAGCTATAAAAGCAAGGGAAAACACAGGCTCTTTAGATGACGCAACTGTATGTATTGCGGCTACTGCAGTTGCAGGTACAGGTGGTAAAGCATTTAATTTAGAGGTCGTTGTATCTTGGCAAGGGCGTCAAGAGTTTAATGCAAATAGTACGACTGGAGACATCAAGTGTGGAACGGCTGACAAAAAGCGCCGTTTAGTTGTTTTAACTAGTTATATTTACCTTAGGAGCTAACATGAAGCAAAAAGGTTTTACACTTGTAGAAATGATGATTTCATTATTTATTGGTGGGTTAATTTTAGGCGGCGTTATGTTTACCTATATAGGTATGAAAGTAACCACTAAAGATACGATGACTATTGGTGAACTTCAAGAATCAGGACGCCTTGCAATTAACATAATGCAACGTGATATTGAACAAATTGGCTTTTGGGGCACTTATTATGATGATTCTTTTACTTCGGTAAACACAGAAGCATTATCAAACCCGCTAAATGACTGTTTTGAAGGACTAAATAACGGTAGTTTTCCTGATTTGGCAACTGCGAGTAACTTTAGAACTATTTATGCGAAGGTTGCAGATGCTTCAAAAGAACTAAACTGCGTAACGAGTCCAGTAAAAGGTACCGATATTATTCAGTTAAAGTTTTTACAAGGTGATCAATTAACTGAAGGTGAGACTCAAACGAGTGAAAACTATTTCATAGCGGAGCAAGAGAGAGCCCAATTCAAGCGAGGTGAAATTACAGGAAGTTCTGTTAATGCCTCTATTTGGCCGTATAGCCATCATGTTTATTATATTTCAGAGCAAACATATAAAGTAAATAACAAGAACCTAACTGTACCTGCATTAATGAGAAAGCGCTTAGTTGGTGGGAATATCACCACAGAAACTATTATGGAAGGTGTCGAAAACATGCGGTTTGTTTTTGGTCTCGATACAAACAGCGACAATCGTGTAGATACATACCGAAGTATTAAAAGTATGGAGCACACTGATTGGGAAAATCGAAAGGGTATTTTAACAGTACAGGTATTTTTATTAATACGCGCATTGGAGCCAGACCCTGGGGTTAAAATTAAAAACCAAACTTACATATTAGGTGAAGATGAAAACAAGCGTGAATTGAAATTCACAGATAGTTTCAGACGCACAGTGTTTACCACGACTATTCGATTAAATAATGTTGGATCAAATTTATGGCGTATTTAAAACAATCACAGAAAAAGCAGCAGGGTGTAGTACTGATCACTGCTCTAATAATGGTAATTGCAGTGACGGGTATAGCGGTGACCCTTATGAGCAGTAGTAGTATTGATATTAAAATTACCAATGCAGCGCAAGAGCGTGAAGTGGCCGAAAATGAACTTATTGGCGAAGTACAGCGCATGATTTCTGATGAAGCAAATAAAGGTGCGAATAATCAGTTTTTTTTGAGTCCAGATGAAGTCACTTCGATTGCAGCCTCTGATAAAGAAGGCATGGTGATCGCAACACATGATGGTATGCAAAGCAAAATGGTTAATCTAAACAAAGGTGCGCTTGACCTAGAGTGTCCTCGACGCTTTAATTTTACTGCAGGTATATCGTGCAATATGTTACAGGTCGCCACGACAATAGAATATGGCTCTAAAAGTAAGCATGAACTAACCATTGTTACAGGTGTAGCACAAGAAATGGCTAGCGTAAGTAAGGGGATTTAAGATGAAATTTAAATTAAACAAAGTGCTAGCCTCTTTACTTGGCTTAACAATAAGTGCGTCAGTTTATGCTGAAGATATAGAGCTTTATGTTAATCATGATGTGGATGTTGAAGAAAAACCTCGAGTATTACTGATTTTTGATACATCAGGAAGCATGGCTTTTTCATCAAGTACAGGTAGTAATTGTGGGCAATATTCGAGTGGAGGTTGGGTTTTATGTTCTGATAGTCGATTAGCTGCAGCACAGTTTGCGATGAATAAAGTTATTACCGATAACGAAGATACTATCGACTTTGGTTTAATGCGCTTTAAAGCCACAGACGGTGGTTATATAGTTAATGGAGTTGGTAAAGATTCTACAATTATACGAAATTCACTTGCTGCTTTACCTGCTGCTGGGGGGACCCCTTTAACAGAAACTCTTTGGGAAGCTTATTTATACATTACTGGGCAAGGAGTTCAGTACGGGCTTGAAGCTTCAATAATAGAGCGTGATACGAGTGTAGAAAGTTCCTCTACTGTCCAAGTTGAAAATCAATATTGTTACTGGGCTGGTCGGGGACGAAATCGCTATCAGGTATGTAATACATATTATGTACCTGAAACGAATTATACCTATATATCACCTTTTGCAGATAGTACAGCAGAAGCTAAACGTTGTGATAATTCGATAAATATCATTTATATGACCGATGGCGACCCATCTGGTGATAATGATAGTGACAGCCAAATTAGTGCAGAGCATGAGAAGTACTTTGGGGAAGGATTAAACTGGAATACGGATAGTTACTACAGTAGTTACCTACACCAAATGGCTAAAATTATTCATGGTACAAGTGATACTACTGTTGATTTATACCCGTCGACTCCCGATATTCATGAAACAGGCCGTTTATATACTATCGGTTTTGGCTCTGGTATGAGCGCGAGTGGACAAGAGCTTTTACGTAGGGCCGCTTCTTTAGGTGGTGGTGAAAACTTGCCCGCAAGTACGCCAGATGGGCTTTCTGAATCATTAAACAGTGCAATTTCTCGTATTCGTGAAGTAAATGATAGCTTTTCATCGCCGTCCGTTGCTAGTAACAACGTAGATCAAACCCGTAGTCGAGATGCTATTTATTTTGCAATGTTTTATCCAGAGACAAATACCCGCTGGGGCGGTAACTTAAAAAAGTTAAAGGTATCGGGTAGTAACATAGTTGATTCAACAGGCAATGTAGCGCTTGATTCTAATGGTTTGATAGACACTGATGCAAAAACATTTTGGCTTCCTGATGGTAAGTCAGCAGATGGGAACTTAGTAGCACAAGGTGGCGTTAATTATCAACTAAGTACCTTAACAGGAACCAACGCAGAAGAACGAAGAACACTATATACAGATAAACAAGGCGATATAGTACGATTTACTACATCGATTGTTAGTGACATTCTTGATTTAATAACTAATAACCCAATTAGCTTATCTAGTTCAGATATTAAATGGGCTATGGGTATTGATGTTGATGATGAAGATAACGATAACGATACCACGGATCAAAGAGATGATATTTTTGGTGATCCTCTGCATTCAAAGCCTGTTGCGCTTGATTACGGTAATGATGATATTCGTATTCTTATTGGTACCAATGCTGGCTTTTTGCATATGTTTAAAGACGATGATACAAATAATGAAGTATCTGAAAGCTGGGCATTTATACCCTCAGATCTGTACAGCATTATTCAACCGCTGCGCAACAAAGAAACGGGTAAAAAATATGGTATGGATGGTCCAATCAGCGTTTATTTTAATAATAAAAACTTAAATAGCGATGGTTTAAACGACGGGATTATTGATGCGAGTGGTGATGATGAAGTATGGGCTTTTGCAGGAATGCGTCGAGGTGGTAAAAACTACTACGCACTGGATATAACAAATCCCGATCAGCCTAAAAAACTATGGAGCGCACCAATAGAAGGCGGAAAAGGTGATTTTAAAGAGCTTGCGCAAACATGGTCAAAACCGCAAATAGCCTACATTAAAGCATTTGGTGACAAGCCTTTATTAATTTTTGGTGCTGGGTACGATACAAACAAAGATGCGGTGATTAAAAGTGAAGATAGTACAGGGCGAGGTATTTACATTGTTGAAGCAGAAACAGGTAAAAGAGTATGGGCATTAACACCCGATATTAATGGCTTTAAAGGTAAGCATAGTATTGCTGCAGATATTACCACGCTTGACTCAGATTATGATGGATATATAGACCGAATTTATGCGGCAGATACTGGTGGAGATATTTGGCGTATAGATATGCCAGGCACTAGTGCTAGTGAATTTAGTCACTTTAAATTAGCTGAGCTTGGCAGTAATAAAGCAACTGAGGACAGACGCTTTTTTTACAAACCACTCGTTGCACGAACCATTTATAGTAAAGTAAGCGAGACAACCGTTGATGGTAGTACCGTTATAACACGCTTAGATACGCCGTATGATGCAATAGTTATTGGTAGTGGTAACCGCTCAAAACCAACCGGTACCAATGAAAAAGATCAACTGTTTATGATCAGAGATGAAAATACAGTTACTAAATCATATAAAACGAATGCACCGGATACTATTGTACCTGCTGATTTGATGCAAATGAATTCAGACCCATTTGGTAATGCTCTAGATGACGTTGATGATTTTGTTGACTTAGAAGTCGACTTGGCTAAATTTAATGGTTGGAGATATGAGTTAGGAACGGGTGAAAAATCACTAGCTGCTGCTACAGTTGTTGGAGGTGTTGCTTATTTTACAAGTTTCACACCTGCATCAGATACATCGACTGAAAACCAATGTTCCCTAAGTGGTGGTGGTGGTTCTTTATACGCATTTCACCTACATTATGGTACGAAAGTGTATGACGATCTTAAATTTACAACCAGCTATGATGTACCAGATACACCTCAGTTATACTTTGGCGAAGGCCCTTCATGCGTAGATGGTAATGGAGATGGTAAGTGTGATGACAACCCAACAGTTGACGTAACACAAGAAAGTCAGTTTTATCTAATTGGGCCGGGTATCAAAGGTGAAAATGCTGAA
Organism: Pseudoalteromonas sp. Z1A2; assembly: GCF_011378755.1. NCBI lineage: Bacteria > Pseudomonadati > Pseudomonadota > Gammaproteobacteria > Alteromonadales > Pseudoalteromonadaceae > Pseudoalteromonas > Pseudoalteromonas sp. Z1A2. Next base: position 205,362 of record NZ_WTKX01000004.1, on the reverse strand, counting down.
AACCCAATGAAGCCTGTTGAGATAAAGGGCCCTGGCTTAACAATTGTTGATGGTAAAGTTGTATTGGTTAATGACAATGCTGTAGGGTTTGGCTTTAAAACTCAACAAACATATATCTATAAACGTGAAGAAAATGACGAAGTTAATAATTAAGGAAATTAAATGAAGAAACAACATGGGTTTACCTTAATTGAGCTGATGATAGCGGTTGCAATTGTAGGCATACTTGCCTCAATTGCATTGCCCAATTATACAGAATATGTAAAGCGTGCTTCGCGCGCTGAAGCTGCTGCAGCATTGTTAGATGCTGCAAACAAAGAGGAGCAATATTTTGTAGATAATCGTGAGTATACGCAATCCTTTACTGACTTAGGGCTACAAAGTAAAACCGAAAATGGTCACTTTGAACTATCTATCAGCGTAGTTGATAGTAATACCTTCACTATTACAGCTAAGCCTATAGACGGTGCTGTAAAAGGAGATACTGATTGTAAAGAGCTTTCAATCACTGATATTGGTCTCAAAGGTGCAAAAGGGTCTAAAGGAGACACCGATATTGGTTATTGCTGGGGTCGATAGCCTAGATTACTTCTTCTGGCACTTATCAGTTGATTTAATACGTATTCTGCCAGTCTGACTTACTGATAAGGCCAACCCCTCGAGGTTGGCCTTATTGCTGTTGGGGCAATATATAAAAGTACCATTTTGAAAACCATTCAAAGAACCATCAGGACGAAACGTAATTGCGCTGCGAGGGTATTTAAGACTGTCAGCTTCATGGATCTCCTCAAAAGTACTTAAGAGTAGTTCATCATCATCTAACGAGGTTGATTTATCTTTGTCGATAAAGAGTGACATTTGGCCATTCCACTCATCTTTTGTACATTGACTGTCTTTTAGTGCACAAAGCGTGACGTAAGTAGTATTTTCAATGGCATATAAACGGCCATAATTTATATTTCGGTGTAGGAGGTTTACGTGGTTATCTAAGCGGTTTTTAGCTAAAAAATCTGGGTAAAACCACATAGATAATTGGCTGATAATACTGACAACAGCCATAGATACCATTAATTCGAGAAGTGTTACTCCCTTACTTTTTGATATTGATAATCTCATCCTTGAAGACCTGAGTTAATAAATGATTAACTCAGTCTAGTAAATGATACAAATATGACAAGATATAATTGTACGTTTTTTAATCGCACTTTTCAGTGGTGTCACCAAGGTAGAAAGCAGTACCAGATACTGATACATTCAGCGCTTTATTGTTTTCATTGTCATTATTAGGGCAGTATACAAAGCCAGCAAAGTTACCGCTGGTGTTTAGGTTTGTTGTAATGCGCCCACTAGTATTAAAGCGAAGGCTACTATCACCAGTAAATTTAACCTTGTCTATACTATTTATCTGCTCCATGGTGCGTAAAATAGTATCTTCTTTCCAGTTATATATTCCGTTATTATTAGTATCTACAAAGAGAGTTATGATTGAATCCTCCCCCCATGAACTTTGACATTTAAAGTATCTATTAATCTCAACTTTACTTATAGGAGCAGGGCATATGATAACAATTTCATCCGTACTTGCAGCTTGAGCACGGGCGTAGCTAATATTTCTTTTTAATTCCAACAAAAAATTCTCAGCTCTATTTTCTTCTAGCATATCGCTGCTATTCCAAATCGCAATTGATGCAATAATGCCAACGATAGCAACGGTTACCATGAGTTCTAAAAGGGTGAACCCGTTTTGTTTGTTTTTCATATTAATCTCATTTACTGCTAGTCATTTAAGTATAGCTATTTTTATATAATAAATTATACCACGATCGGTTGTTTTATCACCGTAATTCAATTGCTTTGTTTGCTATGAACACTATGATTGTCTAAAATCGAGGCAACTGAAGCTTTCAAAAGTAATTAATATGAAAAAAATAGAAGCAATTATCAAACCTTTTAAGTTAGACGATGTGCGTGAAGCGTTGTCAGATGTGGGTATTACGGGGATGACGGTAAGCGAAGTTAAAGGCTTTGGACGTCAAAAAGGTCACACAGAGCTATATCGTGGCGCAGAGTATATGGTCGATTTTTTACCTAAAGTAAAACTTGATATTGTATTGACTGATGAAGATGTAGACCGTGCAATTGAAGTTATTGTAAAAACGGCGCAAACAGGAAAAATCGGTGATGGTAAAATATTTGTCACAGATGTTGAGCGTGTAATACGTATTCGTACTGCAGAGGAAGATGAAGAAGCGATTTAAGCTTGTTTTTCTATGTAGTTAAAAGGCGCTTTAGTAAGCGCCTTTTTTATTTATTTAGTTCTTTTATTTAGTTTTCGTGTTTGCTTTGCGTGCTCACTAAGCTCAGTTAAACCTAATTGGTCGTAACTTTTCTCCATCATTTCAAGCGCGGGATCTAAGTAACTGCTTTGTGAATAATGCTCAACAACAAACTTACCTCTATTAGCAGCAGCTAAATAAGCTTCACGTTCGTAATAGTAAGTTGCTACTTTTAATTCATAACGTGCCATGCGGTTTAAAAGCCACACTAAACGACGCTTAGCTTCAGGCGCGTAATCACTTTTTGGAAAACGTTTTACTAATGTCGATAAATCTGTAAATGCAACACGAGTACGGTTAGCATCACGGTCGGCTCTATCTACACCAAAGTACTCTTGGAACGCATTTTTATCTGCTTTAATATTTACTAAACCACGCATGTAATACATGTAGTCTAAATCTTTATGATTTGGGTTTAAGCGAATAAAGCGGTCAATGGTTGCAAGTGCTTGTTCAGTATTACCTGATTGATAATGTGCATAGACTAAGTCCATTTGTACTTGCTTAGAGAATGGGCCAAATGGGTAGCGAGAGTCTATAGCACTCAAAAGTTCAATTGCACGAGCATATAAACCAGAATCTAGCGTTTCTTTTGCATCTTCATATAAAGCGTGTGCAGACTTATTCGGTACACGTTGAATGTCTTCTTGGTCTGGAGCAGACGAACAAGCGCCTAAACTAAGTACAGAAACTGAAAAAACAATGGCAAATGCACGTTTCCCTATTTTATTTATCATTTTATTTGTTACCTTCGATGTCTTCGGCTAGGCCAAGTCGGTAAAACCGAGTAAACTATGCGTATTATATTATGCTTTTATTAAAAGCGATTCTAACCCAGTCGAGCAAAGCTTGCACTGGTAAATTGGGTAAAGTTACTAATGTCAGAGCAAATTTCTCTTCAAGCCGACGTTCCAACCGAATTAGGTGGTAAACGTCTAGACCAAGTATTAGCACAATTGTTCCCTGATTATTCACGTTCTCGTATAAAAACGTGGATTTTGGATGATAAAATCACTGTAGACGGTGAAATTTTCAACACTCCACGCGAAAAGCTACTAGGTGGTGAAGTTGTAAGTGTTGAAACAACAATTGAAGCACCACGCGAATACGAAGCACAAGATATCAAATTAAACATTGTTTATGAAGACGATGATATTTTGGTAATTAATAAACCAATGGGCCTAGTGGTTCACCCAGGTGCGGGTAACCCTAATGGAACAGTGTTAAACGCATTGCTACATTACTACCCTGAAATAATTAACGTGCCACGCGCAGGTATTGTGCATCGTTTAGATAAAGACACGACCGGTTTAATGGTTGTAGCTAAAACGATTCCAGCACAAACGCATTTAGTAACAGCGCTGCAAAAGCGTGAAAACTTTACGCGTGAATATGAAGCACTGTGTAATGGTACTATGACTGCAGGTGGTATGGTTGAAAAAGCGATTGGCCGCCATCCGACTCAGCGTACGCATATGGCCGTACATGAACTGGGTAAACCGGCAATTACACATTACCGTGTTGCTGAAAAATTTCGTGCTCATACTCGTTTACGTCTGCGCTTAGAAACAGGCCGTACTCACCAGATTCGTGTGCACATGGCACATTTAAATCATCCGCTAATTGGCGATCAATCTTATGGCGGCCGTCCGCGTCCACCTAAAGGTGCAACACCTGAGTTATTTGAGTTACTTCGTAGCTTTAGACGCCAAGCACTACATGCTGTAAAATTGAGCATTGCGCATCCAATCACGGGTGAAATGATGACATGGCAAGCACCTATCCCAGACGATATGGTTGCTATGACACATGCACTACGTGAAGATACTAAAGCTAATCCTGATATCGATAGATAATGCACTTATTGTCAGCGACATGGCAAAACCTTCATAAAGTAGGAACGTTAAGTACTACTTGTGGAGGTGGTGTTTCAAAAACCCCATTTAAAAGTTTCAATTTGGGGTACCATGTTGGAGATAATCAAGATCATGTATCAAAAAACCGCTCACTATTAACCAAACACTTACCTAAATCTGCCGTGTGGCTAAATCAAGTTCATAGCTCTGAGGTTGTTATTGTTGATGAACATTTTGACTCTAATAAGTTACACAATGCTGATGCGCTTTATACTCAGTTATTAAATCAGCCTTTGGCTATCATGACCGCCGATTGCTTGCCTATTTTATTAGTGAGTGATGATGAAAAGGAAGTTGCAGCTATACATGGCGGCTGGCGAGGGCTTGAGCAGGGAATTATTAAAAATACTTTAGAATGTTTTAGCTCAAAGTATGAAAATATAAATGCTTGGCTAGGGCCTGCAATTGGGCCAACTCAATTTGAGGTTGGGGGTGAAGTGTTTGAGTTATTTCAAAAAAGGTCTTCTTCATTTATTCAAGCATTTACACCACAAGCTAATGGCAAATATCTTGCTGATATTTATGGCATTGCGCGTACTTTACTTACCCAGCAAGGCGTTAAAAAGATTACAGGCGGCGACTATTGTACAGTCTCTCAAAGTGATTTATTTTTTTCTTATCGACGGGATGGACAAACCGGACGTATGGCAAGTTTGATCTGGCGCAAGTAATTAGCACCTTTAGCTATTATATTTCTCTCTACACCTTGAACAAACACCTAAACATACCCATTAATTAAGCAATTAGATTATTTAATAGGTAACACCATGCGTTTAGATAGATTTACAAGTAAATTTCAATCTGCGCTTTCTGATGCGCAATCGCTAGCCCTTGGCCGCGACCATCAATTTATTGAACCCGTACATTTAATGTATTCACTACTGCAGCAAAGCGGCTCCAGTGTGCGCGCGTTATTTGCCCAAACGGGGGTCAGCGCAGATGAACTTAACACCAAGCTTTCACAAGAAATAGAAAAACTATTTAAAGTAGAAGGTGTAGGTGGCGATGTGCAGCTATCAAATAATATGGCTTCACTTATTAACCTATGTGACAAGTATGCACAAAAACGCAAAGACAAATACATTTCAAGTGAATTATTTGTACTGGCAGCATGCGACGATAAAGGTCCACTTGGCGATATATTCAGATCGTTAAATATTACCTCGACTAAAATTGAAACTGCAATTAAAGCGATTCGCGGCGGTCAAAAAGTTGATGATCCAAACGCCGAAGAAACACGCCAAGCGCTTGAAAAGTTCACGATTGATCTAACTGAGCGAGCAGAGCAAGGTAAGCTTGACCCTGTTATTGGTCGTGATGACGAAATTCGCCGCACGATTCAAGTATTACAGCGCCGTACTAAAAATAACCCTGTATTAATCGGTGAGCCAGGTGTTGGTAAAACAGCAATAGCAGAAGGTTTAGCACAGCGTATTATTAATGGTGAAGTACCTGAAGGATTAAAAAACAAACGTGTTTTATCGCTTGATTTAGGAGCACTAGTTGCGGGCGCTAAATATCGCGGTGAATTTGAAGAGCGTTTAAAATCAGTGTTAAACGAATTGGCTAAAGAAGAAGGCCAAGTCATTTTATTTATTGATGAAATACACACTATTGTGGGTGCAGGCAAAAGTGATGGCGCAATGGATGCGGGTAATATGCTAAAACCTGCTTTAGCACGCGGTGAGTTACACTGTGTTGGCGCAACCACGCTTGATGAATACCGTAAATATATAGAGAAAGACGCAGCACTTGAGCGTCGATTCCAAAAGGTACTCATTGAAGAGCCGTCGGTTGAAGATACCATTGCAATATTGCGTGGCTTAAAAGAGCGATATGAGCTACATCATTCAGTAGAAATTACTGATCCCGCGATAGTTGCTGCGGCGCAGTTATCTCACCGCTACATTAGCGATCGTCAGTTACCAGATAAAGCAATTGATTTAATTGACGAAGCGGGTTCTTCAATTCGATTACAAATTGATTCAAAACCAGAGTCGTTAGATAAGCTTGAGCGTCGTATTATCCAATTAAAATTAGAAGATAATGCACTTGCTAAAGAAAAAGATGAGGCGAGTCAAAAACGTCGCACTGAAATGCAAGAGTTGATCACCGACCTTGATGGGCAATATCGTGAGCTAGACGAAATTTGGAATGCTGAAAAAGCATCGCTTCAAGGTACACAAGTAATTAAAGCCGAGCTTGAACAAGCAAGATTAGATTTAGATGTAGCGCGAAGAGCAAGTGATTTACAGCGTATGTCAGAACTGCAATATGGGCGAATTCCAGAGCTTGAACGAAAACTTGATTTAGCCTCACAAGCCGAAATGCAAGAAATGACTCTGCTTAAGAACCAAGTAGGTGAGGATGAAATTGCTGAAATTTTATCTCGCTGGACAGGTATTCCTGTTGCAAGAATGCTACAAGGTGAGCGTGAAAAGCTGCTGCAAATGGAAGATAAGTTACACAGTAAAGTAATAGGGCAAGATGAAGCGGTCGTTGCTGTTGCTAACGCAATAAGACGCTCACGTGCAGGACTTGCAGATCCTAATCGCCCAATTGGTTCTTTCTTGTTTTTAGGTCCAACAGGTGTGGGTAAAACCGAGCTTACAAAAGCACTGGCTGGTTTTATGTTTGATACCGAAGATGCCATGGTGCGTATCGACATGTCTGAGTTTATGGAAAAGCACTCAGTTGCACGCCTAGTGGGCGCACCTCCAGGTTATGTGGGTTATGAAGAGGGCGGTTATTTAACAGAAGCTGTTCGTCGTAAACCTTACTCAGTCATATTGCTTGATGAAATAGAAAAAGCACACCCAGATGTGTTTAACATTTTACTGCAAGTGTTAGATGATGGCCGATTAACTGACGGACAAGGTAGAACCGTTGATTTTAAAAATACTGTTATTATCATGACATCAAATTTAGGCTCAGATATTATCCAAGAACAAGCGGGTAATAATGACTATACGACCCTTAAAGCTAAAGTAATGGAAGTATTGATTAATGAGTTTAGACCTGAGTTTATTAACCGTATTGACGAGACTGTTGTATTCCACCCGTTAGCAAACGAGCATATAAAAGAAATAGCTGATATTCAGTTAATGAAATTACGTGAGCGTTTAACAGAGATGGGGTATCTGCTTGAAATAAGCGATGCTGCACTTGAGCGAATTGCAGCAAGTGGGTTTGATCCTGTGTACGGTGCACGCCCGCTTAAGCGTGCTATTCAGCAAACGATTGAAAATCCGCTAGCACAAAAGCTACTTAATGGGGACTACATACCAGGTAGCGTGATTGTTATTGATGCAAATGACGACTCTTTGGTATTTACCAAACGCTGATTGTAAATAATTAAACTCTAAAGCCGCTAAAATAGCGGCTTTTTTATGTTTGTTAAACTTTAAAGGTTAGTAATAAATCATTCACTCTACGTGAGCCTTCAACAAGCTCAGCTGCACCTTTTGCCACATTAAAGCTTAAACTTAAGTTGTTATCGCCAAAGTCTTTAATTTGCGAAACATTATTACTAATGTCGTTACTAACCATTTGTTGCTCTTCTGCAGCGGATGATATTTGTATTGCCAAGTGAGATATTTCACTGATTTGGATAAAAATATCCTCTAATTCAACTTGGGTTTTATCGGTTGTCAAAACACAGTTATCGGCTTGTGCTTTAGTGCTTTGCATTACTTTGGACCAGCTAAATAAAGTGTCTTGTATTTCTTTAATAGAACTATGGATTTGTGTCGTAGCATTTTGAGTGCGTGACGAAAGAGTCCTTACCTCATCGGCGACTACAGCAAAGCCTCGACCATGTTCTCCCGCTCTAGCTGCTTCAATCGCTGCATTAAGAGCAAGTAAGTTAGTTTGATCGGCAATTCCTTCTATTTCACTCATTACCTTACCAATTTTATCTGCTTCAGAGGCTAAGCTGGTGGCTGTATTTGCAGCTTGTTCTACTTGAGAAGCTAAGTCAGATACCATTTTACTATTATCAGCAATGTGGTCTTTTATCTCTGAGCAACTTTGATGGGTGTTATTCACTTTATCCGCTGTTTGAGCGGTATTTACTGATATTTCACCAATAGTAGAACTCATTTGAGTCATCGCTGATGCAATTTGTTCTAAACGCTCACCTTGAGAAGAAATCCCTTTTTCGGTGAGTGTTGATTGTTTGTCTAAATCAGTTGCGATGCCATTAAAGTTTAATGTTGAGTCTTTCATACGGCCAAGAACTGTGCGCAATTTTGCACTTAGCATTTGCTCTCTATAATCACTTACACTGTGCGGTGTATGGCCGCTGTAAATATAACGAGAGATTGAATCGGCTTTTGCTTTTTGTTCGCGTAATATTTTAGGGGTAACAATGAGTTCGTCATAATTTAGCACAATAACTAAAGCACAAATAAATAGGCTAATTGCAGCAATGGTGATTGATGCCGCGACAGCAATAAAAATCAGCCAAAATAATAGACTTATAAAAGTAAGGCTTTGTCGTATTGTGGTGTGTTCTCGTAGTTTAAATAATGACTTGTTGGTATTTATTTTGTTGTAAAGTGTTTGTGCACGGTGCTTAAGTTGAGAGCTTGCTTTGGTTCTTACAGATTGATAACCAACAAGTCGGCCATGTTCAAAAATGGGGGTTACAAAGGCATCTACCCAGTAATAGCGGCCATCTTTACAGCGGTTTTTAACCATACCGCGCCACGAGTGTTCTTGTTTTAATGTTGCCCACATTTCTTTAAAGGCTGCTTTTGGCATATCAGGGTGGCGAACAATATTATGATGCTGACCGATAAGCTCTTGTGCGCTATATCCTGCTACAGCACAAAACGCTTGATTGACGTATGTTATTACACCTTTAAGATCAGTAGTGGAAACCAGCTCTTGTGATTCATCAAAGTATACTTCTTCATTTTTTAAGCTTTTATCATTGTGCATTGTATTTATTATCATCCTTTATTGTTGCAGTCATTATATTGCTTACACTCTACAAAGCAAAAAATAGCGTCCTTCCTTCTATGCTCATAAGACAAATAATTGTATTTATTGATCTAGATCAAGTTTAAATACCGGACAGCTAAATTGAACTGATTTTGCATAAGTTCCGGTCTATTACTTTAAGCTGATATTTTACTTATTTGATTTATAATTAAATACGTATTTAAAGCATTTGTATAATGCACATAGCAATGGCAATATTACGACTTAATATAATGATGTTGGTCATATTAAGTGCATGTATAAAGTGGGGAAATAATTATTAAATTTGAAAAGTTATATAGTTCTTAGCAATTTATACCAGTTGTATTAAATAAGTGATCTATTATAGCGCTAAGAAAATAGCACAATAGCAAGGCGAAAATTATGACATGTAGTTGTTCTATATGAGTAATTTTCAACGCAGTGAATGCGCTATTTAATGCGATACAATGATCATATTTTCAATAAAAATTGGTATTAATCTTGAGTCTAAGTAATTAGTCCCCATAACCTTATGATTAAGCCACGTGGCCCGAGGAAAGATTTTTTGACAACACATGATTTAGCTAACGCACTTGAAGCGTTATCAGTAAATGAGCACCAACATGCAGTTAAAGGCATTAAACGTGGCATAGAGCGAGAGTCGCTAAGAATACAAGAGAATGGTGCTATATCACCTAAAGGCCATCCAAAAGGGGTGGGCAGTGCATTAACTAATGGCCATATCACAACTGATTTTTCTGAATCTTTACTTGAATTTATTACTCCAGTTAGTGAGTCGTCAACGCAAACTCTTAAGCAATTAAAAGATCTTCAAAAGTTCACTCTAGAAAAAATGGACGATGAACTGCTTTGGCCTATTAGTATGCCATGCTTTATTGAACACCAAGATGATATTGTTTTAGCTCAATTTGGTAGTTCAAATACTGGTCAAATGAAAACACTATACCGTGAAGGGTTAAAAAATCGTTACGGAAGTATGATGCAAGCAATTGCAGGTGTTCACTTTAATATTTCATTCCCAGATACGCTTTGGCAATCGCTTCATTCGTTACAAAAAAGCAATGCTAGCCTTCAAGATTTTATTTCAGAAGGTTATTTAGCACTTATTCGTAACTTTAAACGCGAACTATGGCTAATAAGTTACATGTTTGGTGCATCGCCAGCATTGTGTAACTCATTTTTACAAGGTCGAAAAACCGATTTACCATTTAAAAAACTAGGTAAAGGTACACTTTACTTAGAAGGTGGTACGGCACTGCGTTTAGGCAATTTAGGTTATACAAATAGCGCTCAGTCGTCACTACGCGTAATGTATAACTCGTTAGATGAATATGTAGCAGGCCTTAAAAAAGCAATCAACACACCATCAGAAATTTATGGTGATCTTGATGACTACAAGAGTGAAAACCCTAAGCAGTTAAATAAAAATATTCTGCAGATTGAAAACGAATTTTACTCGCCAATTCGTCCTAAGCGTAATGCTAAAAGTGGCGAAACGCCAACAGATGCACTGCTTCGAGCAGGCATTGAATACGTAGAAATTCGCGCATTAGACGTTAATCCGTTTAGCGAAGTTGGTATTGATATTGAGCAAATTCACTTTTTAGATGTGTTTTTAACGTATTGTTTATTAAAAGATTCAGCTCCAATGGATTGGAAAGAACAAGCACGCAGTACTGAAAACCTCGACACAGTAGTCAATCAAGGTCGAGAAGAAGGGCTAATGCTTAACTTTAATAACACACAGCGTAGTCTTCAGTCGTGGGGCGATGAAATATTTGCACAGCTCACTGATGTCGCTAAATGGATGGATAATGCTTATGGTGTTAATTATTACTCCGATACTATAAAGCGCATGGCAACGTGGGTGCATAATCCAGAGCTTACTTATTCTGGACGTTACGTGTCGCAATTAAAAGAGTCTGGTTTAGACAACGGTCACTTTGCACTAGCACTGGCTAATAAATACAAACAAAGCCACGCAGACACTGATTACAGTGAGTTTTTAAAGCCTTGGCTGGAACAACAAGTTGTAGAGTCTAACGAAGCACAAACTGCAATTGAGCAAGCAGATACTCAGTCATTTACCGCCTTTTTAGATGCGTATTTTGGCGGTAAATAATCTTAATACTTAGTAAAATTTAAGCAAAAAAAACGCAGCCTAAGTAGGCTGCGTAAATATATATTCAGGGATGAACTAATGCTGTACTGCTGCATTCATTGAGTCAGACCCACACTTTTTAGAAAAGTTCTGTGAGATCTTAGAAAAATGAAAAAAAATGCAATTATTTTATCTCTTGCCATTACTTTAGCTGGTTGTGCTACAGCCCCTCCAAAACAACCTAACGATCTATGTAAAATCTTTGAAGAAAAACCTGATTGGTATTTTGACGCAAAAGATGCGCAAGAAAAATGGGGTTCTCCTAAGCATGTACTCATGAGTATGATGTACCAGGAAAGCTCATTTAAGCATGATGCCGCTCCGCCTATGGAGTACTTCTTATGGATAATTCCAACCGGTCGCGCAAGTGATGCTTATGGTTACTCACAGGCTAAAACACCAACATGGTCAGATTATATTCGTGAAACAGGCAACAATGGTGCTGATAGAGACGACTTTGACGATGCAATCGACTTTATGGCGTGGTTTGTTTATAAAACGCATAAAGTAAATAAAATCTCTAAATGGGATGCTTACGCACAATACCTTAATTATCATGAAGGTTGGGGTGGCTATAAGCGTGGCACATATAAAAAGAAAAAGTGGTTAATGGGTGTAGCAAATAAAGTTAAACACAGAGCGAGCCGTTATGGCGCGCAATTAAAGCGCTGTGAAGACGAGCTTGATAAAGGTTGGTTTGAACGTCTTATATTTGGCTAGAGAGTTATTAATGGATATAAAAAAGGAGCCAATCGGCTCCTTTTATACTTAGCGAGAACGCTTATTAGGCTGAATCTTCACCTGTTTTATCATATTCTCTTTTACTTCAAGTACTTCAATAGGGTAGCCCGCAATACGTAGACTAATATTTGCATCGGGAATATCTTCTAAGTATTCAACAATTAAACCACTCAAAGTTTTTGGGCCGTCTAGTGGGAAATCCCAACCCATCTCTTTATTTAAATCGCGTACGTTAGCGCCGCCATCTACAATACAAGAGCCATCAGTTTGTGTTTCTACTTCTTCGCTTGGCGTACGAGTTTGTGTAGTTGTAAAATCGCCAACAACTTCTTCTAAAATATCTTCAAGCGTTACTAAACCTTGAATATCGCCATACTCGTCTACTACTAAGCCAATACGCTCTTTAGACTGCTGAAACTTTAACAGCTGAGTGTTAAGTGATGTTCCCTCTGGGATAAAGTAAATTTCGCGTACAGCACGCAGCAAAGATGGTTTATCAAATTGCTCTTTTGTAAGTAGGCGAAGTGCATCTCGAGAGTGAATAAAGCCTACTGCGTCATCTATATTGTCGCGATACAATAACACGCGAGTATGTTGTGCATGGGTAAGCTGGCGACTAATTAGTTTCCAATCATCATTAATATCAATAGCCACAATTTCGTTGCGTGGGATCATGATATCTTCAACGGTTACTTGCTCTAAATCTAAAATTGAGGTCAGCATACTTTGATGGCGAGCAGGGATAAGTGCGCCTGACTCATTGAGCACTGTTTTTAATTCTTCTTTGCTCATGCTGTGCTCGTCGATTTGAGCGGCACTAATACCAAATAATCGCAATATCCCGTTGGTCATCCAGTTAACGATAACAACAAAAGGAAAAAGAATTTTTAGTAACCCTTTAAGTATTATTGAGCTTGGAAAAGCAACTTTTTCAGGATAGAGGGCAGCAAGAGTTTTAGGTGTTACTTCGGCAAATATAAGCACGACTAAAGTTAACACACCCGTAGCGATAGCAATACCAAGGTCACCGTAAAGGCGAATACCTATAATGGTAGCAACTTGAGCTGCAGCTATATTGACAAGATTATTGCCAATTAAGATTAAACCGATGAGCCTATCTGGACGGCTAAGTAATTTACTGACTCGTTTAGCTGCACGATGATCCTCTTTAGCGAGGTGTCGCAGGCGTATACGATTGATTGACATAATTCCGGTTTCTGAACCAGAAAAATAAGCAGAAAAAAGCACCAAAAAACCTAAAATGATAAATAGGGTACTTGTCGATATGTCGTCCAACGATGGATCCTTTTCTTATAAATCAATGCGTATTAAGCTAGAGTGAGCAAGCAGAGTCAAGTTAAAACTTATTTAGTATTACTTCTTGTATGAAACGGCTGCCAAAATATGCGAGTGTGAGGACAAATGCAGCGACCATGATCGTAATAACCACAGGTTTACCGCGCCAACCCTTTTTCATATGCCCGATGGCTACAATGGCAAAAATAGCCCACGCAACTAACGACAATATCGTTTTATGAATGAACTCTTTAGCAAACATCCCATCAAGAAATACAAACCCCGAGAGTAATGCGAACGTGAGTAATATGGTGCCTAAATTAAGGAGTTGGTAAAGCTGGCGCTCAACAACCATCAAAGGCGGAAGGTGACTATGCACAATTGCTAAATCTTTACGTTTTAAACGTTTATCAATAAAGTAGAACTGTACACCATATAAAGTAGCAATAATTAAAATACAGTAGGCCAATAGGGATAAGGAAATGTGTGTTACTAAGCCAACCTCAATATTAATGCTTTGCAGTAAAATATGATGAGGAATAAATAAACTGGCAATTGTAAGTAAAGCACCAAAACCATAAACAACGGGCAATAGTAAAGTGGCGGGGAACTTTAGCGACACAGCTGTTACTGAAACTACAATAACCCAGCATGTTAAAAGGGAGACGTTTACAATACTTAGGTCTTGACCGTCGGATCTAAAAACAGAGTTAACTAACAGCAGCATATGCGCCACTATAGCAACCGTGCTCAATATGACGGTTACCTTTTGGCTAGGGCCTTGTTGATGAAACAGGCGTGAGAGCACGTGAGACGTTGCTAACACATAAAATAAACTGGCAATAATAGTTAAACTAATAATCAGCATTGTGCTTGGGCCACTTAATTTGAGACAAAATAATCCTTGTTGTTATATAGCCATTGTATTTTATAGCAAAGCAAATGCATAGACCTTAAAAAAAGAAACTCAACAAGGTGCACTTGAACACTGTATTGTAAGACGCCATATACGGTATACTACTTTTAATTGAAACTTAATAAGTCAATCCTGGTTAATTGAAAATCAAACTAACCGTAAAATTTTAATGGATTGATATAAACGTCTTATCGGAACCGTTACATGTTTGAGAACCTCCAAGAACGATTAGGTAAAACCTTAAAAAATATCAGTGGCCGTGGCCGTCTGACTGAAGACAACATAAAAGACACACTTCGCGAAGTGCGTATGGCATTTTTAGAAGCCGATGTGGCACTGCCTGTTGTTCGCGAGTTTGTAAAACAAGTTAAAGAACGTGCAGTTGGGGTTGAAGTTACAAAAAGCTTAAGCCCTGGCCAAGTATTTATAAAAATAGTGCGTGAAGAACTAGAAAAAGCAATGGGTGAGGCCAATGAAGAGCTAAGCCTAAATGCACAACCGCCAGCCGTTGTTATGGTAGCGGGTCTGCAAGGTGCGGGTAAAACCACCAGTGTAGCTAAGCTTGCTAAGTTTTTAAAAGAACGCAAAAAGAAATCAGTGCTTGTAGTAAGTGCCGATGTTTATCGCCCTGCTGCGATTAAACAGCTAGAAACGCTTGCTACAGAAGTTGACGTTGATTTCTTTCCAAGTGATATTTCGCAAAAGCCAGTGGATATTGCAAACGCTGCAATTTCTCATGCTAAAAAGAAATTTATAGATGTAGTACTTGTTGATACCGCAGGTCGTTTACATGTTGACAGCAACATGATGGACGAGATTAAAGATCTTCACAAAGCAATCAACCCAATTGAAACTTTATTCGTTGTTGATGCAATGACGGGTCAAGATGCGGCAAATACAGCTAAAGCATTTGATGAAGCCCTGCCACTAACCGGTGTAATATTAACAAAAACCGATGGTGATGCACGTGGTGGTGCTGCTTTATCTATTCGTCATATCACAGGCAAACCAATTAAATTTATGGGTGTGGGTGAGCGTACTGACGCACTCGAGCCTTTTCATCCAGACCGTATAGCGTCGCGTATTTTAGGTATGGGTGATGTACTTTCATTAATCGAAGAAGTCGAAATGAAAGTAGATAAAGAGCAAGCTGCCAAAGTTGCTGAAAAAGTATTTAAAGGTGCCGGTTTTACCCTTGACGACTTTGCTGATCAATTAAAGCAAATGAAAAACATGGGTGGCATGATGTCGATGCTTGATAAGCTCCCTGGTATGTCTAACTTACCAGATGCTGTTAAAGGCCAAATGGGTGACAAAACATTTATCCAAATGGAAGCTATTATTAGCTCAATGACTAAAAAAGAGCGCGCACGTCCAGAAATCATCAAAGGTTCACGTAAAAAACGCATAGCAGCTGGCTCTGGTACACAAGTACAAGAGATTAATAAGTTGCTTAAGCAGTTTACGCAAATGCAAAAAATGATGAAAAAGATGAAAGGTAAAGGCGGCATGACTAAAATGATGCGCGGTATGAAAGGCATGTTACCACCTGGGATGATGGGTGGCGGTGGTCCTAAGTTTTAAAAAATACTTTTGAGTTATTTTTTAAAATAATAGCGAATCATATTTAAAGGAGCAAATAGCTCCTTTTTTGTTGAATAAATTATGCATGTAATACACCTTTAACCCTATTTTGTCGTTGAGATCACGGTTTAACCTACTAAACTGTCTTTTTGCTTCACTTCTTACTTGCGTTATTGCCAAAAACTCGTACAATTCCCCAGCTCCCCATTCTGGGGAGTAAATCTTATTAATGAAAACAGTCAATCTTTATAGAGGACGGTATGGTAACTATTCGTTTGCAACGTGGTGGCGCTAAAAAACGCCCTTTCTATCAAATTGTGGTTGCGGATAGCCGTTTCTCGCGTGACGGTCGCTTCATCGAGAAAGTAGGCTTTTTTAACCCAATTGCTTCAGGTCAAGAAGAAAAAATTCGTTTAGATTTACCACGTGTTGAACACTGGGTAGGTCAGGGCGCATCTCTTTCAGATCGCGTAGCTAAGTTAGTAAAAGACGCTCGTAAAGCGGCTTAATAGGCGTAAGTGTAACCATGAGTCAAGAGAACACCTCATCAATAATTGTCGTAGGAAAGCTCGGTGCCCCATATGGTATAAAGGGCTGGCTTAAGGTACATTCATTTACTGATGATCCCGTAGGGATCTTCGATTTCAGCCCGTGGTTGATAGGGCAGCAAGGTAAATGGCAGTCCTTAGAAGTGGTCGACTGGCGTCGCCACAACAAAGGCTTTATCGCTAAATTTGCGCAGATAAACGACCGAGACGAAGCAATGGCTTATACCCATGCTGAAATCTCAATGGATGCAGCGCATTTACCAGAACTTCCGCAAGGTGAGTTCTATTGGCGAGATCTCATTGGCATGTCTGTTGTAACCGATAAAGGTTATAGCTTAGGCATTGTTGATGACCTTATGGAGACAGGGTCAAATGACGTACTAGTTGTGAAAGCAAATAGTAAAGACGCATTTGGTCAAGCTGAACGTTTGATTCCTTTTTTAACTGATTCAGTTATTAAAGAAGTTAAATACGACGCAAGAGAAATTACCGTAGATTGGGATCCAGGGTTTTAATGACGCAAACTAGTTCATTATGGGTAGGGGTGATAAGCCTTTTTCCAGACATGTTTGACGCTATTACAGACCAAGGTGTTACCGGTCGCGCAGTAAAAAATGGTTTAATTGATTTTAACTGTTGGAATCCGCGAGACTACGCTTTAGATAAGCATAGAACCGTAGATGACCGTCCTTACGGGGGCGGACCAGGTATGTTAATGATGGTTGAGCCATTAAAAAAAGCGATTGCCGAAGCTAAAAAAGCAGCTGGTGATGGCGCTAAAGTAATTTATATGTCCCCGCAAGGGCGCAAACTTGATCAGCAGGGCGCTAGCGAACTCGCTAACTCTAATAAACTGATTTTGATTGCCGGTCGCTATGAAGGTATAGATGAGAGAATAATAGAATCATATGTTGACGAAGAATGGTCAATTGGTGATTTTATTTTGAGTGGTGGTGAACTACCTGCCATGACATTAATTGACGCAGTAGCGCGATTAGTGCCAGGTGTGTTAGGTCACAACCAGTCAGCAGAACAAGATTCGTTTTCGGATGGCTTGTTAGATTGTCCACACTATACACGACCAGAAACATTGGACGACAAACAGGTTCCTGCTGTATTACTCAGCGGAAACCACCAAGAGATAGCAAAGTGGCGGCTTAAGCAGTCATTAGGTAGAACTTGGTTACGACGTCCTGACTTGTTGCATAACCTAGCTCTGACTGAGGAGCAAGCGGTATTACTCGCAGAATTTCAGCAAGAGTACCAAAAAGCTTGTGGCTAGAAGACAGTTACACCTAGGAAAGTGAGAAACATAATGGCAAAAGTAAACCAAAATATTATTAAAGCGCTTGAAGATGAGCAGCTTAAAACAGACGTACCTGCATTTGGCCCTGGTGATACAGTGGTTGTACAGGTAAAAGTAAAAGAAGGTGCTAAAGAGCGTCTACAGGCCTTTGAAGGTGTTGTAATCGCTAAGCGTAATCGTGGTCTTCACTCAGCATTCACAGTTCGTAAAATTTCGAACGGTGAAGGTGTTGAGCGTGTATTCCAAACGCACAGCCCTCTTATTGATAGCGTAGCAGTTAAGCGTCGCGGTGCAGTTCGCCGTGCTAAGCTTTACTACCTACGTGAGCGTTCTGGTAAATCTGCACGTATTAGAGAAAAACTTAACTAATACGCGCTGTTTATCAACGCAAAAAAACGGGTTGCATCCTTCGGGTTGCAACCCGTTTTGGTTTTAGAATATTATTATCTCAATTCTCAATTCTGAATTCTCAATTCTCAATTCTTATTTCCTTATTAGTAAAATTTAAGCTTTAGCCTTTTATCAGTTAGCTGATCCTGTTAGTATTTATCGTATTGATTAGTTTACTTTTATGTAAATTTATATTTACGTTATTTGTTTTTTAAGGTGGTATGAACGTGGCTGACATAAGTGATTTAGCACAGCTGAGAGAAGGTATAGATGAATGCGACGCACAACTTGTTGCCTTACTTGCTAAACGTAATGGTATTACGCAAAAAATTGGTGAGATAAAACAACAAACAGGCGCGCCTTTACATGCACCTAATCGTGAAGCAGAGCTATTAGCGGCAAGAAGGCAAGAAGCAATAAATCAAAATGTAAGCCCCGATCTCGTTGAAGATATACTAAGACGCATGATGCGAGAAGCCTATCAAAACCAACAAGCAAAACTTGCATGTGCAGCGCCAGAACTTTCGCCAATTGTTATTGTAGGTGGCCAAGGTGCTATGGGGCAGCTATTTGCTCAGCAGTTTATTCGCTCAGGTTACGAAGTTAAAGTTTTAGATAAAGATCAGCAAAACGATGCGCAAAATATTTTAAAAGGTGCCAAGCTGGTAATGATTAGCGTACCAATTAATGCATTGGACGCAGTAGTTGCTAAGTTACCTAAACTAGATGATGACTGTTTACTAGTTGATATTACATCGGTAAAGCAATCGCCTATTAAAGCACTAAAAGCTGCGCACAGTGGCCCTGTGGTGGGTTTGCATCCTATGTTTGGCCCTGACATATCACACTGGGTAAAACAAACAGTCGTTGTATGTGAAGGGCGAGAGCACCAAGCGGCAAAAGGTTTGTTACAGCAGTTACAAGTATGGGGTTGTCAGCTTGTTGAGCTTGATGCTAAAAAGCACGACGAAGCAATGCAAATTATTCAGGTAATGCGCCATTTAACAACATTTGTGTACGGACAGTTTTTAGCAAAACAAAGTCATACACTTGAAGAGTTACGTAGTTGCTCGTCACCTATTTATCAATTAGAGCTGATGATGGTAGGGCGTTTATTTGCGCAGTCGCCGGAGTTGTACTCAGATATTATGTTAGCGCAATTCGATGATGTAGAGAGCCTGCTCGCACAGTACCAAGACACTTTTGCAAGTACATTGGAAAAATTAAAAGCAGGAGATAAAGCAGCGCTTATTGATTCTTTTGCGCAAGCGAAAGTTTACTTTTCTGACTCAACAGAGCACTTTTTAACACAAAGCCGAAGCTTATTAAATAAAGCGAATGATTCAAAAGTTTTAGACTAATACTTGTCACTTTTTACTAAAAAGGGCCGATATCGGCCCTTTTTAATTATGAAAGTGTGTATTAGGTATTAACGCTTACTGCCTGTAATGACTCGCTTTGATAGCAGCCTAAAATACGCACATATTGGGTGTGTTCTTTAAGTTCTTCTAGCGCTTCTTTTACTTGGCTATCAGCTAAGTTTGCTTCAAGATCTACATAAAATACTTCTTCCCACGGATTGCCCGGAGTTGGGCGCGACTCAAGTTTTACTAAATTAATCTTATGCTGTTTAAAAATCATCAACGCATCGGCTAGTGAGCCCGCTTGCTGTTTTGTCGACATGATTAAACTAGTTTTAGTTGGAATTTGGTTAGACACTTGCAGAGGTTTACGCGCAACAACAATAAAGCGGCTATGGTTTTCGCTTTGATTAGCAAGATTTGATTTGATGACTTCAAGGCCGACATTTTTTCCTGCTTGTGCAGAGCCAATTGCAGCACTATTTGGTGTGTTCAGAGCTGATTGTAATGCGCTTGATGTAGAGTCACAAGTTTCATGTTGTAAATCACCTAAGCCCTGTAAAAAACGGCTGCACTGTGCAAATGGTTGTGGATGTGCAAATACTTTTGTTAGTTGGCTAAGTTCAGTATCAGGGTTTGCGAGTAAGCAATGCTCTACACTGTGAGTGACTTCTCCAACAATAGAGACTTGTGCGTGCTGTAATAAGTCAAATACTTCGTTAATGCTACCAGAGCTTGTGTTTTCAATCGGTAATAAACCAAAATCAGCTTGGCCGTTTTCTACTTTACCTGTTATTTCGTCAAACGATGTACAGCCAATTTCAATTAATTTACCAGGGCGGCGACTAAAGTATTTATGACATGCAAGCTGGCTATAAGAACCTTGACCACCTAAGTAAGTTACACGGTGTGTTTCACTCAGTGCGTCTGGATTAAGGTTTTTTTGTAACATTGCTTGTTGGTGTAAAACTGAATCTTCCAAAATAGTTTGAAACACATTATTTACGTAGTAAGCATCTAAACCCAGTGACTTACCATAACCAATTAATTTTTCTAGAAGCGCGAGTTCACGTGCTTCATCGCGAATTGGCTTGTTGTTGGCGATTTTATATTCAACCACACCGTGGCTAATGCGACGACGTTTAGCTAATAACACGAGTAGGTCGGAGTCTATTTCATTTATATCGTGTCTTAGTGCATTTAATACATCATTTGTCATTTTGGTATCCTCATTCCAAAAGTAGGCTGTTACTACACAGCAAAAACAAAAAAGCCTCCCAGTTGGGAGGCTTTACTATTCGATTGATTTTATCTCACAAACAGGGAAGCCTCTTTTATATAAAGAAGCTAAAAAACGAAAAAAAAGTGCGAGAGATAAATAGTTTCATGCAGTTAATGTATGGAGAGTTACTAACAATGTCAATAACGATACGTTGCTAAATAAGCGCAAAGCGCTATTTATTTGGTCATAATTAGTTTTTAGTGATATTTAACAAATAATTTATAAATATTAAGTCAGATCTGATATATTTCGTAAACTGGTTCAAATAATAACAATTATTAATAATTAAGGTTGACCTGTGGTTTACAGACGCCCTCCATCGCGTTTTGGATTTAATTCTTTAAGTGTAAAACTTTCACTGCTTATATCTGCTATTTGTTTAATAGCAGGGGTGTGTGCGGCTGCCTTAATGCTTAAATCTGAAGAGAAGCAACTTGTTTTTGAAGAGCATGAGGTGTTAAAAAGCTCTACAGATTTATTAGTGAAGCAGTTTAATGAACGTATTAAAACAAAAATAAATATAGCTCAGCAAGCCAATAACGTAGTGACAGAGCAGCTATTTCAATCTAATTTACCAATTAATTTAAGTAATAAATCACAGTTACAGTTTAATAGCGATGGTACGATTCGAAGTGCCTCGGCTGATGGATTATCAGCAGCATTTTTACCACAGCAAAATTACTCTCCTTTTTATAAACGCCTAT
Organism: Pseudoalteromonas sp. Z1A2; assembly: GCF_011378755.1. Lineage (NCBI taxonomy): Bacteria > Pseudomonadati > Pseudomonadota > Gammaproteobacteria > Alteromonadales > Pseudoalteromonadaceae > Pseudoalteromonas > Pseudoalteromonas sp. Z1A2. The sequence continues at coordinate 183,832 of NZ_WTKX01000004.1, read as the reverse complement.
TTAATGATTCCGAAATGTTATGGCGTATAATTTCTCCGACTCTGGTACACGACTTTTTTAACTTTTATTTAATTACCGATGACGATTTCATTCGTGTTTCTCCTCCAAACTGGGCATTAAATGCGCCAGCCGAGTTTAGAGTTACTCAAGGGTCAACGTACAAATCTATTAAAAGTATGCTGGGGTCAGAGCGAGAGCCTGCATGGTCAAAAGTTTATTACGATACAGTATGGCGAAAGTGGGTTATTAGCTTACTAGTGCCGGTGTATGTTGATAACGAGTTTTTAGGTGTAACGGGAAGCGATATTTCCCTTAATAAACTTATTTCATTTTTACCTGTTGGCGATAAAGAAAAACACTTACTTGTATTTGATAGTAAAGGGCAATTGTTAGCCCATCCCAATCTAAACCCTGCATTATTAGCTGACTACGGTAGTGACAATAAAGCACTCGCTACTAACGAATTTGTAAACCCAGAACTGCAGTCAATTATTGACGATGCAATTGCGGTGAAGTTACCAGAATACGCCAATTCATTTGAACAAAATGATGAAGCTCACATTATTAATATCCGTAAAATTGATGATTTAGATTGGTACATAGGGGTTTATAAAAAACGTTCATCAACGTTATCTGCGTTACAAGATTTAAAACTGAAGTTTTTTGGACTCTTTATTTTATACGCAATATTAGTTGCCTTATTGCTGCATCAGGCGCTTTATCAACTAGTGCTTCGGCGTTTACATACTTTAGTTTATGCAGTAACAAGCTTTGGTAAAGGTCAGCTAACAACAGAGTTTCCGCCAGAAAACAAAGATGAGATTGGTACCCTTAATGGCTCATTTAGAGACATGACGGTAGAAATCCGCAAACTTATTGATGGTTTAAACCAAAGAATTACAGAAAAAGAAATTGCTGAAAAAGCAGCTAATCGTTTATCTAAAGCGGTCGCGTTCTCGGGCACTGGGGTTGTGATCACCGATGAAAATTTTGTCATTGAGTATGTAAACCCCAAAATGCTCGAAATGACAGGCTATCCAGAAAGTCATTTTAATAGAGCACCATTACTTAATATTATTGCCTCAGAAATGTCTATTTTAGTCGAAGATATAGACATAGATTTACGCAGCCGTAATTACTGGCGCGGGGACACATTAATAGCGGGTTTAAACAAAGAGCCAATTTGGGTGTCTTTAAGTGTTTCGCCAATTCGTGAAGAGGGCGGTGAAATAACCAGTTATGTAGCATCAGCACAAGATATTTCGTTTGTAAAAGAAAGCCAGCGTAAAATGGAACAACTGGCTTACTTTGACACCCTTACCGGACTTGCCAACAGAACGTTTTTTAGAATGCAATTGCGTAAATCAATGGCATTAGCAGAGCGCGGGCATTATGCATTTGCTTTGTTTTACTTTGATTTAGACGAATTTAAGCGTATTAACGACACATTAGGGCACGATGCTGGCGATCAATTATTAATTGAAGTGGCAAACAGACTTAAAAAACGTTTACGAGCCGAGGACACCATAGCGCGCTTAGGTGGTGATGAATTTGCAGTGTTGCTCAGTGGTATAGAAAGCCAAGCTCACGCGGCTGATGTTGCCAATACAATTCAAAAAACACTGAACGTGCCTATAAAACTAGGTAGCAATGAAGTTATTGTGAGCGCGAGTATTGGTATAACTATGGCTCCTTACGATAGCTTAGAGGAAGATCAGTTACTCAAACATGCTGATTTGGCAATGTATGAGGCAAAAGCAAAAGGACGTAATACCTTCCACTTTTATAGCCAAGAATTAAATGCGGCCGCAAATGAGCGTTTATTTATTGAAAATGAGTTACGTATAGGGCTCAAAGAAAAGCAATTTGTAGTTTACTACCAACCTCAAGTTGATAGCCGTACTCATCAGGTCGTTGGTTATGAAGCGTTATTAAGATGGTTCCACCCAACTGAAGGCGCAATCCCTCCAGATAAATTTATTCCTATTGCAGAAGCGACAGGCCTTATAGTTGAATTAGGTGAATGGGTGCTTCAAGAGTCTTGTGATTTTGCCGTAAGATTGGCAGAACAAGGTCTAGAAAATAATATATCGATAAACTTATCGGCCCGCCAGTTTAAAGACTCAAGCTTAGTTACAACACTGAGCAAAATGATAATTAAGTCGGGTGTTTCAGCAAAGCGCCTTCATTTAGAGCTGACCGAAAGCATGCTAATGGGTAATGTAGAGGCAGCCATTACACAATTGCACGAGCTTAAAGCATTAGGTATATCAATTTCTATTGATGACTTTGGTACAGGTTATTCATCGCTCAGTTACTTAAAACGATTCCCGGTTGATATATTGAAAATTGACCGTTCATTTGTAAAAGATATCCCAGAGGATACAAATGATATGGAAATCACTGCAGCTATTATTGCCATGGCGCAAAAGTTAAAGCTAGACGTGGTCGCAGAAGGGGTTGAGACAATAGAGCAGATGCAGTTTTTACAAAATAATAATTGCTTCATTGTGCAAGGTTATTATTTTAGTAAGCCAATTGCTGAGCACGAACTACCGAATTTGTATGAAAGGTTAAATGAACTCGCAAATAGCGAAGTAACTAGTTAATAAAATTGCGGGTTAACCACCCGCAATTTTAACTTTAAATTTTAACGCTTCTAAAATGCCTTTTAGTTTATCTCGGTCATCACCTTGTACTTCAATAATGCCTTCTTTTACTGCGCCGCCTTGGCCCATTTTGCTTTTTATAGTTTTAGCTAACTTTTTTAAATCGTGATCTTTTGGATCAATGCCAACAACTAGCATTACGCCTTTGCCTTTACGCCCTTTTGTTTGACGCTCAATGCGAATAAAACCATCTTTAAAAAGTTTAGCGTGCAACTCTTTTTCTGGTTTCGGCTGGTCAATGCGACCCGTACTAGTTGAATATACTAAGTGACTATCACTCATACCTTACCTTTGTGGATAAAAATGAATTAAATACTGGTGTAAATGATAGCAAATTTGAAGTTGTGTGTTTTTCTTTTTGCTAAATACTTTTAACAGGTTATATTTAGTTCAAAGGAAATATTATTGGAGTTTAATATGAGTTTAACTAAGAATGAATCAGTCGATGGCACTACATTAACAATACAAATTAAAGGTAAGTTTGATTTTAATTTAGTGCAATCGTTTCGCCAAGCTTATGCTCAAATGAGCGAAAAAACAGTAAAGGTTATTATCGATTTAAGAGAGACTGATTACATGGATAGTTCAGCACTTGGCATGTTACTTAATATGAAAAAAACCATTGATAGCCAAGTGAAAACCATCGAAATAAGTAATTGCCAACCTCAGCTTAGAAAAATCCTACAAATTTCACGTTTTGATAAAAAGTTTGATATTAGCTAATGATACATGTGTTGATTGTTGACGATCAGGCGCTCAATCGCATTTTACTAAGTAAAATGCTTGAGCAGGAAGGTTACAAAATTTCAGTGGCTTACAATGGGCTAGATGCACTTAATGTACTTAAAAGAGAGCAAATAGACATTGTACTACTTGATGTTTTAATGCCCGTAATGGATGGTTTTGAAACCGCTGAAAAAATAAAACAGCAGTATAGTGAAGTTTACTTACCGATTATTTTTATAACTTCCTTAGACGATCAAGCAAGTTTTGAGCGGTGCCTCGCGGTAGGTGGCGATGACTTTATTCATAAACCATTTGAAAAAGTTATTTTGCATGCAAAAATTAAAGCACATAGCCGCACCAGAGAGCTAAGTAAAAAATCAAATAAACAAAAAAAACTGCTTGAATATCATCATAATCAAATTGAACGTGAACACGAAATAATTGAGCATATTTTTAATAACTCATTAGAGAATCAAGGCAAGTTTAAAGAGTACCTCGATTTTAATTTATCGCCGGCGTCTATGTTTAACGGCGATATGTTTTTAGTGGCGCAAAGTCCAATAGGCAATCTGTATTGCATGTTGGGAGACTTTACAGGGCACGGCTTAGCGGCAGCTATTGGTGCATTACCTATCTCTCGTGTTTTTTATACTATGGTACAAAAAGGCATGGCGATTAATGACATTGCCTGTGAGCTAAATACACTGCTTTACAATCTCCTACCTGGACACATGTTTTGTGCTGCAACCATTATAGAGCTTAGTGCATCCGGTAAAAGTATTTCTGCATGGATGGGCGGCCTGCCAGATGCGTACCTAATAGATAAAGACGGTAATGTAAAACAAACATTAGAGTCGCAACATATGGCGCTGGGGATTTTAGACGATCAAGAATTTGAATATGAAGTTATTCACTTTGAAACAAATAGTAATACACGCCTAGTATTAGCAACCGACGGTATTATAGAAACAGCAAACAAAGAAGATACATTTTTTGGGGAAGAGCGTTTTTTACAAACCTTAAAAAGTAAATCGATGATTAGTAGCGAAGATATAGTGGCTGACGTTACTGAGTTTGCAGATGGCACTAAACAGCAAGACGATTTAAGCATTGTTTTACTAAACTGCCTGCCTTTAGTTCCTGAGGAGCAAGAGCGAGAAGCATTCTCAACTTTAGCGTTTAATTTATCTTTGAGTTTAAACTCAGAACAAATAAAAAAAACAGACCCCGTTTACGACGTTGTTAATATTTTAAGCAGTGTTGGGGGGCTAAATGCCCATCGTTCTAATATATTTTTACTGTTGTCTGAGGCTTATAACAATGCGCTTGATCATGGTGTACTAGGGCTTAACTCAGAGATTAAAAAACAAGAAGACGGCTTTTTTCGATATTACGAATTAAGAGAGGCAGCTCTTGCTAAACTTACAGATGCGATGATTATTATTGATATGCGCTATTGCCCCGACACGCTCAGTTTATATTTCATTATTTGTGATTCAGGCCGAGGGTTTAGTAGTAAGCACGATGAGTTGGCAAAGGTTAATAATGAATTTGGTAGAGGGGTGTCTTTACTAGAAGAAATAGCCGAAAAGGTAACTTATAACGCCAGCGGTAACCAAGTTGAAATGTGCTACAAGTTGAGCTAGCTCTGCAAAAATATCCATGCTATTATTCTCGAAACTTTAGATGTATGGATGGCCAAATGATTTCTTCTTACCTAAAACAAGCACAATTAAGTGCTAATCCAGCTTTGATTTCAACAGAGCTTGAAAAGCTTGAGCTACATTTAGCAAACACAGCTTTGCCTGAGGTATGTTGGGAGTATCAAATACCTGAGCTTGGCGAGGGCGGTGCGTGTAGTTTATTTGGTTACCTACAAGATGAGCCATTCAAATTAACTGATTATCTTGAAAATGATGAGCAAACCCAGTTCAAGCTAGCTAATTTACAAAGTATTGTGAGCTACATTGAGCACCAAACAAGTGTTGATTGGTATGGTATTTATCAATCAACTAATACTAGTGAAGGTAAGCAACTATTAAAATTGGCTTATCATGGTGCGCCTAGTCGTCCGTTGTTCCCTTTAACGCAAGCATTTGCGGCAGGTAGTAATAACGTGCAGGTTGCGCTATCTCACAAGGGCCGTATTATTAATAACGTTGAAGAGTACTTATCACAAGGTGGTGAATACTACACATGCGATCCTAAAGTTAAATCAGAAACCTGCTTACCTTTATTTAATACACAAAATGAATGTGTTGGTATTGTAGATGCTGAAGCCTTTAAAAATGATTTTTTTGATGAAAAGACGCTTGCCGTTTTAATTGCATGTTGTATTAAAATTCCTCACTTTCTAGTGTAAATAACGCTAGTCAACATGATGTGCTTTTATGTTAAGCTTAGCTTAACAGCTAACCCCTAAATAACGATAAGAGATAGCCAATGTTCTCAGTATTAAAACCATTACCAACAGATCCTATTCTTGGCCTTATGGCGGCCTATAAACAAGATACAAACCCTAATAAAATTGATTTAGGTGTAGGTGTCTACAAAGATGAGCAAGGCAATACACCGGTTCTTAAAGCGGTTAAAAAAGCTGAAGCGTTTCGTCTTGAAAACGAAATGAGCAAATCTTACATTGGTTTAGCGGGTAACTTAGATTACTGCCAAAAGATGGAGCAGTTACTACTAGGCGAACATCAAGCATTGCTAGCAAATCGCGTACGTACTGCACAAGCGCCAGGTGGTACGGGCGCACTTCGCGTTGCAGCTGAATTTATTAAGCGTTGCAATGCAGATGCAACAGTATGGGTAACTAACCCAACATGGGCAAACCATATTAGCTTGTTTGAAGCTGCAGGCTTAACAGTAAAAGAATACCCGTATTACGATTACGAAAATAAAGACTTACTGTTTGATGAAATGATCAACACACTTAAACAAGTGCCTAAAGGTGATGTAGTTTTAGTGCATGCATGTTGTCATAACCCAAGCGGTATGGACTTAAACGAAACACAGTGGAACACAGTTGCCGAACTTGCAAAAGAAGTTGGCTTTACACCACTTGTTGATATTGCATACCAAGGCTTTGGTGCTTCACTTGAAGAAGATGCACGTGGCTTACGTATTTTAGCTGATGCAGTAGAAGAGCTAATTATTTGTTCTTCATGTTCTAAAAACTTTGGCTTATACCGCGAGCGTATTGGTGCATGTTCACTAATTGCAAAAGATAGCGCAACAGCAGATATTTCAAACTCTGTAATGCTAAGCGTTGTACGTAGTATTTACTCAATGCCGCCAGCGCATGGTGCTGATATTGTTAATACTATTTTAAGCAGTACAGAGCTTACACAATTATGGCACTCTGAGCTTGATGAAATGCGTAGCCGCATAAATGGCTTACGTAGCTTAATTAAAGAAAGCTTAGCAACTAAAGATATTGCGCAAGACTTCTCATTTATTGAACGTCAAAACGGTATGTTTTCTTTCTTAGGTATTAATAAAGAGCAAATTGCTCGCCTACAAAAAGAATATGGTATTTACATTGTAGGTTCTAGCCGCGTAAATGTTGCAGGTGTTAGCCAGTCAAATATTGAATACTTTTCAAATGCTGTAGCTGACGTTTGTAAATAAACGCAGTTAATATAAAAAAACCGCACATCTAATGATGTGCGGTTTTTTTATATCTAAATTAAAACAAAAAGCTTTAACCGATAGCAGGAATTAGCCCCGCCATTTGCATAAACTGCGCAGCAATAATCGTTATGCCACATATAGCTGCTATGCCAAGCCCAATATTCCCACTTTTAACTTTGTAACCTGTTTTACTTGATGTTGTACGCTGTTTATAAACCATTGCTACAGGCAAAAATATTGCAAGTACGACAAGTGCTATTGCAGCGTAACCTAAAGCCATAATAAAGCCTTGAGGATAAAATAATGCAAAGCCAAGCGGCGGAATAAACGTAATTAAGGCCGTTTTAATTCGGTCTGTTTTATTGTCACCTTTTTTAAATGTATCAGCAAAAAAATCGAATAACCCTAAACTCACCCCTAGAAATGATGTCGCAAGTGCTAAATCAGCAAATAACTTAACGGCCGTTGCCACACTTGGGTTATGCGCAATACTTGCCACGCTTGATACAAAGCCACTAAGGCCTTGGCTGTTGAGTAAGTCAGCTTGGCTCATAATACCTTGGCTAAGTAGTTGCCAAAAAATATAAATGACTAAAGGCAGGGCGGCTCCAGCAATCATCACTTTACGCAGTACTTTTATTTCTACACCAACATATTTAACAATAGAAGGAATAGAGCCATGAAAGCCAAACGAAGTAAATATAACCGGTATAGCCGAAAGGATTAACCCTTGCTCTACAGGCATTTCTAATAAGTGCTTACCTTGTACATAAGGGGTTAGCATGTAAAACAAACTAGCTAATACAATAATTTTTATAGTAAATAACACTCTGTTTAGTTTATCTACCTTGCTAGTGCCCAGCGTTACCACACTTGCAATAATAACAGCGAGGATCACAGAGCCAAACTGTGGGGCTATATTTACATCAAAGCCTATATTTATACGCGCTTGAAGTTGTGCACCACCACCTGCAATATAAGCAGCGCATAAAGCGTAAAATAAAAAAACCATCGAAAAATTCGCGATGTATTGTCCGCGCTTTCCAAGCCATAATTTAGCCAACGTATTTAACGTTGCATCGCGTGGTGCATATTGGTGTAGCTCTAGCATGAGTAGTGCGGTGTAGGTCATTAGTAACCAGCTAGCAATTATTAATGCAAGGGCAGTACTAAACCCAAGCCCGGCAGATGCAATTGGCAATGCCAACATACCTGCACCAATAGTTGTGCCAGCAACAATTAACATGCTTCCAGTTGTTTTATTTTTAAGCACTTAATTACCTTAATTATTATTAATATACATGCACGATATAACTAGTTACTCAAATCTCAAATAGTTTTGTAATAAAAGAGCAGTATTAAAATGTAACTTACAATTTACAACTGTATTTATTAAGGACTTGTATGCATTTAAAAGTATTAAAATAGGGTGGTGAGGGTATAATTTTATGTACGTTGGATTGCGTTATAAAACGCTAAGGATTGGCATGTGCCGGTAAAAGTATCGTATTTTTTTATGGTTCTCATTTGGTCTACTACACCTCTGGGGATTGTGTGGAGCAGTGAAACAGTATCGCCAACGCTTGCTGTATTAATGCGTATGCTGGTGGGGTTGTTTTTAGGTGGTTTAATTGTTGCCATAACAAACATTAGAGTACCTTGGAGCAAAAATGCGTGCTTACTTTATTTTTATTCGAGTATAGGTATTTTTGGCGGTATGTTACTGAGCTATATGGCAGCTAAAACAGTCCCTTCGGGTATTATTTCGCTTATGTTTGGCCTTGCACCTATCTTGTCGGGGTTGCTTGCTCAGAAGTTATTAAATGAACCTAAATTTAGCCCGATTAAATTAGTGGCGTTAGCGTGCGCCCTAATCGGCTTATATTTTGTTAGTTATAACCAAGTACAAAACTCGCAAACTCAAGGGCTCGGGTTACTTTATGTGTTTATGGCTGTCTGCTTTTTTAGCTTAAGTGGTGTGATGATTAAGCGCGTACAAATTGCGATTCACCCTATGGCAACAACATTTGGTGCCTTAGTTTTTGTAACCCCACTCTTTTTTATTGCTTGGTGGTTATTAGATGGTCAGTTGTATATACAAAACTGGAGTGCAAAATCATTGTGGGCAATTGGTTATCTAGGTGTGTTTGGATCTTTAGTTGGGGCTTTGGCGTATTTTCATGTACTGCAAAACCTAAATGCGAGTACGGTATCACTTACTACGCTCATAACTCCTAGCTTTGCGTTAGGCTTAGGAGCTTGGCTAAACAATGAGCCATTAAGCCAAGAGCTAATAATTGGTGCGGTTATTATTTTAATTAGTCTGGGTTTTTTCCAATTTGGTGATAAATTTTTAAAGCGAAAGAGAGTAAGCGCAAATTAGTTTTACTACATTTTCTCTATTTGAATAATTAAACGACGGTTTTTGTCTCGGCCTAAAATGTTATCGTTATTATCAACAAAGCGTTTTTCGCCTAAACCGGTGGTTTGCACTTTTGCTTCATCAACACCCAAGCTCACCATATAATCTTTTATAGTTTTGGCGCGCTTGCGCGATAAATCTAAGTTATTCCAGCGGCCGCCATAACTATCGGTGTATGAGTCAATGCTAATGGACTCTATGCTTGCATCATTTTTTAAATACTCAGCAATTTTATCAAGGCGTTGTTGCGACGATTTAGTTAATTTACTGCTGTTAGATTGATAGTTCATTACAGTAAACGAAATATCTTCAAAGCTGTAAGGGAGTAGCTCATCACGGCATTGTAAAAAAGCCCAGTAAGCTTGTTTAAAGTTTACACTCGATATACCAACGGCAATTTTATCGGCACTGTTTTGCCAGTCTTGATAATAAAAAGTAGGGTAGTAGCCTTTTTCAAGCTCACTAAGCATCTCCCATGCGGTTTTATTGCCCAGCTCACCATCAAACTTTTTAAGTAATTTCATATTTGCAATATCACGGGCCGGTAAGCCTGCTCGCCAAGACGGTGGCACGGCTTTTAAACCAGCAATTGCGTAATTATCTGGGCGTACAACCATATCTAAATTAAACGTTAAGTTTTTATTTTTACTTGCTGAAGCTTTAAAAATAGCTTCCCCATAATAAGGAACTTCATGATTTAATTGGCATTGTAAGCGCGTTGTTTTAACGACTTCCCAGTTGGAGTTGTCTTGGGTTGCTGTGTATTGGCGCATAGCAGCTTGCGAGTGAGTACTGCAAAGCACTGCACTTATACTAAGGCTAATAAATAACAACTTATACTTCATGGTGCTCTCCAGCTATCCGGGAATGCCAATAATTTGGCAAATTAACGACTGCAATGATTAGTTTGTTCTCTACGTAACTAACTTATAAGTTAAAGCAAGTTATGTGCCTACAATTTTAAAGCAATAAATACTTAAATCCCCTAGCCTAGGGGGCATCAATTTTGACATAATAGTCAGCTTACACGTATAAACAAAGAAGACTATGGCAAATACTGAGCAAACACCTTTCGCAAAACGCTTTCGTGGATTTTTTCCTGTTGTTATTGATGTTGAAACTGCAGGTTTTAACAAAGAGACAGATGCCTTGTTAGAAATAGCAGCTTCTGTTTTAAAAATGGATGACGAAGGACTGCTCAGCATAGATCATACTGTTCATTTTCATGTTCAGCCATTCGAAGGCGCTAATATAGAACAAGCAGCCATCGACTTTAACGGTATAGACCCGTTTTCACCATTACGTGGCGCAGTACCTGAAGACGAAGTAATTAAAGAAATATGTAAAGTAGTACGCAAAGCGCAAAAGGCCGCAGGGTGCCAACGCTCAGTTATTGTGGCGCATAATGCCGCATTCGATCATGGCTTTTTAAATGCAGCAATAGAGCGTAATAACATTAAGCGTACGCCATTTCATCCGTTCGTAAGCTTTGATACAACATCTTTAGCGGGTTTAGCGTTAGGGCAGACTGTATTAGCAAAAGCATGTAGAGCGGCAGGTATCGAGTTTGATAACAGCCAAGCACACTCAGCGCTTTACGACACAGAACGTACAGCTGAGCTTTATTGCTTAATAGTAAATCGCTGGCAGCAATTAGGTGGTTGGCCATTAGCGCCAACTGATGATTGCGACGCTAATAACAAAGTTGAAACTGATACACAAAATAACGAAGAAACTAAAACGTCTGAGTAATTTTACCCTCAGTTAGCTTAACTAGGTGGGGCGGGTAAATACGCGAAAATTGTTTAGAATCTTTCGCTATTTTAAGCTCCACACCAGGGTGCATTAATTCATTTACTTTTAAACGACTACTGGCAAGTAATTGCACTATTTTTTGCTTAATAAGTAGTTTTTGACGATGAATATGTGCAGAGCGTATTTTTATATGCTTTTCATTTTCAGTTATCTTATTCATGAATTGCTGGCGCTGAGCAGCCCCCGCAATTTTACTCGCTTTTTCACGAGCCTGTTGTAAAGCGGTTACTTTAGTCGCAAGTACTTTTTCAAAATCGGTTATTTGTGTTTGCTTTTGGCGAAGCTCAAACCAGAGTTGCGCTAAAAATACGCGCGTTTTAGTACCGGCTGGCGCGCCTAGCTCACCTGTTTCAATGCGCATAGCATCTAAAATATTACCGCCAATAATTTTACCTCGCGGATCGTTTGATTTGCCTACACGTATTAACCGCCTAGCACTTAAATCACAATGTAGAGCTTGGCGTTCAATAAATAAATCTTGTTCGGATTTAATATTGCAGTACTGAGCATAACCAATAGAAATAGTTCGCTGAGCGGTTATAGAGCATGTAAATGCTTCCTCGCCTTCACGTTTTCTACCAATTGCGCCAAGCATAATGGTTACCGCACTTTTACTTTCAACAGCTCCTGATTCTACAAAACCCAGTACCGTAATATCACCATTGGCTTTTACACGCATGCCGTCTTTAATATCGCCAGTAATAATTACGCTACCATCAAAATCAACGTGGCCTGTACTTACATCTACGTTATCAAAGCATAAAACGTCATCTACACGCATACCTCGGGGTAGGGCAACGGGCACACCTTTGCAGTCGGCAATAAGCATATTAGGATTATTAGGATCTACTTTTGTACCTTCGAAAGGCTGGAGTTGGTGATCTGTACCTGGTTTTGCACTAATTGAATCGCCAAATACCGTATAGCCATCTTCTCCAGGAGTAGCGGCAATACGCTGCATTAAGGGAGTACCAGGTTTTACGGTGATAATAGCGCCAAGATTTTTCATATCAACCTTACCACCTTCCTTAGCTTGTGGGCTAAGCACACGGTCTTGGGCTGTTGAGCATAAGCGCACAAATTTAGCATCGCTGCCTTTTTTAGGATTACGCCCATGTGCAATTATGGCGCTATAAGAGCTTCCTGCTGGTTTTTCAAACTGCTGGCCTAAAAAGGTATCAAGCGCGCGTGGGCTTATTCCTTTTTTAACACCTGCATCAGCAAGCGCTTTTTGCGCACCTTTCATAGACAAAAGCGCACCACCTTTAGCGGTAGTTAATGTTGCTTCTGCGACCATGTTTTTTTCATCAATATTAATGACAAGCGACGCATCTACCGCTTTAGCAACGACAAGTGATACTTCCTGATAGTTTTTAGTTGGCGCAAAAAGCTTTCCAATATTGGCAATGACAGCTTCGTACTCACTAAACTCAGATTGTTCGAGCATTTGCGTAAGCTGAGTACTCGTAACAGGAAAGCCACTATCAATAGGGTGACTAACTAAAGAGACAAACCCTGTATTTTGATCAAATGAAAAAACCGACATTTATTAATTCCCTACTCTATGCCTGTTATTATTTTTGTTTTTTACAACTAAAGGTTTAGAAATGACAAAAACCTTAACTCCTTATTTGAACACAGGTTAAACACATTGTTAAGCAAATGTTTATATGGGCTTGCATAAACTAAATTTTGGTTACTTAATGCTCGGTTAGTGCACGCAATTAAAATAAAGCGTTACTAGGCCTTGAGTATCAGTACTTTACTCAGTTATACTGTTTGCACGCTCTGAATTGAGTTACTAATTCAGGGGCTGATTAGGATTCGACGGAATTCAAGAAGCCCAAGGTGCATGTCGAGGTGCGGTTTGCCTCGTTAAACAGCCGCAACCTAAAGTAATCGCAAACGACGATAACTACTCTCTAGCAGCTTAGGCTGGCTAGCGCTCCTTCCATGTATTCTTGTGGACTGGATTTTGGAGTGTCACCCTAACACCTGATCGCGACGGAAACCCTGGCCGGGGTTGAAGCGTTAAAACTAAGCGGCCTCGCCTTTATTTACCGTGTTTGTCCGGGACTTAAAGGTTAATTAAATGACAATACTAAACATGTAGTACCGACGGTCGAGGCTTTTCGGACGGGGGTTCAAATCCCCCCAGCTCCACCAATAAAGGTTTTTGAACTCGTTATTCGAAAACCATAAGAAACCCGCAAATTTGTTAATTCAAATTTGCGGGTTTTTTTATGGAATTTATAAAATAAAGTTTAAGAATGTCTTATTGCGCGTAGCTTCATTTTTATTGCAATCACAAGCAGGCTAAATAACGACAGCATACTTATTAACAACGTTAGGTTAAGTATAGGGTTACTTGCCTCGTAGGTAGTGACAGGAGAATTGTTTGTAGTTTGCGAGTTTTGCTGTTGCCTAATATAGCTTTGGCTGATCCAATCTACCGCGTTTATCCATTGTACTTTGGCGGGATCAGTATTGTTTAGCATCCCTATTACATGCTTATCGTTATCTAAGCCTTTTGAAAGTTGTACCAGTTGCTGCCAAAATTCATTTTTAGGGCCTAGGTCATCTATTTCTTGCAGGTGCTGTTGTAATTTATCGCCCCCCATCGTTTTTATATCAGCTTGTCCTGTACTTTGCGCGTAGCTATTTATTAGCGATGAAAAGCGACTAAAGTACTCATTACTTTTTTGCTGTGTAGGGTTAGCTGCTTGCTCGTTTGTTACTTTTTGTGTTGGTTGATTTAGGCTGTTTTGATCAATCAAATATTGTTTATAGTTTTGGTAACTTAAGCTGTTTGTAGTTGTGTTATTTGTGGTTCCATTATTTAGAGTGCCAAAATTGTTTTTAAGTGCATTAACACTGATCCCTACGCCTATTATGGTAATAATACAAAGTGCGCAATAGCAAAAGTACAATGCGCTTTTTAAAGTGTTACGCAGTAATTTATATTTATTATAACTTTGCTTAATAGCTGCAGCTGTATTTGGGGCTTTGCCCGTATCTAGGCGTTCGTTTTGTATTGAAATACTTTTACCGTCAGTACTTTCACTAATGTGTTTATCTGTATTTTTGTTGTGCTCAGTGAGTGCTATTTGATTATTTTTAGATTGAGAGGTTAAAGTAGAGAGTTGCGGTTCTACTTTAGTAATTAATCCTAGCTTTTTTAGTGAGGATTCTGTTTTAACAGCATCAATACTCGATAAGTCTTTTTTTAAAGCGTAAGCTTTTCCATCAAATAACTGAACAACAATATTATGAGGAATATTTAGAAGTTGGCTAAGTTTTTCTTGGGCAGAGGTAAGGTCAGTATTTTGATATAACTGACCATTAAAAACAATTTTAAATGTAGCGCTCACGTTAGTACCTTGCTTGTGTAATTCCATTTTTGGAATTTTATTTTTATTATTTGATACACAAAGCTAATTTAACAGATAAAGGGTATGCTTTCTAATGATTTGTGATTAAAAAAAGCCTTAACAAACAGCGTTAAGACTTTGGCGTGTAGCTGTTACTTTACTTTATCGTTTTGCGAGTGATTTTACAGATTGCTTTTGATCACTGGCAGATTGGGTTGCTTTGTCTATTAATGTTTCAAGTGGTTTATTTCGAACGCACATAAGTACTTTGTTTATTGCTTGGCATGTGCCTGTCGCTTTTTTATCATGGCTTGTGTAGCTACAACCTTCATTAATGGCTTTTTCTTCACATGCTTCCCAAGGCGCGTTTGAGCCGTGGCCTGCATGACTTAGCGCTGAGCAAGAGGTAGCAAGTAAAAAGCCAGTGGTTAATGCTTTTATTACGTTAAATATTTTCATTAGTATCTCAGTTAATTATTTGGCCAGAATGCGAGTTATCTTGCGGTAGCACCTTTAAAACAACCAATAAACATGTTTTCAGATACATCGGCTGCATGGTAGTGGTATCCGCGTGTATCGTCGGTGTGACCTCTACATTCGTCTAAATCAGTGGGTTCTAATCCATCTTCGTTAAGCATGCCAAATATACCAAATCCATCGAGTGCATAACCCATCATGGCGGCATGACCGTCTGATTGGATTTGTGTTTGGCTACAGCCTGCTTCACCGTGGTAGTGATAACCTGCTACTAAGTTAATATGCCCGGCGCAATCATCAAAGGCTGCAATAGTGTATGCGCCTAAAATAGCCTCAACAGGGGCGGGTGCAGCAAGTACAACACCATTTAGAGCAACACCTACATTAGTGTTACCAATACTGCTATTTTGAGTGGTTGCAACAGGCGTTATTGGTATTAAAAATGATTCTGATATACCGCCATCAACATAATCAATAGAGCATTCTACGCAGTGATTTTGGTATTGCTCCTCTACGTTTGGACGTGCAGCACCATCACACGATTCTTGTGTGTCTGTTACATTTACAAGGCCTGTACCTTCGTCGTATAGCTTCCAATGGCTATCGTTATACAATGTTGGTAGATTTAAAATAAAGTCGCCAGTTATATCGTAAACCTCACCGGTGCCATCAAACCAAATACCGGCTTCGTCTGCTGTTGATGTGATATTGCTAGGGCAAAATACACCAATCTCGTAATTTGAAGGCGCACCTGCTATATCAATTTTATAGCATGACGCTTCATCGCCGTTACTTAGCGTACATGTTTGAGTGGTAATTGATGAAATGAGCGCATCGCTTTCAAAGTTAAAAGGGTCGACTTCTACAACAAAATCAGTTGAAGTATCTGTTGTAGTTCCCTCATCGGTGGTTGTTTCAGTTACAACTGTACTTTCAGCACCGCTACCGTTACAGGCGGCTAAACTCAGTGTGAGTATACACACTGCAAGTGGTGTTAAAATTGGTGTGTTAAATCTTTTCATCAAAAATATCCGGTAATGAAGTTGAATGTATAATATTTGTTAAATGTGCAAACAAAGTGCAAAAACAACGCAACATAGTACATAGCCTGAGATAGAGGCTGATAAAGTGGCTATAAATGTGTGTAGTACCTTTTTTATTATTTAAATACTGCGACTTAAAAGTATTTAAATAGGCAATGGAGTTTTATGGATTTTTTATTTCCCGACAGCATGTCTTTATTTTTGTTTTTATTGTTAATAATCACCGCTGGCTTTACTTCTTTTGTATCTGCTGCATTTGGTGCTGGTGGCGGGTTAATGCTGCTTGTTGTTATGGCGTCGTTTATGCCAATGGCAGTTGTTGTGCCTGTGCATGGTTTAGTACAGCTTGGCTCTAATGCAAATAGGTTTTTACTCAGCTTTAAACATATAGATAAAAGCATGTTTGTATATTTTGCGTTAGGCGGCTTAGTAGGGGCGGGGTTATCAAGTTTTGTAATTGATGATATATCGCTTGATGCTATGAAGTTAGTGGTCGCTATTTTTGTTATTTATTTACTGTGGGGTAAAACACCGCCAGTAAAATTAACCTCTAAGTTATGGCGTATGGTCGCCGGTGGCATAACGACTTTTATTTCTATGTTTGTGGGAGCGAGCGGGCCATTAGTTGGTAGCTGTTTATATATAAATAATTACGAAAAGTTAAAATTTACGGCAACGTTTTCGAGCATTATGAGTGTGCAGCATTTATTAAAAGCGGTAATTTATGGTGCTGTTGGCTTTAGTTTTTGGCAATGGATGCCGCTTGTAATTGCTATGATAATAAGTGGTGCTGTAGGTACTTGGTTTGGAATTAAATTACTTAAAAGTATGTCTGGGGATAAATTTGAGCGTATTTTTAGAGTCGTTTTAACGTTATTAACGCTACAACTCGGTTGGCAAGGTATTAAAATATTACTCCACTAATTTACTTAGTGGAGTAAATTTAATTTTATTAAACATAAATCACTTAAGCGAATTAAACAATTCATTGCCTAAAAACTACCGGTGCAGAGCGACTACACTGTAATTTTTGGGCTTATCGATGAACTATACTAATCTGCAATAATTGTTTATACGTTTAAATAAATTGGTATTAAAGCTTATTTAACAGCGGCTTTAATTGGTTTGTCGCCATCAAATAACTCAAAAATGCGGTTACTAATAAATGAGTTAGTCGCAATATGTAATAATGCATTGGCTACGTTTTCGCGGCTAATTTTAGCCTCAGAACGATCACTTGGTCGCTGCGTTGTTACTTGCATTGAAGCACTATCATCAGTCAGTGTACCAGGGCGAACAATGGTATAATTTAAACCACTATTTATTAAGTGCTCGTCAGCCATGTGCTTGGCAACTAAGTAAGGTTTTAAATCACCTTGAATCGAATCTGGGTCGTCTGCACCGATTGAGCTGACCATAATAAAGTGTTTAACGCCATGCTCTTTTGCAAAGGTAGCTGCTTTAGTTGCAGCCCATAAATCAATAAGTACAGTTTTATCATCGCCTGTACTTCCGCCAGAACCTGCAGCAAAAATCACTTGGTCACAGCCTTTCATTGCATCACCAAAATCGCCTTCAAGATCTTGCTCAACAATAGTTAAAAAAGAGCTGTTTAAATCGCTTAACTTATTTTTGTCGCGCACTAATGCCACAACATTTTGCTCATTTTCTAAAAGTAGCTCAGTTGCCATTTTACCTATTTGTCCGCTTGCGCCAATAATTAGGGTCTTACTCATAATTAACTCCTTCCAATAAATAGTAAAAGTAATGTGCTTACAAACAGACCTTGGGGTAGGGGATTATTTTTAAAGGGTAAAAAAGAGTTTAAATGAGCTAATTTCAAAAAATACTTTAATTAAAGTGCGATGCTTAACTGAGTATTAAAATTAGCGGCTTTTGGTGTGTTTTTTAGAACTTTTTATTCAACCATTATACTCACTTCGGTCACATAACTACGGCGATATAGACTAATACGAACCTTATGTTCTTGGTAATTATAAAACAAAGTGCGATATGTATTATTGCCGTTTGTTTTTAACGGCTCACCTAATTTTTGCTGATAAAAGCGAGCGATATCAGAAATTGAATCTGTTAAATAACCAGTGCGAACCATTGGGTATTCGCCGGCTACATCCATTGTTGTAACAAACTCTTCAGGAAGTGGGATTTCAGTGACGTTTTGGCTAAGTACATTAAACGATAGAGTACATAGTAGTATTATTAAAAATGCTAAAGTTTTCATTAAAGTCCTTTAAATAATAAATTCCATTTATTGATACTCATTTTACCTCAATAAGCACCTTTGTCATTTAAATTTTATTACGAATTAAATCTCGTACTATAAACCGAGCAGGGTGAATAGCTTGGCTTACACGTTCGCTTAATGGGCGAGGCTCGTTATTTAAACAACTTACGAGATGTTCTGCACTTAGCGGTGCGCTACATAAAGCGCGGGCGCCAAAGCCGGTAAAAATATGTAGGCCTTGTTGTGGCTTATTAAGTTGCTCGTACTGATAGCGTTTACCTAAGCGTAAGTTAGCAAAGGCCATTGTATAATCACTTTGTTCGCACCATTGCCCTGCCATTGGTAGGTGATCTATAAATGTGCAGCGAACAGCCGCTTTTGCCGAGGTAATATTGCCAAGGGTTGAGGCAAATTCACTTTGCTGATAAAAGCTAAGTAGTTGCTCTTGGTTTAATTGGTTGTCGAGCGCTGTAACTTGACGGCTTTTGGTATTTTTTTCAAACGTGGCACCCATACAGTGATGATCTAAATAGGCTGGGGTAAAATACCCTTTATGGCACAGCACTGTTTTAAGTTTGCGTGATTGCTCACTTGCCTCAATATGTGAAACTTGCCCGCGTACGCCTACTATTGGTAGCGCTTTTGTTTGCTCAAATGCATCGCTGTGCTCGCCCGCACAAATAATTACATCACTAAAAGGACCTAACTGCTCATCATTCGTTAATAAAAACCAACCGCTGTCAGTTTTTTTAAGCTGTTTTATATTGCAGTTAAATACGCTTTTAAATGGGTTTATGCTATTTGCAGCGCTTAACATGGCGTTTACTAATTGCGGAGGGTTAACCCAGCCGCCTTGTTCAAAAAACACGCCCGAATAACCTGTTTCTACGCCGGCTATTTCGTCGCCTTGCTCTGCGGTTACGTTGTGCATTAGCTGGGTTGGCCACAGTTGTTTTTGTGCTAAGTTTTCATGTTTATCGGCCAGAGGTTTTTTTACTGCGTGTTGTAATACGCCGCACCAATCGTAATCAAAATTAAAACCACTGCTAAGTAAGTTGTTATATAGGCGCTTTGCGTATAAAAAGCTATGTGCAAACAATTCGCTGTGCGGTGAATTTTTAGCTTGTAGGTGAGGGTAGATAGCGCCTTGCACATTGTGCGATGCCCCCATAGCTGGTTTTTCATCTTGGCAGAATAATTGGCTTACTATGCCTCGTTTAGCCAAACTATATAAAATGCAGCTACTGGCTATACCGCCGCCAATGACCGCTACATTTTTTAAAGCGCTGATATCTTGATGAAAATATGCAGGAGCTGATTGAGCATCATTTACGCACTCTAGTTGGCCAACAAGCATATCTCTTTTTTGGCCAAAGCCTTTGGCTTTTTTAGTATTAAAGCCTGCATCAATTAATCCACGGCGAACAAAACCTGCTGAAGTAAATGTTGATAAGGTTGCACTTGCCCTTGATATATTGGCCATAGAATTAAATAAACTTTGCTGCCACATTTCGGGGTTTTTACTTGGCGCAAAACCATCTAAATACCAAGCGTCAACAATTCCTGTTTGCGGATAGCTCATTGCTTGTATTGATTCAAGTGCATCTCCAAAGTATAAATCGAGAACAACAAGCCCATTGTCAAATTCGAGTCTGTGGCATCCTTCTAAATTAATTGGGTATTGTTTAGATAATTTGTTACTAAAGGCGCTTAATGATGGCCATGCCTGTAGTGCTTTGTTTAAATCGTCTATGTGCAGTGGATATTTTTCAAATGAAATAAAGTGTAAGCGTTTAACACCATTATCTAATTGATTTTGAACTTGTTGACGTGCAAGGTGGTCAGTAAAGCGTTGCCATGTATTTAAAAAGTTTAAACCTGTACCAAAGCCGGTTTCAGCAATAACAAAATGTGGCTGGTCATGATTTTGTAATCGTGCATCTATATTATTTTGCTCATAATACACATAATGCGATTCAGCTAAGCCATCGTCATTAGAAAAATAAATATCACCGAAGTCATTAGCGAAAGGTGTACCTAAATTATTAAAGTGTATATGTGCATTTTTGATCATGATTTTTTAATTTTATAGATATATTTTTTAATTATTTTACGGGTTTTCTTTGAAATAGTCTGGCGTTATTTATAAGCTAGCAGTTCAGAGTACAAGTGTACGCTAGAAAGCTGACCACTTAGGTGATTAAATTCGCGTAAAATAGAATGCAATTAAGTATTAAGCTAAGGGAATTACCCATGAGAAGAGCTGTAATTACAGGTATCGGTGTTGTATCAAGTATAGGTAACAACAAAGAAGAAGTATTAGAATCGTTAAAAACGGGCAAAAGCGGCATCGCTTTTAATCAAGAATTTGCCGATTATAAGTTACGTAGTAACGTATCGGGTAAAATTGATATTGACGTTAAAGCACACGTTGACCGCAAAGCAATGCGCTTTATGGGAGATGCTGCTGCTTACTCTTATATTTCAATGACGCAAGCAATTGAAGACTCAGGTTTGTCTGACGACCAAGTATCAAATGAGCGCACGGGTATTATTGTTGGCTCTGGCGGTGGTTCGTCTAAATGGCAAGTAGAAGCTGCTGATATTTTACGTGAAAAAGGCGTAAAACGTGTAGGGCCTTATATGGTGCCACGCACTATGGCGAGCACTACATCTGCTTGCTTAGCAACACCATTTAAAATTAAAGGTGTTAACTATTCAATTAGCTCTGCATGTGCAACATCTGCGCATTGTATTGGTAATGCCGTAGAGCAAATTCAGCTTGGCAAGCAAGACGTTGTGTTTGCTGGTGGTGGTGAAGAGCTGCACTGGACATTGGCAATGGAATTTGACGCTATGGGCGCACTTTCTACTAAATACAATGAAACCCCTGAAAAAGCATCTCGTACATATGATGCAAATCGCGATGGTTTTGTTATTTCTGGCGGCGGCGGTATTGTTGTAGTTGAAGAACTTGAACATGCACTTGCACGTGGCGCGCACATTTACGCTGAAATTGTTGGCTATGGTGCAACATCAGATGGCTACGACATGGTTGCTCCATCTGGCGAAGGTGCAGCACGTTGTATGCGCCAAGCTATGCAAGATGTAGATAGTATTGATTACCTAAACACGCATGGTACATCTACACCAGTAGGTGACGTTAAAGAGCTAGGTGCGATACAAGAAGTATTTGGTGGTAAATCACCAATGATCAGCGCAACTAAAGCAATGACGGGTCATGCCCTAGGTGCTGCAGGTGTTCACGAAGCTATCTTCTCATTATTAATGCTAGAGCACAGCTTTGTAGCACCTTCAATTAATATTGATGAGCTAGATGAGCAAGCGACAGGTTTAGATATTATTACTGAGCGTCGTGATGTTGAGTTAAATACTGTAATGTCTAATAGCTTTGGCTTTGGTGGCACAAACGCGACTTTAGTGATGAGTAAGTACAAAGGTTAATTTGAGCTTATAAGCCCTATATGCAAACGCATAACTGGGCTAAATAGCCCAAAACAAAAAAGGAAAGCCGAGGCTTTCCTTTTTTATTATCGAAAGTTTAATTAACCTTCGTTATGTTCTTGACGCGCTTGCTCAATTTCGTCTGCAATTTCTTGCGCTTTTTGCTTAGTTTTTTCAGTTAACTCGCCAGCAGCTTCTTTGCTTTTAATCCATGCGTCAACTGCAATCTCTTTGCCGTCGTCGTACATGTCTAAGCCCATTGCTTTACTTTGCTCTAATAGCTCGTTTAAAGACTCGTCATTTTTAAGATCGTTAGTTGTCTCTTTAACGTCGTTCCATGCATCACCAAGCTTTTCTTGCATTTGTGCGCTTTTATCTTTTGCATCTTCTTTTACTTCGTTGGCATCTTCACAACCAGTTAATGTAATTAAAGTGCCTAATAAAGCTAAACCTGCTAATTTATTCATGTGCTATCTCCTTTAGAGACTGATAATTAATTCGAGGCAGACTATACAACAATGAAAATGAACGCCCCCGTAACAAAACGATTAAATTTTAAATTAATGAATGAGCATGATTGGCCTCAATTATTTGAACTCGACCAAGACCCAGCTGTAATGCAGTATTTAACACGAGGTGAACCTACCTCTTTAGAGCAAATAAAAAATGAGGGAGTGCCTCGTATGCTCGCATATCGAAATGAGCTTAAAGGCTGGGGGCTGTGGAGTATCACTATAAAGCAAACCAATACATTTATAGGCTGGGTATTAATAAGGCCTATGTGCTTTTTTACTGATGCACCAAACTACAGTGATATTGAAATAGGCTGGCGCTTTAAGCAAGCAAGTTGGGGGCATGGTTATGCAACCGAGGCGGCTTTAGCATTATGTGATGAACTTATAAAGCAAGATGACGTTAAGGCGATAAGTGCAACGGCACTAAAAGATAATACGGCCTCTATAAATATAATGAAAAAGCTAGGTCTGCAATTTATAAAAAATTATACACATACAGACGAGCAAGGCGACTTACCTGCGGTGCTTTATTCAAAAAGTGTTTAAAGATGATTAAATATCAACAGTATAAAGATTGACCTGTCCTTAAGTGACGTGCATTAATAAGAATGCGTAACTAAAAAATAATAAATTAAGGATGTTGTATGGGATTGCTTTTTTCACCAAATAAATTAATTGTCAAAAGTGTGCTGGTTTTACAGTTCGCTGCTTTTAGTGTTTTAGCGCAGCCTTTATCGCAAAGCGCGGTAGCAATGCCTGACTCGTTCAGTGCCTATGCTGCTAAAAGTATATTAGAGCAAGGCGGTAATGCTGTTGATGCGGCTATTACGGCACAATTTGTACTTGCAGTAACGCTTCCTGAAGCCGGCAATATTGGCGGCGGGGGATTTATGCTTATTCAAAAAGATGGCAAGGGCGATTTTATAGATTATCGCGAAACAGCGCCAACAGCGGCTCATCGTGATATGTATTTAGATGAGCAAGGTAATGTTATTGCAAACAAATCAATATATGGCATTCACGCAAGCGGTGTACCTGGCAGTGTAGCGGGCATGTGGCTTGCTCATCAAAAACATGGCACTTTAAAGTGGGAAGAATTAGTACAACCAGCGGTAACGTTGGCTGAGCAAGGGTTTGTAGTTCCGCCTAAGTTAGCAAAAGGTGTGAGCAATTATATAGCCCACCTAAAAGAGCAAAAAATAAATGTAAACTTCGAAAAATACTTTGCTGATGTAAAAGCTAATAAAGTATTTAAGCAACCCGAGTTAGCGGCGACGCTAAAGCGTATCCGTGATAACGGCCAAGATGGGTTTTATAAAGGCGAAACTGCAAATATTATTGCTAAATTTATGCACCAACATGGCGGTATAATTAATCAAGATGATTTAAAAGGTTACACCGCTAAATCACGTACACCTATTAAAGCGAGTTGGAATGGTTATGAAGTACTTACTTCTCCACCGCCGAGTTCAGGTGGTATTGCTATTTTACAGTGGCTTAAAATGTATGAGTTACAAAAACCAGATGCGGGCTTAGCGCATAACTCTACTCAGTATGTACACTTACTTTCTGAAATAGGTAAACGTGTATTTGCAGATAGGGCGGAGTATTTGGGCGATCCTGATTTTTTTGATGTACCAGTCAACGCATTAACTAATATTAACTACCTCAAAGAGCGCAGTAATGGCATTTCGTTAACCGCTATCTCGACTACCGAAAATATTAAACCGGGCCTTAAAGAAAGTGAGCAAACTACACACTTTTCAATCGTTGATAAAATGGGTAACGCTGTCGCAAATACCACCACAATAAACTTAGGGTTTGGTAGCGGTGTAGTTGTTGAAGGTGCAGGGTTTATTTTAAATGATGAAATGGACGACTTTAGTGCCAAACCTGGCGTTATGAATGCGTTTGGTGCAATAGGCGGTAAAGCTAATGAAATACAGCCGCACAAGCGTATGCTTAGCTCTATGACGCCTACAATACTCCTTAAAGACAACACCGTTAAAATGGTGACAGGCTCGCCTGGTGGCACAACGATTATTAGCTCTGTGTACGAATCTATCTTAAATGCGGTAGAGTTTGATATGACTGCAGAGCAGGTTGTAAATAGCCCTCGTTTTCATCATCAACTGTGGCCTAAAAATATAATTAGAACACACATAGGTTTAACCGATAGCGTAAAAGCAGAACTTACAAAAATGGGCTACACCATAGATGAGAATCACTTTGGTGACTTACACGTTATTATTAATAAAGAGGGCCAATTAGATGCCGCTTCTGAAGCATCAGGACGTGGTAAATCAATTGTTTTTTAAATAAAAAAAACACCGCGTTAAGAGCGCGGTGTTTTAAACAATATAAAATTATTGAGTATCAATTAAATCTTCAACACCCACTATTAGCCATGGAGCATCGTCTGAAATTAGACGCTCTAAGTGCCAAATTTCTAAAATAGGCTCTTCTTTTTTATCGCCTAAATCACGGTACTTACCTTTAAAGCGAACACTAACCTGCCACGATTGCGCGTTTGTATCTGCGCGCACAAGTTCGGCATCAATAAACATCACTTCTGTTTCTACGCTTTGTATAGCTTCACGTTCAGCTTTAAACTCGGCAACAAGTGCAGGGCTTAAGTATTCAGCCATTGTGGAGTAATCGGCATTGTTCCATGCAGTTTGTAGTGTGTGGTAATGACTACGGGCGCCTTGCAAAAAGCCATTAACGTCAAAGTTAGGTGGTAAATTAAAAGGCACACTTTCACCTTGTGGGGCGCTGCTTGCAAAGCCTGTACTTGTTGGTTGCTCGATAGGTGCTTGTTTAAAAGCATTTTGCTGAGCACTTGTACTTGCACTGGCAAGTTGTGGGGCACGATTAGTACGTAAAAAGCCCGTTACTAGCTTAAATAAAATAAAGAGTCCGCCAGCTAATAAAATAATTTCTAATAGCTGAAAACCTTCAAAATCGTCGCCTAACATTGCTGCAATTAAGCCACCCGCTAAAAGCCCTCCAAAAACGCCTGCCATAATGCCTTTTTTATTTGATGTGGCTTTAGGTGTGGCTTTAGGTGTAGCGTTAGGTGTTGTTGTATCTGTTTGTTGTTTTTGCGCTGTTTGTTGTGTTGCAGGTGTCTGTCCGCGTTTACTACTGCCAAATTTTTTACGTGCGTGTGCATCAAAACTGGCAGTACATAATAATGCCAATAATGAAAAAATAACGATGATGTTCTTCATGAAATTCCCTAATTAAAATCGAGCCGCGATTATAATTTACTTTCTTTAGAAATTTAATTAATTACTTTAAAAATCAGAGGTTTTGGGGAGTGAAGAAACGCTTTGTTGGTGAGTATATAATCAAAAAACCGCTCAGTAGAAACTAAGCGGTAAATTTGTCTATTTTAAAGCCAACGAATTGCGCCAGTAACGCGTTCATTGTATGTATCTAGAGGTGCCCCAAGACTTGCCACTAAAATAGTATCAGCTTGTGAGCCACGATTAATGTGACCTTCAAAGCGCTCATCGCGGAAGTTGTCATCCCCAAAACCGAATGATTTATTTTCAGAAGGCACTATAAATACCGTCATTGGACCAAAATCAGACTCAAATATTAAATGCAGTCCTTTTTCGCCTTTAAAATCACAAAACATGGCATAAGTTACAGCGCCAGGAAGCTCATCAAGGTGACCACCTAATACTGCAAGCTTGTCGTTAACGCTTTGTAGGCTAATGGGCTCTTTTTTATCAAGCGCATTAATTTCGTAGTACACATGGGCAAGCGCATGCTCACCTGCTTCGTGTGCAATATTTTGCTCTGTACTAAAAAAGAAGGCACTAATCGCCACTACAAAAGACGCTGCTAACGCAAGATGTACACGATCAAACTTAAAACGCGATCGAGCATCAACCACGTTTTTACCAGTTGCTTGTTCTTCTTGGAGTGCTTTTTCTTTTAACGATGTGTTTAAAAGAATGCGGTCTGCAAGATTTTCAGGCACAGGTATATCTAAAGAATCTCGAATGAATTTATCAAAACCTTTCATATCGTTAATAAAACTTTGTCGCTCTGGGTTATTGTCAGCAAACTCCATAAGCTCCTTGTCAATGTCGTTTGGCTGCGCAATAGTGCGGCGACGAAACTCAAGTTCATCCATTATTTTGATGCCCCTTTAAGTTGTTCATCATCACGGCTTAAAGCCTCTTTAAGTTGATTTCTGGCACGGTATAAACGAGTCATTACCGTGTTTTTATTTAAATTAAGTATGCCTGCAATTTCTTCACCAGAGCAGCCCATTACAACTTGCAGTAATAATGGCTCTCGGTATTCATCAGATAGCAGTGCAATCTGGCGTTGAATTACCGTTTGTTCCATTTCATCGTCTAATGAATGGCTGGTTTCATCAACAAGCGTATCGTTTTCTACGTCGCTGCAATCAAACTGTTTACGTTCAAATCGGCGTGCGTTTTCTCTTCGTAATATAGTAAGCAGCCAAGGTTTAGCTGCCTTTTGATCAAGTAAAGAGTCGAGTGAACGCCATGCGCGTAAAAACGTTTCCTGTACTAAATCATCTGCTATGTGCGGATCACGGCATAACCAATAAGCAAAGCGATAAAGCTCTTTATTGTAAACGTGGACCAAGGCTTCATAACGCTTTTGTTTCTCTGCCATATCGATTAAGACCTGATTGTTTGATTTTTTCTTTCCAAGCATAAGCACTTTTTTAATTAAAAATTATTAGTTATTGCAAAAAAAGACCTAAGGTTCGTAGTTATTAATCATAAAGGTCTTTTAATACAGCTTGTTGCGACTTTGATGCCTGAGTTTGATAGATCTCAAGAATTTTAATAATAGCATTAAGATCCGTGTTTGCGCCTTTATTACTATAAAGTTGTGCCTGCAATTGGCTAATGAGACCATTAAGCTCGCTGCTGTTTACGTGGATGCAGAGCTCATCAATCGCGCCAACATTTTTATGAGTCACCTTTATAGAAAAGTTATTTAATGCGGTGTAAAAGGCTTTCACATCGTGTGTTTTGGCTAATGCTTTAAGCTCATTTAAGCTTGGCTGAGAAGTACCACGGGTGTTTAGCTGTAATTTTTCAGTCGTATTTTTAGTAGAACGGCTTATTAAGTAAAAAATTACAGTACCAATCCATAAAATATACCCTAAAGCGGCAACAACTATTAACCAAAGAGGAGTATCACTTTTAGTTTCAATAGGTTGTGTGCCAGTTGCTTGATTCGAAATATTTTCAAGAGTAGGTGAATTATTTGTGCTGGGTTGTGGGTTTGCTATGGCTGTATTAGGCGCGGTAGTACTTGGCGTTACTGTAATAGTACGCTTTGGTAATGTGGCTAAGCTAATACGGTTCATTTTGGTATTAAACCAAGGCAGCTTTATTTCAGGCAAAGTATAAGTACCTGGTTTTTGCGGCAGTAAGGCATATGATGCCGTTTGCTGCGACACAACGCGTCCGTCTCGCACTGCATTGTTATTTTCTTTTTTATCAGGGTAGCTGCGTATGCCATCAATAGTAGGCATAGAGATTTCAGGTAATTGCTCTTTTGTAACTCCAAGCGCGGTAAGTGTAATAGTACGAGTTATAGGCGTACCTACTTCTACTGTGTTGTCGTTAGGTTGCCATTCTTCATCAAGGTTAACCAATTCGCTTGGTAACCATGCACCTTTATAGTCACTCGGGATTGGTTTTATTTCTACTTGCTGATCATCGCCAAGAGCAGATACCTCCAGTTGGCGGTAATTTTGCTGTACTCGCCCTTGAAACGCAGGGCCTGCAATCGTGTAGGCACCACTTTTTTGTGGCTGAATCAAATACTCACGGGTAATAACAAGGTAGCGTTTGCCATCAACCAGCTCATAACTCTCAGTTTGTTTACCTAGTTGGGTTAGCTGAGCATCTTCCATACTTGGTGTGCTTAAGCTGCCATCAAGCAGTTCTTTGGCAAGGTAGAGCTTAACAGTGTAAACACCGGCTTCTTGCACAAATAATGAATTACTTGAGAGCGACGTTTTTAAAAATATTTCGTTATTTTTATCTGCATCAACTGAGCGTTTTGCCACTTTTAATTTAATAGGTTGTGAGGTTAACCCTGCAACGCTAAATGCCGGTATCGTGTAATCACCCTCTGTACGGGTCATTAGTTTAACTGACCACGTAGTTTGTTTATTAATGCTGCCATTAATAATGTTGGTACGAGAGCTTAAGCTCGTCGGGCCTACAACAAAGTCTTTTAACAGCGATGAGGTGTCTGGTTGCTCGCCTTTAACTGTATCGTCTACCGATATATTAAGCATAAAAAATTCACCCGCTAATACAGGGTTTTTATCTACGCTGGCTTCTAATTTGGTGGCAGCCCACGAAGGCATCGCACTTAATAGCAATAAACAGCAAAATAATCGCATTACCATGATTTTTCGACTCCTGTAGGGGGACGTTTGTATTGTCTTTTTTGGGCTTCTAATTGCATTTTATTCCGTAATAAAATAGCCGGATCGTCCGGGACTTTTCTAAGTAGTTGATTAAGCTGTTGTGCTTTTTCTTTTTCTTCATTAGTGAGCTCACTTGCTTGGGCTTGCATCGCTTGTTGCTGAGCATTTTGTTTTTGCTCATCAGTGGCAGGTTGCTCACTTATTGCTTGTGGCTTACTTTGTTGCTGCTCATCCTCTTTAGGCTGATCAGCGTCTTTATTTTGCCCTTGTTCGCTTTGTGGCTGGGCTTGCATATCAGGTTCATTTTGCTTATCTGATTGCTCGCCAGGCTCACCTTGTTGATCTTTGGGTTGTTCAGACTCTTTATCTGATTTTTCATCGCTTGAGCTTTGACTTTCGTTTTCGCCTTTTTCAGAATCGCTTTTATCACCATTTTGTTGCTGATCCTGTTTTGACTGTTCAGAATTTTGCCCTTGGTTTTGCTCATCTTTTTTCTGACTATCATCTTGGTCTTGAGGGTCGTCGCCGTCGCTTTGCTGATCTTGCTGGTTTTGTTGCTCTTGTTGATTTAGTAATTGCTCAACTAAGGCTTGGTTATCAGCTGCTTGTGTAAAGTCATCTTGTAAGGTTTGGGCCTGTTTGTACGCCTCAATTGCGTCCTCAAGTTTGCCAGCTTTGGCAAGGGCATTACCGTAGTTGTATAATCCGGTAGCCGACTTATCATTACTAAACTCATTAAGTGCAGCATCAAAATTACCTTGCTGGTAAAGCGCCGCGCCTTTCAACTCACTCGATTGCGCCTGTGTTGCTGCATCGTATTCTTTATTATTGTAAGCCTCTAATGCACGTTGATCTGCATTTTTCAAAAGAGTAGGGAGCTCTACGGCATACGCATTTTGCTGCGGTAAAAAACCAAAAGCTAAAAATGCGCCTAGCAAGGCAGCGCGTCTAAATAAATACAAACCAAATGGCAGTAATAACAAGAGTCCGTAAATACCTGCATCTATTCGCCAAAGCGCATGGCTTTGTTTTTCGTCTTTCAATAATTCACTCTGCGCATTTGGGGCAAACGTATTTATGTCGTTATTGCTAGGTTGGTAACTAGCAAATTTACCACCGCTGCTTGATGCTAAATTTTTAAGCTGAGAGGCATTAATTGTAGGTACTACGATTTGGCCGTATCTGTCTTTCAAAAAGCCGCCTTCAGGTAACTTAATTGGTGCGCCTTGAGCGGTACCTACACCATATATATTTAATCTATATTGGGTGTTACTGGTAAAGCTACTCACGTCGCTTTGTTCTTGTTGGTCAATACCGTCGGTCACTAAAATAATGTCGCCATCAATATAACCCGCTTGTGTTAATAGCTCTTTGGCCATATCAAGACCCGCTAAAACGTTTGAGCCTTTGTCTGGCATTATTTCAGGGCTTAAGCTTGGAATTAAATTACTGAGTGTTGTGGCATCGTTTGTTAGTGGTGAAATTACATAGGCCGTGCCTGCGTAAGCTACAAGCGCGGTATCACCTTCTTTAAATAGCTCAATCATATCAAGCGCTTTAAAGCGTGATTGCATTAAACGATTTGGTAAAATATCGGTGCTGTACATTGAATACGACATATCCATAACAATTACACGGGCACTTTTACTTTGAAATACAGGAACTTGTTTTTTCTCAAAACTAGGCCCAGCACTAAATAAAATGCCAAGGCTGCAAAACAAAGCAACTAACCAAAGTGGCTGGCTGGCTTTAGTGTTTGCTTCGCTCATTATAAATTGTGCTAAATGAGGTGCAATTAGCTGCTCACTAGTCGTTTTTTTATGCTTAATTAAGGCAACAAAAAATAATGCCACAGCAGGTATGAGTAACCATAAAAGAGCGGGGCGAATAAATTCAAAATCCATTAGTTTGGCTCCTTTAATGCACGCAGTGTACTAAGCATTACTTTTAAGCTAATAAGTAAAATAGCGATAAGTAACGGGTAGTAAAATAATGAGCTTTGTGGGCGAAATGTTTGTTCATCAGCGCTAATAGGTTCAAGCTTATCAAGCTCTGCGTAAATTTGTTGAAGGCCAGCTACATCTTTAGCTCTAAAGTATAATCCGCCAGTTTGCTCGGCAATCTTTTTAAGTAAGCTTTCATCTAAATTACTGCCACTAGAGCCACCCACATTAAAGAGACTAAAGCCGCGCGGATTATCTGAGCCAACACCAATGGTGTACACTTTAATACCTTCTTCGCGAGCTAGCAGTAGGGCATCTTCTGGGTTTAAATTACCAGCGGTGTTTTGTCCGTCGGTTAATAGCACCACAATTCGGTTACTTTCATCTTTATTGGCAAAGCGTTTTACCGAAAGACCCAATGCATCACCAATTGCTGTTGCGCGCCCTACTAAACCAATTTGCGCTTCGCTGAGCATTTTACTTACTGTTTTAACGTCGCGGGTGAGGGGGGTTTGTAAAAACGCGGTGTCGCCAAATAATATCAGTCCAAGCCTGTCGCCTTGACGTTGCTCTATAAAATCACTGAGTACGGCTTTTACCATGGTGAGGCGGTCAACATATTGGCCATTGTAAGCCATGTCTTGTTCGGTCATCGAGCCTGATAAATCGACCGCTAACATTATATCGCGCCCTTCATTTGGTAATGAGATTGGCTCATCTAACCATGTTGGATTGGCAGCGGCAGTAACAAGTAATAACCAAATTATCCACTCGAAAGAGTTTAAACGTCGTGCGTGTGGCTCAATGCTTTGGCTGGTTAAATTGTGCTTTGCAAAACTGGGTATACGTAAACGCGTACTGGCATTACTTGCTGCGGGTTTTAATAGTAAAAGTAATAAAGGCAAGAGTAGTAATAAAAATAACCATGGCCAGCTAAATTCAAACATTTACTGACTCCTTTATTTTAAATTGTTTAATACCTTGGCGAAATTTTTCGCACAGTGTTGTATCTTTTTGGCTGGGGTTATACAAGCTTAGTATTTCTTGTTCTGTAAAGCTTAAACCGGTAAGCATATTAAGTGTTGTGCACCATTTAGAGGTAGATTGCGCAGCAAGTCGCTTGTCGTAATATTCAATCACTAAACGCTTTAAAATAATATGCAGTTGCTGAGGGTTTTGCTCACTTTGGCTCAATTGTATTGCGTAGCGTTTAGGCTTTTTAAATTTATGTTTTTTATAAAATATATAAATAGCTGCGCACAGTGCTAAAAACAGCAGTGCAATAATAACCCACCAAGCAGGGGCGAGTGGCCACCAATTAACTTGGCTTGGCGCTATTATATCGTGCAGGCCATCGAGTGGATTGGTTTGCATGGTTATTTTCTCACTAATTGCAGCTCAAGCGGTGTTGCTGCATTGAATGATATTAAATTAAGACCCGATTTAGTTAAGCGATTAAAGCGCGTACTAAATGCTTGCTCAGCATTTTTAGCAAAGCGTTCTCTAAAGTTGTTATCCATTAGTGGTAGGGCAAAGTCTTGACCATTTGCATTAACGGTGACAGCTTGCTTAAACGCAGGTAACTGATGCTCAAACGGATCGCTTATGTGGCAACCAATCAGCTCGCAGTGACGGCTTAATATTTCGAGTTGCTTAAAGCTGGCATCATCCAGAGCATTAAAATCAGACACCAAATACACTAAGCTGCCTGGTTTTGCTAAATGATTAAGGCGCTTTAGGTTATCGCTAAAGTTGTTAGTGGCTGTTTTATCAATATTGTTGAGCGCTTGCTGGTGGTTGTCGCATAAATTATGACAAAGCTTAAGCACGGCTTTTTCACGGGCGCTGGGTTTTAGCTCTAAATGCGAGTGCTGATTAAACACAATACCGCCAATTCTATCGCCGCGCTGACACGCCGACCATGCAACAAGAGCGCTTATATGCGCAGCTTGCACCGACTTTAACAGTAACTTTGAGCCAAACAGCATTGAGTTTGAAAAATCAGTGAACACAAACACAGGGCGCTCTTTTTCTTCTTGAAAGAGCTTTGTGTGAGTCTCGCCGGTACGCGCAGTAACTCGCCAATCAATAGAGCGAATATCGTCACCTTGCTGATAATGTCGCACTTCGGCAAATTCCATTCCTCGGCCTTTGTGCGGTGCAAGGTATTGCCCTGTTAAGGTGTTTTTTATTTTTACCTTAGGGGCAAGTTCAAGCAATTGCGCTTTGGCTTTGTAATACATCAGCTCTTTGAGTGCTAAATTAACACCGTGGCTATGGCTCTGTTTGAGCCATGCTTGGGTTTCTAATTGTTTTTGCATAACTTATGGTACGGCTACAAGTTCAACTATACGGCTTATTACTTGATCTTTAGTAATGCCATCGGCTTGGGCTTCGTAACTTAAAATAATGCGATGACGCAGTACGTTATGCACAACAGCTTGAATATCATCAGGTGCTACAAAGTCACGGCCTTGAAGCCATGCATGAGCACGAGCACATTTATCAAGTGCTATTGTTGCACGCGGACTTGCACCAAACTCAATCCAGCTACCTAGTTGCGCGTCTAATTTAGCGCCTTCACGAGTGGCAATAATAAGTTGTACTAAATATTGCTCAAGTGGCTCTGCTAAATAAAGGCCTAATATTTCTTTACGAGCTGCAAATAAATCGCTTTGACTAATTTTTTGCATTACTGGTTGTTGCTCGTTAAGCGCTTCGCCGCGTGTTAAACGTAGTATATCAAGCTCATGCTCTGCGCCAGGGTAGTCAATACTTAGGTGCAGTAAAAAGCGATCCAGCTGGGCTTCTGGTAACGGGTAAGTCCCTTCTTGCTCTAGCGGGTTTTGCGTTGCCATAACTAAAAACAGTTCGCTAAGCGGATAGGTATTTTTACCCACGGTAACTTGTCGCTCTGCCATGGCTTCTAATAGTGCTGATTGTACTTTGGCTGGTGCACGATTAATTTCGTCAGCTAAAATTAGGTTGTGAAAAAGAGGGCCTTTTTCAAATACAAACTCGCTAGTTTGTTGGCGGTAAATATCGGTACCTGTTACATCAGCTGGTAATAAATCTGGCGTAAACTGTACGCGCTGAAATGAGCCTTCAATGCCTTTAGCAAGTGCATTAACTGCACGTGTTTTTGCAAGCCCAGGAGGGCCTTCTACTAATAAGTGACCATCAGCTAAAATAGCAATAAGTAGCGCTTGAGTAAGCTCTGGCTGGCCAATGATTTGTGTATCTAAGTACGTTTTTAATTGTGAAAATGCGTTAGCTGCCATAATAAGTGGACTGTCCTCGTCAGCTGGGTTTGTACCTAATAGTGTTAGGTGATAAATACTGACCTATTTATAAGGTTTATAATTGGGTAACTCAAGAGTTAGACTGTATTTTTTAAAATAGTTCGTTATTTTTTAACGAATTTTAGCGTACCACAAAACTTTGTAAATGCGTCTAAAAAAGCCTATTGTGATAGTCGTAATTAAACACTGTTTATATAAATTTGTGTTTATCTATTGGCTTTAGGGCACGGGTTGTTTAGAATCGAGGAAAACAAACAGGTCAGACCTGTCAGCGGGAGAGCATAAATGTCTGAGCAAAACATACTAAAAACACCAAAGGGCGACCGTATTGCCATCGTTAGCGGCTTACGTACACCTTTTGCAAAACAAGCAACAGCGTTTCACCATGTACCTGCACTTGATATGGGGAAATTGGTGGTTAACGAAATGCTTGAACGATTAAATTTCAATAAGTCAGAAATTGATCAACTTGTATTTGGTCAAGTAGTACAAATGCCAGAAGCGCCAAATATTGCACGTGAAATTGTATTGGGCACAGGTATGCCTGTATCGGTTGATGCATATTCTGTATCGCGCGCATGTGCTACCAGCTTTCAGGCTATTGCTAATGTAGCTGAGTCTATTATGGCGGGATCTGTAAGTGTAGGTATTGCAGGTGGCGCAGATTCGTCATCAGTATTGCCAATTGGTGTAAGTAAAAAGCTAGCAGGCAGCTTAGTTGATTTAAATAAAGCGCGTACGCTTGGTCAACGTTTAAAAATATTTTCAAAACTGCGTTTAAAAGACTTATTACCAGTGCCTCCTGCAGTTGCAGAGTACTCAACAGGCCTTTCAATGGGGCAAACTGCTGAGCAAATGGCTAAAACACACAACATTAGCCGTGAAGATCAAGATGCGTTAGCGCATCGTTCTCACTCACTTGCAACGCAAGCATGGGCTGATGGTAAGTTAAAAGATGAAGTAATGACGGCGCATTTACCGCCATATAAAAGCTTTATTTCAGAAGACAACAACATTCGTAAAAACTCAACGGTTGAAGGCTACGCCAAGCTTAAACCTGTTTTTGACCGTCAGCACGGTACTGTTACCGCTGCAAATGCAACACCATTAACTGATGGTGCAGCGGCCGTACTTATGATGAGCGAAAGCAAAGCAAAAGCACTTGGCTATGAAATACTAGGTTACGTACGTAGCTTTGCATTTTCGGCAATTGGCGTAGAAAAAGACATGTTAATGGGCCCAGCTCATTCAACGCCTATTGCACTAGATAGAGCGGGTATTACGCTTGCTGATTTAGATTTAATTGAAATGCACGAAGCGTTTGCATCGCAAACACTTGCCAATATGAAAATGTTTGCCTCAGACAAATTTGCACAAGAGCATTTAGGTCGCAGCAAAGCAATTGGCGAAATTAACATGGATAAGTTTAACGTTAACGGCGGCTCTTTAGCATATGGTCACCCATTTGCAGCAACAGGTGCACGCTTAATTACGCAAAGCTTACACGAGCTTAAACGTCGTGGTGGCGGTTTGGCATTAACAACAGCGTGTGCTGCTGGTGGTTTAGGTGCAGCCTTTGTATTGGAGAGCGCGTAATGACTGATTCAGTATTTAATTTAGCGGTAGATGAAAACAAAATTGCCGTAGTAACGATTGATGTGCCAGGGGAGAAAATGAATACCCTGCGCAGTAGTTTTGCCGATGACTTAAAAGCATTATTAGAAGACGCTAAGTCGCAAAATGTAAAAGGCATGGTATTTATAAGCGGAAAAACCGATAACTTTATCGCGGGCGCCGATGTAAAAATGCTTGATAGCGTTCAAAAGCGTGATGATGCTTTAGCTATTAGCGAACTATGCCATCAGGCATTTTTTGATATGACAAAACTGCCATACACAACAGTAAGTGCGATTCATGGCGCTGCATTAGGTGGTGGTTTAGAGTTTGCTTTAGCGTGTGACTACCGTGTTGGTACCGACAGCGATTTAACAAAAATTGGCTTACCAGAAGTGCAACTTGGTTTACTACCAGGTGGCGGCGGTACGCAGCGCTTAACTAAAATTGTTGGTATTCAAAAAGCACTTGAGTGGATGCTAACAGGTAAACAAATTCGCCCTAAGCAAGCTAAAAAAGCAGGCGTGCTTGATGACTGTGTACCACACAGTGTGCTGCTAAAAGTTGCAAAAGAATTTGCGACTAAGAAAAAGCCACAAGCAAAAGAGCCAAAGCTCGACAATATTAGTAAATTACTAGAGTCAAACCCGTTTGGCCGTAACTTTATCTTTAAAAAAGCTAAAGAAAACGTACTTAAAAAAACGGGCGGGCACTACCCAGCACCACTCGCTATTATTAAAGCTGTGCGTGCTAGTGTAGAGCTTGATGAGCTAAAAGCGTATAAAACAGAAGCTGAAAGCTTTGCAACACTTGTAATGAGTGACGAATCGAAAGCGCTTCGCGGTATTTTCTTTGCAACCACTGAAATGAAAAAAGAGTGGCGCAATGATGACGCACCCGCAATTAGCAAGACTGCTGTTTTAGGTGGTGGACTAATGGGCGCAGGTATTGCGCACGTAAGTGCTGTTAAAGCTAAAGTACCGGTACGTATTAAAGATGTAGCAGAGCAGGGCATTAGTAATGCAATGAGCTACACCTACAAAATTTTAGACAAGCGCCTTAAGCGCCGTATTATGTCTAAAGCTGATATGCAGTTAACAATGAACCGTATTACAGGTACAACAGACTACAGCGGCTTTAAACACATTGATTTAGTAATAGAAGCTGTGTTTGAAGATCTTGCGCTTAAGCAAGGTATGGTTGCCGACGTAGAGCAGCAATGCCAAGAAAATACAATTTTTGCTAGTAACACGTCATCATTACCAATTTCGCAAATTGCAGCGCAGGCAGCACGTCCTGAAAATGTAATTGGCTTACATTACTTTTCACCAGTAGAAAAAATGCCATTAGTGGAAATTATTCCACACGAAGGTACATCTAAAGAGACTATTGCTCGCGTTGTTAACTTTGCACGTAAGCAAGGCAAAACGCCAATTGTTGTAAAAGACATGGCCGGTTTTTACGTAAACCGTATTTTAGCGCCTTACTTAAACGAAGCTGCTAATTTAATGCTTGCGGGTGAGCCAATTGAAAAGATTGATGCAGCCCTAGTTGAGTTTGGCTTTCCGGTAGGACCGCTGGCTCTACTTGATGAAGTAGGGATTGATATTGGCTCTAAAATTGCTCCAATTCTTGAAAAAGAATTAGGTGAGCGTTTTAAAGGCCCTGATGCATTTATGCGTATGATTGATTCAAAACGCCTTGGCCGTAAGTCCGGTCGTGGTTTTTATGAATACGACAAAAAAGGCAAAAAGGTTGATGAGTCAGTTTACGAACTATTGGGTGTTACCCCAGCTCCACGTTTAAACAAAAGCGAAATTGCTAAGCGATGTGTATCGAAAATGCTTAACGAAGCAGTACGCTGTTTAGATGATGGTATTATTGCAAGCCCTCGTGATGGCGACATTGGTGCAATATTTGGTATTGGTTTCCCACCATTTTTAGGTGGCCCGTTTAGCTATATGGATAAATTAGGCGCAAGTAAAATAAGCTCTGATATGTCTACATTGGCTAACGGCGATGCTAATTTTGATCCTTGTGAGTCACTGGTAACAATGGCAAGCTCTGGTACTACTTTTTATAATGCAGCAACTGTTGAGGTTGTAGCTCCTGAAGTACAAAGCACTGAACCACAAGAGCAAAGTGTCACTGAGCCTGAAGTTACTAAAGAGATTGAAACAAAAGAATAAAGTTTCTACTGTTTATAAAAACCGCATTTAGATGCGGTTTTTTTATGATTTTTAATATTTAAATGAGGAGCTTAATGACATTATTTACACAAAGATTGAGCATGTATCAAATAGAAGAGTCTGATTGGCCTTTTTTTCTAGCGCTTCATCGCGATCCTCAAGTCCTTAAGTATTGTTTTGATATGCCAATGGAGTCACTGGTAAGAAACCGCTTTGAGATACGCTTACCTAAGTGGAATACTAAATCACGCCATCCACTGTGCTTACTCATTATTAATAATAAAACAAAACAACCAGTGGGTGTTACAGGCTTTGCCTATGACGGAGAAACCGCAGAGCTTGGTTATTTATTATTGCCAGAGTATTTTAATAAAGGCTACGCGACAGAGTCGTTAAGAGCTGTGATTGATTGGGCTTGGAAAGAATGTGGTATTAGGCAGTTTAAAGCAGTCGTAACGCGTGGCAATATTGGTTCTGTAAAGGTGCTTAGTAAGTGCGGCTTAACCCATACCGATACACTTTTTAAAGTGCATACAATAGGCGAAAAGTTATACGACGATTTAATTTATACGCTTAAGGTGTAAGGTTTTAATGGGCTAGTAGCCTAGCCCAAAAAGTGCTACAAGTGAAGTGCGATAGCTTTTCTGTCTTTTTCTGGCATGTTTTCTACGACTAAATTAAATGAGTTATCAATCATTCTCTCAATTTCACTTTGTGCAATTGTGCCGTCTAAAATTACTGTGTTCCATAAGCGTTTATTCATATGGTAACCAGGGATCACTGCCGGGAAAGTATCACGCAATGATATTGCTTCATCAGGATCGCATTTTAAGTTAAGCCACCAAATAACCTCACCATCATCATTAGTTTGACCGTCATTGCCAATAGCAAGAGTCGCAAACATTTTATGATTCACTTTATATACATCAACCTCTTGCGCAAATGGTTTTGTAACCTGAACAAGTGGTTTTTTAACTAAATACTCATGTACTTTTTTCTGGTCCATGATCCATTCCTTGAAGTCATACTCGGTAAAGCTACCATAGCAGTTTTTTTCACATTTGATTATATGTATTTTAGTATAAATTAAAATTTTACAAGCTAATACAACATGTAGCGTAAAACCAACGTAATTTTAGTTGAACAAAATCCAGTTCGTGGTATGTTTCTGCCAATCAAAAAAATAATAGGAATTCACACATGCCAAAGGCGAGTGATGTTAAAAAAGGTACTGCTATTGACTTCAATGGCCGCGTTTTAGTTGTAAAAGATATTGTGCGCTCTGTGCCGCAAGGTCGTGCTGGTGGTAGTTTATACCGTATGCGTTTATACGATGTGGTAACCGGTGGTAAAGTTGACGAAACATTCAAAGACAGTGACATGCTAACGCTGGCTGATTTAACACGCCGTGAAGTAATGCTATCGTACATTGATGGCGACGAGTATGTGTTCATGGATAATGAAGATTACACGCCTTACAACTTAAACAAAGATGCTATTAGCGAAGAAATTTTGTTTGTTAATGAAGAAACGCAAGGCGTACACGTCATTGTTATCGATGGCGCGCCAGTAGGACTTGATTTACCATCAAGTGTTGAACTTGTTGTTGAAGAAACAGACCCATCTATTAAAGGTGCATCTGCAAGTGCTCGTTCAAAACCTGCACGTATGTCTACTGGCTTAAATATTTCTGTGCCAGAGCATATTTCAACAGGTGACCGTATCCGTATTAATACTGTTGAACACAAATTTATGGGTCGTGCTGAAAAGTAACTTGTAAATTATAATTTTAAAAGCCGAATCTGTGTTTAACAGGTTCGGATTTTTTTGTGCGCGGGGATTTGTTGCTTTAAATTTAATCACGTTAGCGTTAGAATAAACGCCGTATTTTTGAGCAATTTTAAGGGGTAGCTTTGTTTATAGTTTTACTAAGCAGTGCATTTATAGCTTTAATGTATTTAGAAACCATTAAAAAAGGCATGCCAATTAGGCGATGGCTGATTTTAGGCGGTTTACTTGGACCTGTAGCCTGGTGCTTGTTTAATCTACATTATCGTCGTGCTTTAGTAAGAAATGTAGGAATAAATGCGTGTATATGGCGCCCTTAATTTATTGAC
The DNA here is from genome assembly GCF_011378755.1 of Pseudoalteromonas sp. Z1A2. Taxonomy (NCBI): domain Bacteria; kingdom Pseudomonadati; phylum Pseudomonadota; class Gammaproteobacteria; order Alteromonadales; family Pseudoalteromonadaceae; genus Pseudoalteromonas; species Pseudoalteromonas sp. Z1A2. The sequence continues at coordinate 143,835 of NZ_WTKX01000004.1, read as the reverse complement.
GCCACATTTTTATTTTTTCTAATTAAGCTTGGGGCTGCTTTAGTTTGTTGTTGCTTTAAAAATTCAGTAAATTCACTTTTTGATAGAGGCTTAGAATAGTAATAACCTTGTACTGTTTCGCAATTAAGCTTTTTGAGTATATCAATTTGATGAGCTTGTTCTACACCTTCAGCCACTACATGTAAATCAAGGTTATGTGCAATAGTGACTATTGAGTCGACCATATTACGGCCACGTTCGTTGGTCATGTCATCTATAAATGCTTTATCTACTTTAAGTGTATTAAGCGGAAATTGCTTTAAATACGCTAATGATGAATAACCAGTACCAAAATCATCCATTGCTAAATGAATACCTCGGGCACTTAACGAACGCATAATTGCAATGGCTTCTTTAGGGTCATCCATTACAGTACCTTCTGTTATTTCAAGCTCTAAAAAGTAAGAAGGTAATTCATTTTTTTTCAAAATAACGTCAATACGAGAGGTTAAATCGGGGAGGCTAAATTGCTTTGCTGATAAGTTGACAGCTACTCGGCCGCTAAATAAACCGCTATCTAGCCATTCTTTTACGTCTCTGCAGGCTTTGTTTAATACCACCTCACCAATTTCAATTATTTGGCCCGTTTCCTCGGCTATAGGTATAAAAACTCCCGGACTAATAATGCCTTTTTTGGGTGTAATAAAGCGCACTAATGCTTCCATTCCGGTTAGCTTGCCTGTGCGAATATTCATTTTTGGTTGGTAGTACACTTCAAAATGGTCTTCTTTTAAACCAAAGCGCATGAGGTTTTCAATTTGCAGTCGTTTAACGGCTTGACGGTTCATCGTGTCGTTAAAAAATAGGTAGCTATTACCTTTCTTTTTAGCATGATACATCGCGGTATCTGCATTTTTTAAAAGCAGTTCAGGTGTATTACCGTCTTCAGGGAATAATACAATACCTACACTTGAGGTGATTGCCAGTTCGTGGCCTGCCATTTTAAATGGTGTAGCAATGGCTGCTAAAAACTGTTTAGCCATGCGTGTAATTACATGTATGTCGTTAGTGTCAGACATTACCAGAGCAAACTCATCGCCGCCTAAACGATAAAATACATCATTTTCACGGGTTAGTTTATTTAAGCGCATTGCTAGTTTAGCTAATAAGCTGTCACCTAGCTGATGTCCTAACGAGTCATTTATTTTTTTAAAGTTATCTAAATCGAACACAAGTAAGGCGTGATGCGAATTGAGCTTTACTAGCTTTTGCAAATCAGTAAAAAATAAATTTCGGTTAGGCAGACTGGTTGTGCGATCTCGATTCGATAAGTTATGTAATTGCGATTCTGCTTTTTTACGCTCTGTTAAATCTGAATATACAACGACATAATTAGTTATTTGATTTTGATCGTTTTTAATTTCATCTATCGATATTTCTATCGGCAATAAAATGCGCTCACTATTACGAAGCTTCACTTCTTGTTGAATATGTTCGCGCTCTTTTACTATTTCAATAATTCTGTTTGTGTAGCTTGGCTCATAACCAGATAGGCTAAAATCTTTTCCTAAGTATTGTTCGCGTACGCCACCAAATAAGGTTAAAAAGCTGGGGTTTATATCAACCAGTTTAAAGTTTTTATCATAAATTGCTAAGGCGTCAGTGAGCGACTCAACACATTTTGCAAAAAGGTTTAAGCGCTCTTCAGTTGATTTTAACTGTGATATATCGCGAACGGTACCTGTCATTCTAAGGGGGGATAAGTTGGCGTCTTTTTCAATTATTTTTCCGCGATCGAGCACCCAGTGCCAACGACCAAAAGTATCTTTGATTCGGTAGGTGGCTTCAAAAAAAGCAGACTGCTCTGCAAAGTGCACTTTTAGCAAGTGCTCAACGTTATTAATATCGTGAGGATGGATAAGGCCTTTATTTGGTGGAAACCCCATTAACGTAGTTGAGTCCATTAAATACTTATCGTTAATGCGAATAACTTCGCCTGTTTTTATGTTCCAGTCCCAAAGTGTATCGCCGCTACCTTCTACGGTACTTTTAAGGCGTTTTTCCGAAAGTCGAAGTTGGCGGCGTGAACGTCTAAGTTTGTGGATTACAAATAACAGGTACGGCAAAGCAAGCGATATAATGGCGCTTGCTAGTATAAGTATATTGTCTGAGTTGTAATTAAGTGATGACTCAAAGGCAAAAAGCTCAAATGAGTAAGCAAGTACTACAAGCATGCTTAGTTTTATTATTGTTTTTATCATTTTTTGATTACTTCTAATTTACAAATGATAATTTAAAACAAGCTAAACCTAGAGTCAAAGAGATTGAGAGTAAACGGGCATATTTTGAGATTTACTGACTTTCGCCGAGCTTAAAAGCTCATATCTTGGTCTATCATCAAATAGGCTTAGTGCATAAACTTTTACTTCTCTTAGTGTTAGTGCGTTTAGGGCATCTAAAAGTCGCTGCTGCATATGAAATTCATGATCTCTGTTACCAATAGCAAGCCATAACCGTTGTGAGCGCAGGCGCAAGTTTTTATCTTTTTCTGCAATATGAGTACTAAGGCCATGTTTTTGCTGTTGCCAATCGTTTTCATCAAGTGCATCAATGTTATCAAGGTATTTTTTAATAAAGCTGTTATGACGATGCAATAATGTTTTTGCATCAAACTTAGGTGACTGCACATAAAATGCTATTCCAGCACGAGTATTAAAAGGTGCATAACCTGCGCCCACTAAATAACCTAGCTGTTGTGTTGTTCGTAACTCGTTAAAGTAATCTTGATTAATTAAATGATTTAACGCCATCATTTTTACTTTTTCGGCCACGCAATCCGTTTGCGCCTGATAGTAAACTACCATGGCATGGTCGCTACAAGGAAGTTCTAACTCGTAGCGAGTTACTTTTTTAATTTCAAAAAGGGGGCGTCTTAAATCTTCAATTATGGCTGCGTTTTTTAGGTGTTCGGCGACCTTTTTTTGAAAGGCTAATGCATCACTTTGCTGCCAGTTACCATGTAAAAATGATTCAACATGTAGTGCTTTAAAAAAGTCTGTTCTGAACTCATTAAATTGCTGAAAACAGGTGTTTTTTAATGCCGATGCAAGCTCCCCAGGTTGAGGGTTCCAAGGCATTATTTTTGCGCCTAAAATACTAAATAACTCACTGACTGGTTTGTTTTGGTTGCTATTGCGCCAATGCCTTACAAGTTGTTTTTTATATTCAGCAAAGCGTTTTGCACAAATTTCTACATTAAATAAAGCATCTATTAATTGATCAACAAGCTCTAACTGACTGGATGAAAGCCCAGCGGTATGTAGAGTTAATCCACCTTGATGCGAGGTTAAGTGGTAGCTAAGTCCTGCAAGTTCTGCAGGATAAAATTGCTCGCCTACGCTATCCATAAATAAATCTGTAAATAAGCGGGTGAGTGCCATATGCTTTACATCTTTTACGGCAAAATCAGAATCCATGGCCAAATAAAAATGACCTTTAGCAACACGAAATGTGTTGTCTTGTTTAAACCAAAAGTCAAAACCGGGTTCTTTTACTAATAACTCGGGTTTCGTTTGTGGTTTTATGACATCAAATAACACCACTTCTTTTGTCAAATAAGGATTAGCGGTAGGCAGCAGCATTTCGCTCAGCGGTTTATTTATCTCGCTAAGTGCATCAAGCCAATTAGGTGAAATATGTTCTACTTTATATGGTGTGTTGTACCATGCGGTTTTATGTTCAGGCTCTACATCTGGATGTATAAGTACGATGCGCATATTATGTGGCGTTAACCACTGCATGGCCATTTCGTGGGTCGCTTTTTTAAAGCCTTCCATTAAATAGTCGCCTTGCACGTAATTTGCTTCGTCGTAATGCTGCATATTAATGCTTAAATTACTGACCCAATCAATCAAGCGTGACTTTTCTTGGTTATCGAATGCTATTTGTAATAGATTTTTTTTATCTTGGTATAAGCGCGGCAATTTTTCGGTGTTATCGTTAATTAAGCAAATGTATTCAAACACCATTTCAATAATGTCTTCGAAGTATTCAATACCTTCATCGGTAAGCGCTAAACTAATATTAAAGTCTTTAAAGTTGCTGCCATTAATACCACCGCCAGCAGAAAGCGCGTTTATCCAGCCTTGCTCTTTTAAAATAGAATAAAGAGAACCCGCGCCTTCATAGCCAAGTAAATGGGCAATAAAACTCACTGTTTTGTGGCGATAAAAGTCGTCAATATTAGGCATAGCAAAACTTATGATAAGTTTTTGCATATGCTTATGCGGCTCAATATGAAGTATTTTTCCTATGTCTTGTTTGCGATAGAGTGGCTCACTGATCTCTGGCTTTTTGAGGTTTTTATTACCCTTAATTGCGCCAAAGTAAGTTTGTGCCCAGCTTTGTAGTGTGTTTAATGTTTCGTTTGCGCAAATAACTAAAGTCATCCACTGAGCTTGGTACTGACTATTAAAAAAGTCGCGAAGCTCATCACTAATACAGCGCTCTCTGTCAGCTAAGGTTTGTAGGTTTCCTACAGAAAATTTAGCAAATGGATGAGCTGGATTTACCGTTTCTTTGTGGGCTTGATAAATACGGCGACCATCGTCTTTTATTTTTAGTTTAAACTCGGCTTCAATTGCGTTGCGTTCTTTTTCTGTTTCGGCTGAATTTAAAAGTGGCGCAATAAAAAAACGGCTAAATTGGGTAAGCGCCTGTTCAAATTCTTGGTTATTAATATCAAAAAAGTAACAGGTATGCTCAGTGCCAGTCCACGCATTAGTGTTCCCGCCAGCTTGCGAAACAAAATTATTAAAACTGCCTGAATCTGGGTATTGGTCTGTGCCTAAAAAAAGCATGTGCTCTAAAAAGTGTGCTAGGCCTTGCCTATCAAGAGGATCGTCAAAATGCCCGGCGTTAACTGCCATTGATGCTGCCGCTTTTGTAGAATCTTTATCTTGCACTAATAGTACTTTTAGACCATTGTCCAGTGTAAAGGCGCGGTATGCTCTGTTATCATTGCGGCTGATATTCAAATGATGCTCCTGAAACTAAACGTTTACTTGTTAACAACAGATGATGGCTTCAGGAAAGCGAAATACAGCTTAAAGATTTACCTGAATCTCATGAAAGAATTATTTAGAAATAAATAGATTTATGTTGTTAATATAGCTGACAAATGGGCAAACTGGCTACTGTTTTATATTCTTTAATCGGTTGATTTTTTATGAAAACAATCCTAATAATGCGCCACGGCGAAGCAACACCCATGCAGGCTGATGATGCAGGTAGAAATTTAACCCAAGCAGGGCACGATGAAGCTGAAAAAATGGGCCTTTGGCTCAGTAAAGCACATTGCCCTGATGCACTGTTAGTTAGTCCTTACATTCGTGCACAGCAAACAGCTGCAGGTGTGGCTAAAAATAACGTATTTAAATTTAGCGAAACCACATCCGATATTATCCCCGAAGGCAAACCTCAAATTGCTGCTGACTATCTTGAAACGCTTATTGCTACTCATCCCCAATGCAACACATGGCTTATAGTGGCACACATGCCTATTGTAAGTTATTTAGTGGACCAATTAAGCCCTGGTAATATGCCAATTTTTAATACAGGTGCTGTTGCTGTTATTAGTTATGATGAGCAAACCCAGCGTAGTAGTTATATAAGTATAAATGCCCCAGAAAACCTTTAATATAAATAATTGAGAAAAGTAATATGACGATAGAACGCTTACAAACAGGTGCGCGCATGAGCCGCATAGTAAAACACAACGGCACTGTTTATTTATGTGGGCAGGTATGCGCCGACGCGCAAAAAGGTATTAAAGAGCAAACTCAAACTATGCTTGATAAAGTAGAGGCGCTGCTTGATGAAGCAGGGAGTTCAAAAGAACATATGCTTAGCGCGACTATTTATGTAAAGAGCATGGAATACTTTGCTGATATGAATGCAGTATGGGATGCATGGGTACCCGAGGGTTATGCACCAGCACGTGCCTGTGTGGAAGCTAAAATGGCACGTGATGCACTACTCGTAGAAATATCTGTTGTAGCGGCCTTAAAGTAATTTGATCAAACAATTATATAGCTCATGGCAGTTTTGTTAGTTATATAGTTGTTTAAAGCAAAATAGCCAACCAAAAGCTAAAACTCAACATACACAATATAGTAGAAAGTACCACCGTCCCTGCAAGCGTTGCTTGATGCTGTTTTAACTGACACGCAATTAAGTAAGCATTTACCCCTACAGGTGATGCACTCAATAGAACTAGCACATTTCTTATTTGCTCATCTAACTCAAACACATAAGTTGCTGCAACAAATACCCCAGCCGGTAATATAATAATTTTTAATAATGAAGATATAAGCGCGGGCTGCCAGTTTGAGGCTATTTTATAAAATACTAAGTTTGCGCCTAGTACAAATAAAGCACACGGAATAGCGGGTTTGGCGAGTAAATCTATACTGCTTACTAAATTGTCATATAAGCTAAGCCCAGATACATTAATGATCAACCCGCAACCAATACTCAGTACGATAGGGTTTAGCACCATACTCTTGCTAAAGTTATACCATGAGAAGTTTTCAGCACTTCCTTTTGCCCCAATTAAAAAGGTCAGGGCAAATAGCAATGTGCTATGAAAGGTGATGATCATAAATGCAATAGCAATCATCTCTTTACCCAGTGACGCTATAACAATTGGGATACCTACCAACACCATATTTGAATAACTTCCTGCCAAACCAAATACGCTGTGTTGTTGATAATTTATTGCTTTATTATTGAGACATGGCTTATTTAAGTAAAAGCGGTCAATTAAAATGCCTAATCCAAACACACTCAAAACAGGTATGTAAAAGCTCAAAAATGCAAAAAGGCTAATACTTTGCTGTAAGTTTATTTGCGACATATTTAGTACTAAAAAGGCCGGTAAACTCACATAAAAAGTAAATTTACTTAGACCCGCAATGTGTTGTTCGTTAAAAAACTTTAACTTACAACATCCATAACCCAGTGCCACAATAAAAATGAGCGGAAAAATAATTGAAAAAATATGCACGTAGTTACATCCTAGTAATGGCTAAAGTTAGCGTCTAAATTCATCACTTTGCGGTAAATTAATTAAAATAAGTACAGCGCCTCTTCCACCATATTCGAGAGGGGCTTGGTGCATCGCTATTACGTCAGGGTGCTGTACTAAGTACTGAGGCACTTTGTGCTTTAGTACGCCGCCACCAATACCGTGCACTACACATGCACAATAATAATGCTGCTTTTTACATTCGTGAATGAGTCCAGCGAGTTCGTCTTTAGCAAGTTCTTTATTTAAGCCATGTAAATCTAGCGTCAAATCGGGTGCAAAGTCACCACGGCGAAGCTGTTTAGCTAGGAAAGTATTTTGGCCAGGTTTTACATATTTAACCGTGCCGTGGGTGTCTATATCGGGAATATAAACGTCTGAGAAGAAAAATTCAGATTGAGCCTGCTTTTTTTGCTGGGCAAATTGCTTAGCTTGTGACACCTTAGGCTTTGTATCAAAACGATGAGTATCTTGTTTAAATACTTTGGCGCCTGTGATCGTTTGACGAAATAAGCTTATGTCGTCATTGCTTAGGGACGAATGTGATGGAGTGTCTTTTTTCATAACTATTACCTAAACAAAAAAACGTAAAAACGCAGCGCAAAAGGCGGTACAATACTTAAATGAGGGGCAATTGTAATTTGCCCAGCGCAGATAGGCAATGCAATCGTCTTAAAGACTCAAAACAGTCAGTAAGCTAATACAGGTAAAAATATATGAGCGATTTACAAATAGAAGAAGCAACACTCGAAGAAGCCGTTGCAGAACTGTCAACTTTACATGACTGGTTACGTTGGACTACAAGCCAATTTGCAAGTAGTAGTATATTTTTTGGACACGGTACAGATAACGCATGGGATGAAGCTGTAAGCTTATTACTGCCTGCGCTTAGCTTGCCTGTTGATGCGCCAAAAGAATTAATGCACGCGCGTTTAACAAGCACAGAAAAAAACCGACTTGCGGGTCTTATTGCAGAACGTATTAACGACTGCACACCAGTACCTTACTTAACAAACATTGCATGGTTTGCGGGTATGCCGTTTTATGTTGATGAACGTGTACTTATACCTCGCTCACCATTTGCCGAGCTTATTAGTAACCGCTTTACGCCGTGGCTTGAAGAGCCACAATCGGTAAACCGTATATTAGATTTATGTACGGGTTCGGGTTGTATCGCAATTGCACTTGCGCAAGCTTTTGAGCAGGCACAAGTTGATGCGGTAGATATATCGTATGAAGCGCTTGAAGTCACAGACATTAACATTAACGATTACATGTTGAGTGATCGCGTGTTACCGATTCAGTCTGATGTATTTAGCGGTGTACCAGGTCAAAAATACGACCTTATAGTAGCAAACCCACCGTATGTTGATGCAGAAGATATGGCTGACTTACCACGCGAATTTCATCATGAGCCAGAGCTTGGGCTTGCATCAGGCCACGATGGTTTAGATGTAACCCGTACTATATTGAGCGAAGCGAGTGAACATCTAACTGATAACGGTTTGTTATTTGTAGAAGTTGGTAACTCTATGGTACATATGGATGCACTGTATCCGGGCGCGCCGTTTGAATGGATTGAATTTGAACAAGGCGGCTTAGGTGTATTTGTAATTAGTAAAAAGCAGCTAGATGAGTATTTTGCAAAATAAGTAAAAAATGAATAGCCAAGCCCTGTGCTTGGCTATTGGTAGTCATTAGGAATGAGGAAAGTTAATGGCAGGTAATAGCATTGGGCAGTTATTTAAAGTGTCCACCTTTGGTGAGAGCCACGGCGTTGCATTAGGCGGCGTTGTTGATGGTACTCCCGCAGGTCTCGAAATCACAGAGGCCGACTTACAAATTGATTTAGATCGCCGAAAACCAGGCCAAAGCCGTTATACAACGCAGCGCCGTGAAAGCGATCAAATAAAAATATTAGCAGGCGTTTTTGAAGGTAAAACCACAGGTACTAGCATTGGTTTATTGATTGAAAACACCGATCAACGCTCGCAAGATTACGGCAAAATTAAAGATGTATTTCGCCCAGGTCATGGCGATTACACGTATTGGCATAAGTACGGCTTGCGCGATTATCGCGGTGGTGGCCGTTCGTCTGCACGCGAAACCGCGATACGCGTAGCGGCAGGTGCTATTGCTAAAAAATACTTAAAGCAATTTCATGGTATTGAAGTTAAAGCATGCTTAAGTCAGCTTGGTCCTATCAAGGCGGAAACGTTTGACTGGGATGAAGTGGAAAACAACTTATTCTTTTTCCCTGATGCAAGTAAGCTTGAAGCACTTGACGAATATATGCGTGACCTTAAAAAGCAAGGTGACTCAGTTGGCGCTAAAGTAAAAGTAGTGGCAAGCAATGTACCAGTTGGCCTTGGTGAGCCAGTATTTGACCGTCTTGACGCCGAACTTGCACACTCATTAATGAGTATTAACGCAGTTAAAGGCGTTGAAATTGGTGATGGCTTTGACGTAGTTGAGCAAAAAGGCTCTGAGCATCGCGACGAGCTAACCCCTGAAGGTTTTACATCAAATCATGCTGGTGGCGTACTTGCGGGGATTTCGACAGGGCAAGATATTATTGCTTCTATTGCGCTAAAACCAACGTCGAGCATTACTATTCCGGGTAAGAGTATTAATACAAGCAACGAAGCGGTAGAGATGATCACTAAAGGTCGTCACGATCCGTGTGTTGGCATTCGTGCAATCCCGATTGCTGAGGCAATGATGGCTATTACCTTAATGGACCACTTACTGCGTCAACGCGGACAAAACCCACATGTAAACCACGAACACGGGCCAATTAACGGCTCAGTGTAAGTGTTTATAATTATAAAAACGCGGATTACCGCGTTTTTTTATGTCTGTAATTTAGTTAAGAGCCTTTCAGGAGTTGTTCAAGTAGGTCCTATATACTGCAAGAAGGAGGGTAGTAATCATGAACGATAATATTAATGAACACTCACAAATAAAAGCCCAGGCTGCAATAGCCCGCTTAGAACGTTTCAGTAAGTTAACGGATAGCAGCATTGGTATTCCTTTTACTAAATTTAATATAGGCCTAGAGGCTGTGATTGGTTTAATTCCCGTTATAGGTGATGCCGCAGGGCTAATTTTATCAAGCTATGTGCTTATAGAAGCGCAGCGTTTAGGTGTGAGTAAACGTATAAAGACTAAGATGATTATCAATATGCTCATTGACTTTGTGGGCGGCTTAGTGCCGTTTTTTGGCGATATATTTGATGCGTTTTTTAAAGCTAATACGCGTAATACACAACTATTAAAAAAACATTTAAACAAGCAGTTAAGTGAGTAATTAATAGCTTTAAGTAACCGTTAGCAAAGAGACTTTAAACAAAATGTTGTTGGTTGTTTAATCACCTAGTAAGGTAGGAGCGTCTATTCACTTTGGTATTTACAATATGCAATTATTTATCGGTAATAAAAACTACTCCAGCTGGTCATTACGCGCATGGTATTTAATGAGTAAATTTGATGTTGAGTTTAGTGAAACCCAGCTGGTACTCGACACCCCTGATTTTTACAGTGAACTAAAAAAGACCTTTGCTGTGCAAAAAGTTCCAGCGTTAATTGATGGCGATTTACAGGTTTGGGATTCACTAGCAATTTGTGAATATATTAACGATGCTTACTTATCAGGCGCTGCATGGCCAAAATATATTACCCAAAGAGCTAAAGCGCGTGCGCTAAGCGCTGAAATGCATTCAGGCTTTATGGCGCTGCGCAGCGAAGTGCCAATGAATATAAGAGCTACCCGTAAAGTAGACCTATCGAGCGAAGCATTAAAAGACATAGCCCGTATAGACGAGATATTTGCACAGCAACAAGATGTGTTTCCAAACGAGTGGTTTTTTGGTGACTTTAGTATTGCTGATGCTATGTACGTACCTATTGTATTGCGTTTAAAAACGTATCAAATTACGTTATCGCCAGAGGCGCAACAATATTGTGACTTTGTTATGCGTTGCCCAGTATTACAAGTATGGATCACTCAGGCATTAACCGAAACCGATATTGTAGAGTGTGATGAAGCAGGAACGCCTTTATAATTATTGTTTTTCATATGGCATGTTCTATGCCTTAAAATCATAAGTTTAAACTAGGCTGCTCATGTATCTAAATCACCCAAGGTATGGCAATAAACCGATAACTACCAATACCTCAGTGACAATAGAGGCGATAGAGAATGCGCACTGGCGTTACTCGAGGCTTAAATACTTCCCTAATACGGTAATATTGGCAGATATAAAAAAGCAAAACTATGCCATTGACCCTCGGGCACTTTATGTTGATATTGAAGAGAAGTGCGAAAGTTGCTCTAAGGCATTTATTTTTTTTGCTCAAGAGCAGCAATATTGGTTTGAGGTACTTGATTTTTGGGTCGATTCACACTGTACACGTTGTTTTGAATGCCGTAAGCATGCCAGATATATACTAACTCTACGTAAACGGTACGATATGTTAACTAGCTTAGCCAATAAAACCTCAAGTGAAAAAACACAGCGTAAAGAACTTGCCAATACGCTTTACTGTTTAGGTATTATTAAAAATATCAATAAAGTGAAAGATTAATCCGCTTATATTTTACTATCACGCCTTATTTTTACTTTAGTTGTAAAAGCCCGTACAATTCGTCTCGTTTTTAGTGCGCTAATATGGCGCTGTAACCGAGACGAATTAATCAATTTTTATGCATCAAATAGCTGATCTAATTTCAATTTTTGAGCGCACTTTTTATCAAAGTCACAATACACGACTGATAAAAGGCGATTGTGAGCCTGTGTATTTACCAGCAACAGAGCAGGTGCCATATCACCAGGTTGTATTTGCGCATGGTTTTTATGCCAGTGCATTACATGAAATAGCACACTGGCTGGTGGCCGGTGATGCACGTCGGTTATTAGAAGACTACGGCTATTGGTACTGCCCTGATGGGCGCGACAAACAAAAACAAGCTGAGTTTGAAAAGGTAGAAATAAAGCCCCAAGCTATAGAGTGGTTATTAAGCACCGCAGCAGGGTTTAATTTTAATGTGTCGGTGGATAATTTAAACGGCGAGCAAACGTGTCGGTTTGATTTTCAGCAGCGAGTATATGCACGGGTATTATCGCTAATCGAAAATGGCTTTAACTCTCGTACAGAGTCACTTTTAAAAGCAGTGTGTGATTTTTACAATACACCGTGGCCCTTAACAGCGCAGCAATTTAAGAGGCAACATCCAAAGGAGCTTTGTAATGGCGTTTAAATTAGGCTTAATTGTAAACCCTGTAGCAGGTTTAGGTGGCACAGTCGCTTTAAAAGGCAGTGATGGCGCGCACACAGCGGCAAAAGCAATAGAGTTAGGCGCAGAGCCAAAAGCAAATAGCCGAACAAAAGCAGCGCTTGAGGTGCTATTACCTTATAAAGAACGCTTAACCATTTACACTGTTAACGGTGACATGGGTGAGCAAACAGCAAAAGCTTTGGGCTTTAATGTAGAGGTTGTATATAACACTTCTGCAATAACAACCCCAGATGACACAGAACAAGCCGCAAAAATACTTAAAAACTCTGGTGTTGATTTAGTCTTATTTGCCGGAGGCGACGGTACAGCACGTAACATTTGCCATGCAATAGAGGATACCATTCCCGTACTTGGTATTCCCGCAGGTTGTAAAATTCATTCTGGTGTTTACGCTATCACGCCAAAGGCTGCAGGGCGCGTAGTCGAAATGCTGGTTAAGGGGGAGTTAGTTACCTTAGCCGATGCAGATGTAATGGATATAGATGAAGATGCTTTCAGGCAAGGCACAGTAAAAGCCAAACGCTACGGCGAAATGCAAACACCTAGCGAAGTACGCTATATGCAAGCGGTTAAAAATGGCGGTAAAGAAACCGACGAACTCGTACTTGCCGACATTGCAGCGCATGTTGTATCGCAAATGGATGAAGATACATTTTATATTATGGGTAGCGGCTCAACGGTTGAAGCCATAATGGAAGAAATGGGGCTTGAAAATACGTTACTTGGTGTTGATTTAATAAAAGATCAAACCTTAGTTGCCCAAGATTTAACGGCTAAGCAATTGCTTGAGCTTACACATGATCAAAGTACTAAGTTAGTCATTACGCTCATTGGCGGGCAAGGGCATATATTTGGCCGTGGTAACCAGCAATTGAGTCCTTTGCTTATACGCGCAATTGGCAAAGAAAATATTATTGTAGTAGCAACAAAAACAAAACTACTAGCGCTTAATGGTCGCCCCCTTATTTGTGATACAGGCGATGGCGAATTAGATGATGAATTAACCGGTTATATTAAAGTAACCACCGGATTTAACGACCATATTATGTATGCAGTAGGGCACCAAAACCTTGAAAATACAGGTGCTTTGCAAAACCAGGAGATTAATAAATGAGTTTAGTGAACTATATCGATGCAGCCCAGCAGTACTTCGATGATTTAGTAATAAAAGCAACTGACGATGAGTTATTTGCTGGCGGCTATTTACGAGGTCATTTTGATCTTGCAGTTGGTTATGCCGAAGTAGAAAAGCTGACAATCAGTATAGATGAGCTAAATGAAACTGTAGAGCAAAGCTTAGTTAAAGCATATCGCAACGGCGAGCTTAACGAAGAAGACAAGGCATTAGTTGCACGCTTGTGGGATGAAGTTAAAGCCCTCGCTTAACCCTAAGTGGCAAAAAAACACGATTTGTTTATCACTATCGTGTTTTTTTGTGCCCAAAACTTTTAAAGCACATTCCCATGTTAATTTACTGTTTTGTTTTTATGCGATATTGTTACTAAAATAAATTTTAGGAACAATAAAAATGAATAATAATCAAGACGCTTTACCTTCAGGGGTTGTAGCGCGTTTTTTAAATTTTGTTGAGCTAGTAGGAAATAAGCTTCCAGATCCAGCCGTAATATTTCTATTTGCAATGTTATTAATTTGGTTTTTGTCGTGGTGGTTTTCAGGCGTGAGCTTTGATGCAATAGACCCACGTACCGGTGAAGCGATTATTATTAATAATATGCTGGCAAGTGATTCGCTCGCTACTTTTTTATCCTCTATGGTAAAAACCTTTACTGGCTTTGCTCCCTTAGGTGTCGTTTTAGTAGCTATGTTAGGTGTCGGTGTTGCAGAGCATTCGGGATTTATTAATACCGGCCTTAAGTTAATGCTTAAAGTTACTCCTAAAAAGCTATTAACGCCTTCAATCATTTTAGTGGCCATTGTGAGCCATACCGCTACTGATGCAGGTTATGTATTAGTTATTCCACTTGCCGGTGTTATATTTTATGCAGCAGGACGCCATCCGCTTGCGGGTATTGCAGCTGCATTTGCAGGAGTCAGTGGTGGTTTTGGGGCTAACTTTATTCCATCGGGTATCGACCCATTGCTACAAAGCTTTACCCAAAGTGCGGCGCAAATAATTAATCCTGCAATAACAATTAACCCGTTAAATAACTGGGCATTTGCTTCAGCATCTAGCTTATTTATTGTGGCATTAGGCTGGTACATTACCGATAAAATTATTGAACCACGTTTACAAAAAACAGCAGTTGATGGTGCTAAAGAGGATTTACCTGTATTTGAAGATGCACGTAGTGATGAAAAACGTGCCTTTTATATAGCCAGTACCGTGATGATTGCTGGACTTGCGTTATTAGCATTTGTCTCTGCTCCAGACGATTCTGCAATGCGCAGTAGTGACGGATCCCTTACTAATTTTAGCTCTCCTTTAATGCAATCAATTGTACCACTAATATTTTTACTTTTTTGGATCCCAGGCACTGTATATGGTTTTACGGTAGGTACCTTTAATACTTCAAAAGATATGATTGATGCTATGAGTAAAGCGATGAGCGGCATGGCATATTATATCGTCATGGCGTTTTTCTGTTCGCTATTTATTGCTGCATTTAGTAAATCAAATTTAGGTGCACTGCTCGCAATTGAAGGTGCGCAGTTATTAAAGGCGATGGAATTGCCAAGTGCAGTAACGGTTGTAGGCATTATCTTTTTAACTGGCTTTGTTAACTTGTTTGTAGGTTCAAGTTCAGCAAAATGGGCGTTACTTGGCCCCATTTTTGTACCGATGTTAATGCAACTTGGCATTTCGCCAGACTTAACTCAAGCCGCTTATCGTGTAGGTGACTCAAGCTCTAATATTATTACACCGTTAATGCCATACTTCCCATTAGTGGTGGTGTACTGTCAAAAGTATGTCAAAGGCACCGGTATAGGCACTTTAATTGCTATTATGCTGCCGTACTCAATTGCCTTTATGATTGGCTGGAGTATCTTTTTATTAGGTTATTGGGCACTTGGTATTCCTTTAGGTTTAGATGCAAGCTACATTTATCCAGCATTGCCTTAGCCTAAACCTTTATGAACCTCACTCACTTGAGTGAGGTTTTTAAATAAAAGTCCTGTAATGTAAAAGTAAGTCTAAGTTATCTTTCTAAATCTCTCACTATATAGCCAAATAAGCTGGCCTCTCCAACAATATACACATAATCATTTTTGTTGTTCATTATTGTAGACTTATCGTCATACCACCTAAAATCATGAATCTTATTCGTTTTAGGGTCTTTGAAGTATAAACGAGTACAGCTATCTTCATACTCAGTGCCACACTCTTGTACATCGGTCAGGATGTATTCTTTATACCAATAGTCGCCTTGTGTGTAGTAAGCCCATAATTTAATAGGATCAGAGATAAAAACATAGAGTATTCCAAAGATTAATAAAGGGGATAATGGGTACATGAAAATGGATGCTAATTTTATTTTAGTATCTGAGAAATTGTATTTAAGTGATTCTCTATATTTACTGCAGCGTTTATATTTATTGAATATAAGTATATTTAAATAGATAAATAGTGCACAACAGATAATAGGGAGGGTTATAAAGAAAACAGCGTCGTATAGTTCATTTGAGATGAATGGTGGATCTGTAAAGTCCATTAAAATAGGTATAGTGATGCATAATAAAATGGGGAGTACTATTGCTACAAAGAGCAAGTTGTCGTAAATCTTTTTCAATTTTTAATTCGTCCGTGAACTATAGCCTTTGTCTAGTTTACAGAATTTTTGTTATTTTAAAAATCAGAGAAATGTATTTATAGGCATTAAGCAACCCGAACTCAGGCTAAAAAAACTATCTCAAGCCGCTATTGAATTGACGCGAAAGTTTACTTTGTTTTCACTGTAGCAGCAGCCTAAAAACAAAAAACCTTGTCACTTTCGTGGCAAGGTTTTTTTATTAAAGAGTCGTTGCTTATTTAGCTGTGAAGCTTACAGGGCGACGTTCTTTACGAGGACCGCTGCGCTTATCACCGCGTGCGCCGTCATCTTTATTAAAGCTGCGTTTCTTATCACCAGCTGGACGCTCAGAGCGTTCGCCACGTGGTTCAGCAGGACCTTGATCAGTTGTAATTGTTAAGCCCATAGGGCGTTTACAAATAAACACTTTTTGGAAGTGATCAAGTACATCTTTAGGCATGTTTTGCGGTAATTGAACCGTGCTGTGATTGTCGTGTAGACGAATATCACCAATAAACTTGCTTGAGATGTCAGCTTCGTTAGCGATAGCGCCAACAATATTTTTAACCTGAACACCATGTTCACGACCTACTTCGATACGGTACGTATCCATAGGACCTGCATCACGGCTGTTACGTTCGCGAGGTTTACGCTCAGCGCGTTCACCACCACGTTCGCCGCCACGTTCGTTACGACGTCCACGGTCACCACGATCGTTGCGTGAATTGCGGTCGTTACGCTCGTTACGTTCACGAGGTTGAATCTTAACTTCTTCAACTTTAATTGGCGATTGTTGCTGTGCTAAACACAGTAACGCACCCGCTAAGCTTTCAAGAGGAAGATCAAGTTTTTCAGCCATGTTAGTAGCTACTTCATTGAAGAACGTGATGTCTTTGTTTTCAAGCGCAATAGTTAATTTTGCTTGTAACGCTTCGATACGTTTTTCTTCAACAATTTTTGCTGTAGGTAATTCAACTTGAGCAATTTCAGACTTCGTATGACGAATGATATTTTTAAGTAAATAACGTTCGTTATGTTTTACGAATAAGATTGCTTTACCAGTACGACCAGCACGACCTGTACGGCCGATACGGTGAACGTAGGCTTCAGAATCTTGTGGGATATCGTAGTTGATAACTAAGCTTAAACGGTCAACATCAAGACCACGTGCCGCTACATCTGTTGCAATAACAATGTTTAGCATGCCACTTTTTAAGCGATCTACAGTGCGTTCACGTGCTTGCTGGTTCATGTCACCGTTAAGTGGAGCAGCAGAGAAACCTTCGCGCTCTAATAACTCAGCAAGTTGTACTGTATCGTTACGCGTACGTACGAAAACAATAGCACCTTCATATTGCTCAGCTTCTAAGAAGCGAACAATTGCTTTATTTTTATGTACGCTTGCATTCCAAAACACTTGCTCAACAGATGATACTGTAGAGTTACGCGCAGAAATATGAACCTGTTCAGGGTTATTCATATACTTGCTGCTGATGTTTTGAATTTGCTTAGGCATAGTCGCAGAGAAAAGACATGTTTGCTTTTCGCGCGGTGTTTTTTCCATGATGCTTTCTACATCATCGATAAAGCCCATACGTAACATTTCATCGGCTTCATCAAGTACAAGTGCTTGTAGAGCATCAAACTTGATAGTGCCACGGTTAATGTGATCGATTAAACGACCTGGAGTTGCAACAATAACCTGAGCGCCACGACGAAGTGCGCTTAATTGGATACTGTAGCTTTGGCCACCATAGAGTGCCAATACTTCAATACCACGAACATGTTTAGCATATTGTTCGAATGCCTCAGCAACTTGGATCGCAAGCTCACGTGTTGGTGTGAGTACAAGGATCTGTGGCTGTTTCACAGACGGGTCAATATTATTTAGTAATGGCAGTGCAAATGCTGCGGTTTTACCTGTACCCGTTTGAGCTAGTCCCAGTACGTCCTTTCTTTCTAGCAATAACGGTATACATTGAGCTTGGATTTCAGATGGTGTCTTGTAACCCAACTCTTCAACTGCCTTCAAAATTGCAGGAGAAAGATTTAGAGATTCAAACGTGACTGGTTCTGACATTAATACGCCTCAACGAATTTAAAGAGGCGCGCATTATATAGGATTCGCGAGGCAAATGCTTGTATAAATTGAAACTAATTTCTATGTGTTTGATGTTGGTCGAAATTTAACCAGTTTGATTTGGGGTTTATTAAACTGGTTAACATATTTAATACAACGCTTATTTGTACAAGCCTAGGTTTTCTTTTGCGTAAGCTTCAAATTCTGTAAATCCACCGATGTGATTTTGATCCACAAAAATTTGTGGAACGGTAGGGCAAGGTTTACCAGCTGACTTTTCAAGGTCGGCTTTACTAATGCCTTCTTTAATTATATCGATGTAGCGAAATTTAAAGTCATCACGTTCATTTGATAGTTGCTCCGCAACATCTTTTGCACGAACACAATATGGACAACCTTCACGGCCAAAAATTACAGTTAACATAGCTTTCTCCTCAATTTGATTAAAATCAGTTTAAATGATTGAAAAATTATTTAAAGCAAAAAAAATCGATTACACCATTCTAATAAAAACTATAAATCATATATTGCATATCAATATGATTTGCAAAATGCGAATGAGAAACTAAAGCGCTGTCTGTCTAATACTTAAGTATATGAATGCAAGTGTGTTTACAAGAACTAATTTGTGGCACATAACTTGATGATTAAGAGGTATACATTGGGTTAACGAGAATACTTTATGAATATTAATAGTCACGTTTTAGAAATTATCCAAGGGGTAATCGGTAAATATTGTAAAACCCAAAATCGAAATTTTTCAGTTACTTTAATTAACAAGTTGCAATGTAACTACGTTTGTTTGCAAATCCCTCTTGAGCAAATGATTGCGCAATGCGAGGAATTTCTGATTCCAGCGCTAGCATCTGTAAAGCAGAGCTTTTTACTTAACCTAGAAGCAAATATACAAGGGGTTAGCCTTCATTACCAGATTGATGATTCTGAGCAAGTAAGCACGCTGGATTTTCATGGGCTTTTAGCAACAAAAGAGTCTGTTAGTTTGGCACTTGATATTAGCCAAAATATAGACGTTCTAACTGATTGTGAGGCGTTATTTAAAAGTTGTTTAATAACATCGGATAATACCCATGAGCGCTTTGGCTTAAATTTTAAATTATTCAATAGCACTTTTAAGGAAACGGTACAGATTGAGGATTTACGTCACCTTAGTGGTGATGCGCTAACTGATAAACTAAATGGTGACAGCATAAATAGACACATAAAGTTATGCACTATTAGCGACATTAGTGAGTTGAGCCAAGAGAACAAACTATCTAAAAAAATATTAGGTTGGCCATTTTTTGATACTGACCTAATTACCATTTTAACAACATTTCATACGCAAACACGTTTATCTGTATTAGTGGCGGATGATAGCTTACCAAGTCAAATTGCAACAAAAGTGATGCTCGAAATGCTGGGCTGCTTAGTAACATGTGCAGAAAATGGCGCTAGTGCCTTAACGCTTGCTCAAAATGAACCATTTGATTTACTGCTCTTAGATGAGCGCATGCCAGGAATGTTTGGCAGTGACGTAGCACAGCAATTGGTGCGTCAAAATACCCCTAATAATGATACACCCAAAGTTATTTTAACTGGGCTAACAGGGGATGAGCAGATAGCTGAGTTATTTGAAAAAGGTATTACGCACTATTTACAAAAACCAGTGACCAAAGCAGTGCTTGAAAAGTTTATTAAACCTTGGCAATTAGCGTCTTAAATTGGTTAATAAGGTGGCAATGATGCATGACTTTTCTAAAACAGCGCTTATTTTGATTGGTTTTCAAAATGATTACTTTTCACCAAAAGGTATTTTGTATGACGTAGTTGAAGAGTCGTCAAGAATTACTGGCGTGGTAGAAAATACACTCTCTTTATTGACCGCCTGTGCAGAGCATTTTGCGCTAGTTGTTAATACACCCATTCATTTTACACAAAACTACAGTGAGCTTAAAAATCCGATTGGCATATTAAAAGCTATTGCAGATGTGGGCGCATTTAAAGCAGGTTCGTACGGCGCTCAAACCATTGAGCAGCTAGATTTTTTTAGCAATGTTATAGAAGTGGTGCCTGGGAAAAGAGGTTTAAATGCTTTTACACATACTGCTCTAGCGCAAAAGCTCAAAGAACATGGTGTCACTAATGTAATTTTAGCCGGTACGGTGACTTCTATTTGTATTGACTCAACTGCGCGAACGGCTGTTGAACTTGGTTTTAACGTCACTATTTTAAGTGACTGTACATCGAGTCGCACTCCTTTTGAACAAACTTTTTACTGTGAAGAGGTTTTTCCTCTTTATGCGCGAGTTTGTGATAGTAAAACTTTTATTAAGCATTGGAGAGAGCATGGATAACAACGATGAACTACAAGTGCAAATCCAATATGCATTGGTCGAAAAGCTCTCCAATAGTAATCGACGTCAAGCAAAGCTATTAGCTATTTTAGATGAATGTATTTTTGAGTGTGATAAACATTTAAATCTTACCTATATTAACGAAGCATGGGAGAAGAAACTAGGTTACTCAAGCGATTCATTAATTGGTTCTAATATTACTAAGTTAATGAATTGCGATGATATTATGCATTTTGTTGCATACAGTTGTTGTTTGCTTGAAGGAAAGCAGACTCCTAGTGTAGAAATACAAATAAAAAATAGTCACGGACTCTTAAACTGGTTTGAGTTGAGGCTAGTTTATGATGAAAAAAGCGGTTTTATAGGTTCACTCTATGACATTCAACGTCATAAAGACTCACAACTTTTGCTTACACAACAGCAAAAATATGTAAAACGCTTATCGCTTGTTGCGAGCCATACAAATAACTTAGTGATAATTACAGATAAATTTGGCGTAATTGAGTGGGTTAACAATAGTTTTGAAGTACTTACAGGTTACACCTGTGATGAGGTTATAGGCACCAGTCCTGGTCATTTACTGCAAGGGCCAAAAACATGTGAAAAAAGCCGTAAGGTCATGTCTCATGCCGTAAAAAATGGACTTCCTTTTCAAGTTGAAACTACAAATTACGATAAAAACGGTAATATTTATTGGGTTGCTATTGATGCAAACCCAGTGCGAGATGATGAAGGCCAAGTAAAGCACTTTATCGCTATAGAAACTAATATTACGCAGCGAGTTAAAGCCGAACAAGCAATGGCAGAGATAGAATATAATTATCACTCTGTCGTTGATAATATCCCTGATATTGTTTTACGCCTTGATACATTTGGCAATCTATTATTTATAAATCAAGCATGGCAGCGAGTTCTACACAGCAAGGTAGATGAGAGCCTTGGCTTACCTATAATTAAGTTTATAGCAAAAGAAGATGTAGAAAAAATTAGTAGCACTTTACTTGATTATAAACAAGGTAAGCGTGACATTCGTCGCTTTGATATACGTTTAATTAATGCACAAGGTATAAATAACTGGGTCGAAATTACACTTACTCCAATTGTTGGTGGCTACGAAAGTGATTTATCATCAATTGCTGCGACACTTGTGGATATACAAGAGCGTATTGAAAGCGAGCAAATATTACTTGAAGCTAAACATCAGGCAGAAACCCTAGCGGAGTCAAAAAGCCGATTCATGGCAAATATTAGCCATGAAATTCGCACGCCATTAAATGCTGTGATTGGATCTGCAGATATTTTGCATCATACCGGTTTAACTTCTGAACAAATGCGCTATACACAAATGATTAAAACAAGTTCTGACGCGCTATTAAGTGTATTGGACGATGTATTAACGTACTCACGTTTTGAAGCACAAGCCATAACACTCAATAATCAGCCATTTAGTATTGATACGTGTATTGAAGAAGCAATAGATATAATTTCCCAAAGTGCTTTACAAAAAGGGCTTGAGGTTATTTTTGATTTTTATCCTGATGTACCAGCTCAAGTAATTGGTGATCATGCCCGTATAAGACAAATAGTCATAAATTTATTAGCCAATGCGATTAAGTTCACTCAACATGGTGTAATAACGGTTACTGTTAAGTGCACTCATATTGAAGGTAATAATTTAAACCTTTATATATCTGTAAAAGACACGGGTATGGGAATTGCAAAAAATAAAATTGACAGTATGTTTATGCCTTTTATTCAATCCGATAATTCAATTACTCGAAAGCATGGTGGCAGTGGCTTAGGGCTTGCGATATGTAGGCAAATTTGTGATGTGGTAGGTGGAGATATTTCGGTTAGTTCTGAGTTTAATAAAGGAAGCGAGTTTATAGTTAATTACCCGCTGCAAATAGACACAACTGACTCAATTTTAAGAGAAGGGTTTGCAGCACGAAGTAAAAAGCCAAAAGTATGGATAGTAGGAAGTCACGAAATTCTAAAAACAGCCTTGGAGCATACGCTCACTCGGTTTTCTATCACTTTTGAACACTACGAAGTATGCCCAGATATACCCAAGTACGATAGTTTTCCTGATGCAATTGTACTAACTGATCCTCAAATGTTAGCCCAAACACGCGAGCGTATAAATACATACAACTCCCTTAATTCACCGTGTTTACTCATCCTAGATTTGCTAGGTAAAAGCTTATTACCGCAAAATATTAACGACAGAGAGCTTAGGTTAAATGGCCCTTATAAAGTATCCCATGTACTACGGGCAATTAGTTTATTAGAAGAGCAGTTGTTTCATTTGGATATTATATTTACCAATCGTGAGCAAAAAGAAACTTTAGAAAGCCCCTTAGGGTTAACTCAGTTAAGCGGAACCAAGGTATTAGTTGCTGAAGATAATACGAATAATCAAATTGTAATTCGGCAGTTTTTAGAACAAAAAGGTTGCCGTGTACATATTGTTAGTGATGGTCAAGAGGCAATAATAAAGGCGCAAAACGATGAAATTGATATTATTTTTATGGATATCCAAATGCCAATACTCGATGGGATTTCTGCAACTAAAGCAATCAGAAAGTTAGGTATAACCACCCCCATAATAGCACTCACTGCAAATGCGATTCATGGTGATAAAGAGCGATTTATAGACGCGGGGATGAATGACTATTTAGCTAAGCCAATTGTAAGTGAGACACTTTATTTATTACTTGATAAATATGCCCCAGAGCAGGTTATTGAATCTAAACATTTAAAGCTCTCTCGTTTAGCGCAAGTGTGGGAAAAGCTGAGTTGAGCAATGAAGGCTAGGGTTTGTTAAACGTTTAGGGTTAAGTTTGTAGCAGTGTGTTTGGTATATAGGCAAAGTTGAGCCTATGCAGTGTGGTTATTTTCCATAAATGGGCGATAACGTAGCATTAATGCCAAACAGGCGCTGCCCAAAGGTTTCTTCCTAAGGGCTATTTACTCTTTGTTGCCAACATGGATGTAGGTAAGGGGCGTGAGCAGAACGCGGAAGCTTTGCTCGGTCTTACATCGATGTAAGTCAGTAGGGTAACGCAGGAGCAGTTACCGATCCCGCTAGGTTATAGACCTCGCGCCGCGATTAAACCGCCTGTAGTTTGAACGAATTTTAATCCGCAAAGATCAACAGACAATATAAAAAGTGGGTTTGTGTTGCATAAAACTTGATAAACGGAGAAATTAACCTAGTATTTTAGGGGTAAGTTAAATTTATTTTTTAGTAATTAATGAGTGTTTTTAGTGTGTTTTTTTTAATTTGATTCGCAAATTGCAATTCAAAATAAAAATAAAATGTTATGAACTTTATTTAAATACTCAATCATACCTTTAATTTATTTTAACGACATGATTTTGTAAGGTTTTTACTTTTTTGTAAAGTTGTTATCTGGTTGGCACGACTTTCGCAATATATTAAATATCAAATCAAGACGAATTTAGTTAAATTTTTAAGGGGTGCAATATGCAAACAAACACAAAAGCCAAACAAAAGCCTAAAGGTAACAATTGGGTACTAACACCTGAAATTATGGTTTTGTCAATTTTGCTTGTTGCCACTTTAGTAATAGGTATAACAGTTTTACGAGGTAGCGATTCGATTGAACCGCTGGCAGATATTCAGCCAATTACTTTTACACAAGCTGATGTTGAAAACGCTCAGTTGATGAGTAATACGTTTGACTCGCAAAATACCAACTATGCACAACATGTAACTTCTTCTAAAAACGAAAATAACGACATTCTTTCAAACTAGAGACTTTTGCGCAGGTAACTATTTATAGTTGCCTGCGTTTTTTTATGTTCCTACCACCAATTTAATTTTTTATCCCTCCCCATAAAATTATTTATTTTCTCTTAAATTTAGATGGTGCTTAACCTAAACAGGGTTTTATCAAAGCTTTCTCTTTTCTCATATACAATTGCTAATATTAGCTTTGGTCAATATCTATTAACTGGCTTATCTGTGTTTTATAAGCTCGATTAAGCGCTCACATTGCCAATGTAGCTGCATTGCAAACTGAATTGCAAAATGCGAATGAAATGGGAGAAGTAAATCCATTTAATATTCTAATTTAACTACCTGAATATATTGGTTTTTATTTCTGTTTTTTTGTATTTAAAATGGCCTGTAAATTGCTCTTTAATATAATAAGTCACTAAGAGTGAAACCGGAGCAAAATCATGAGTGCGTTTAAATACCTAGAATCGGAAAAACCAGTCAATCTAGCAAGATGGCATGAGTTAGAGAGGATCATGTCTGATTCAATGCAAAATAATTATTTTAAAATGGTTTATCAACCGCTTGTATCATTGGGATCTGGAAAGCTGGTCGGCTTTGAGTCGCTAGTAAGGTGCCAATCACCGCGCTTTGGCATTGTTGGCCCTGATGAGTTTATCCCTCATGTAGAGCAATCGGGAATGATTTTAGAATTAGGTGACTGGATTTTTGAGCAATGTTTGTCTGATTTAAAACATATGCGGCAGTTTGGTATGACAGATATTGCTGTTTCATTAAATATTTCACCGGTACAAATCTTAGATGGTGATGTGTTTGCAAAAGTAATGTCTTTGCTAGAAAAGCACCAAATACCACCACAGGCTATTAAAGTCGAATTAACGGAAACAGCGCTCATTCATAGTCCTGATAAAATAGCTAAGGCGTTTGAAAACTTCCATAAAGAAGGCGTAAAGGTGTGGATTGATGATTTTGGCACTGGGTATGCCTCTTTAGGTTTACTTCGTCAATTTGATATTGATGGTTTAAAAATTGATCGCAGTTTTGTAAGTGGTATTGCAACTAATAATGAAGACTTTACGTTATGTAGCGCAATTATTGCGATGGCTCAACGATTGGGTTTACAAACGGTAGCAGAAGGTATTGAAGAGAATGAGCAATTACAAATATTAGAACAACTTGGTTGCGATATAGCTCAGGGGTACCTGCTAGATAAGCCGCAAACGTTAACTAAAAGTATTGATACTTGGGCTTTGTAAATGTTTATATTCATTTTGATTTGCAAAATGCAAAAAACAAATTACTCTTAAACTACAACTCTTACATATTATTAGTGTACGAAGTTTTAACTTACACAAAGGTTATCTATGCCCATATCAGAGCAGTTTGTCGATAAAAGTATTACCGAGCTAAATGTATTAACTCAACTCGAAAAGGATGTTTGGACAACTGTGTTAGCTCGTTTAATTAAATTATTTATTGATGAATTAGTTACTATGGCTAACCAATTAGATACGGCAATTAGTAGTGAAGATACTATAAAAATTAAAGAAGTAATGCATGTCTTAAAAAATTCAGCAGCTTTATATGGTGCATCTGCTTTAGCTGCGTTAGCAACACAATTACACGATTCGCCACCGTCAACTACACAAGAAAACTTGCACGCAGCGCTTGTTATTAAACACAACTTGGATAAAACCCGAGATGCGTATCAAATAATGAGTAATAGTATAGCTATCTAGGAGAAAGCCGTGTCAGATATAATCGATAAAGGTCTTGTTTATATAGTTGAAGATAGCATTGCCAGTGGTGCTTTATATGCAAGTCAGCTTGAACAGGCTGGTTTCCAATGCAAACACTTTACAGATGGGTACTCTGCTTTAGTAGGTATTAAAGAAAAAATGCCAGCGGTCATAGTACAAGACGTATGCTTGCCAGATATAAGTGGGCTTGAGGTATTACAATTTGTAAATAAGCAGAAAAATCCTGCTAATGTAGTCATGATCACCTCAAACAGCTCTATTGATATTGCAGTGGAAGCAATGCGTTTAGGCGGTTTTGATTTTTTAGAAAAACCTTTCACAAGTCAACGACTCATTAGTTCAGTAGAAAGTGCCTTGACGCCAAAAGAGCAAGTTAAAGTTCAACCATTGGTTAAAAACAGAGATAAAAATCAAGATTTTGTTGGTGAATCACTGGCAATGAAAACCGTTTTTAGATTACTTGATAGTGCAGCTAGAAGTAAAGCGTGTGTATTTATCACAGGTGAAAGTGGAACCGGTAAAGAAGTTTGCGCACAAACCCTTCATGATACAAGCCCGAGAAATACAGGACCATTTATTGCCATAAACTGTGCAGCTATCCCTGCTGAGCTATTTGAATCAGAATTTTTTGGTCATGTTAAAGGTGCGTTTAGTGGGGCATTAAGCGATCGAAAAGGGGCTGTTGAAGTGGCCAACGGCGGTACCTTATTTTTAGATGAATTATGTGAAATGGAACTTAACTTACAAGCAAAGTTATTACGCTTTTTACAAACAGGCATTTTTAGTAAGGTGGGTAGTAGTGAAGTATTACACAGCGATGTTCGTTTAGTCTGTGCAACAAACAGAAACCCTATCATAGAGGTTGCAGAAGGGCGTTTTAGAGAAGATTTATATTACCGTTTAAATGTTATCCCCGTAAAGCTCCCCCCTTTAAGAGAACGCGGAGGCGATATATTACTGCTTGCTGAGTATATTTTGAAACAAAAAAGCGATAATAATGCAAAGCATTTTACTGGTTTTTCTGATGAAGTTAAGGCGCTTTTTTGTAATTACGATTGGCCAGGAAATATTCGCGAACTACAAAATGTAATTGAAAACACCGTTGTTATTAATGATGGCGATGTAATTGAAAAAGACATGCTACCAAGCTCATTTGGATTAGGGGCTGTGAAGCACTCGATATCCGCTAAGTCAGTTCACAATACAAACGAGCAGAGTGTTCAATTATCGCCTATGTCTGTTCACGATATAGAACCTTTGTGGCAAGTTGAAAAAAGGGCGATTGAAAATGCAATTAAAAGTTGTGAAGACAATATTCCTCTTGCTGCTGCTTATCTAGGGGTTAGTGCATCTACTATTTATAGAAAAATAAAGGGATGGTCTTAAAGTTATAATCGATTTTTAATTACACTTTTCAGGTTGAATTAATAAAAGTTACCCTAAGCTCTATGGGTAAGAGCAAATTAATTTTTAATCTGAAACAGTAAAAGGAGATCGCAATGAGTAACACTAGTTTAAAACCTGCGGATATTATGCCATCACTAGTAGTGAGAGATGTTGATGAGAATAAGGTAGATTTAGTTGATAGAGTAAGTGACTCTCCCTGGAAAATGATTGTTGTTTATCGAGGCCAGCACTGCCCTAAATGTACTGCGCAACTTAACGAGCTTGCTAAAGTTCATAAAGACTTTAAAGATGCTGGTGTTGAAGTGGTTGCAGTAAGTGGTGATAGCCATGAGCAGCTTAATAAACATCTTGAAAAAATAGATATTAACTTCCCAATTTACTATGGTTTAACAATCGAACAAATGACCGATTTAGGGCTACATATTAGCGAGCCTCGCAGTGATGCAGAAACTGATCATCCATTTGCTGAGCCAGGCATTTTTGTACTTAATGAAAAAAATCAGCTTCAAATGGTCGATATATCAAACAGCCCATTTGTTCGTCCTGATTTAGAGCAACTGCTAGGTGGAATTAAGTTTTCTAGAGAAAACGACTATCCAATCCGAGGCACATTTATTAAATAACATTCATTTTCATGGTTTCAAAAGGCACTTTTTAGTGCTTTTTTTATTTATTTTTAATTTTTTTAAATTAATCTCTTGAAAACAATTTTACCGTCCATATATAGTTAAGTAGGACGCCTGATGGGTCCTTAATTAAACTTAAACAATTGAAATTTATACTATTAATTAAACTTTGCTTGAGCTTGTTCAATAGAAGAGCACATGCAAAATATCGCTTAAATATGAGGATATTATTATGCGTACAGTAGACTTATCACCACTTTATCGTTCATTTATCGGCTTCGAACATTTAGCATCACTTATGGATGCGGCAGCTAATACAGATAAGCAGCCAAGTTTTCCTCCTTACAACATAGAAGCACTCGATAAAGACAAATACAGAATCACTATGGCCGTTGCCGGTTTTAGCGATAACGAATTAACTATTGAGTCAGAAAATAACACATTAAAAGTTACAGGTACTAAAGCAAATAAAGATGAAAACGCAGAGCGTAAATTTATTCATCAAGGTATTGCTGAGCGTAACTTTGAACGTAAATTCCAGTTAGGAGATCATGTAAAAGTACTTGGCGCAGATTTAGCCAATGGCTTACTAAGTATTGACTTAGAACGTGAAATCCCTGAAGCGCTAAAACCACGTAAAATTGAAATTGGTAATAGCAATCTAATAGAAGGTAAATAATCTTCTAAAGTACATATTCCCCTGATTACTTAGCCGCCTCATTCGAGGCGGCTTTTTTGTTTACAGCGCTTCTAAATTATTAAGGTAGTAGGTTGCTTGTTGCAGCGTTTGTTCTTGGAGTGTTTTTTCTTGTTTATCCCAGTTTTTATATACCATACCAATACGTGGGTTCTTTTCTAGCCTGTCTCTGTGTTTATTCATGAAATGCCAGTACAGGCTATTTAGCGGGCAAGCTTTATCACCTACTTTTTGTTTAACATCGTACTGACAGCTTTTGCAGTAATCGCTCATCTTATTAATGTAGTTACCGCTTGCAGCATAAGGTTTAGTCGCAATTATTCCATCATCGGCAAACTGGCTCATTCCTCGGGTGTTGGGCATCTCTACCCACTCTATGGCATCAATATAAACACCTAGGTACCAGTTATCTACGTTATCAGGGTTTATTCCTGTAAGCATGCAAAAGTTTCCAATAACCATTAGGCGTTGAATATGGTGGGCATAAGCGGTTTCAAGGCTTTGTTTTAATGAGTGGCTTAGGCAATTCATTTTTGTTGAGCTGTTCCAAAAATAAGATGGTAGTGTGTTTTTGGCTTGTAATTGATTTTTAACAGCGTAGTCGGGCATGTTAATCCAATAAATGGCACGTACATGTTCTCTCCAACCTAATATTTGCCTAGTAAAGCCCTCTACTTGCGAGAGGGATATTTCACTTGGTCTTTGTTCGTATTCTCTTATTACACGTTTGATTACATATAACGGGTGGAGTATTTTTGCGTTTAGGGCAAACGATAATCGGCTATGGTACAAGCTGGTATTATTTTTACTTTGATCTGTCATCGCATCTTGAAAGTGACCAAAGCAACTAAGTAAATGCTCGCAAAAGTATTCGAGAGATTCAATGGCTTGTTTACGCGTTGTTGGCCACTCTAGTTTCTGATCGGCTATTTCGCCAAAGTAAACGATCTTGTGCTTATTTAAGCGAGAAATGATGTTCTTAACATCATTATTGAATAGCTTAGGTTTTGGTATACACGCTAAGTCAGCTTTGGAAAATTTATTACGATTATTACTGTCAAAATTCCATTTGCCACCGGTTGGCTTAGTATCATCAATTAATATATTAAACTGCTTACGCATAGCACGATAGAAGTGCTCCATTGTCACATGCTTGTTTTTTGTAAAGCGTGTTTTTATATCGGTGAACGGTAATAAAAAATGTTCAGTATCTGTGGCAATTACATCAAATGAGCCATCACTTTTAAACTTAGCTAATTGAGACTTAAGCCTAAACTCATCAGGATATTGATATTCAATAGTTTCGCATTGGTATTTATCAGCAATTCGCTTGAGTAATTCAATTAAATCTTTGTCGTCAGCTGTATCGTCAAGTGTTAAATGCAAAACATTAAATCCTGCCGTTTTTAATGCAGTTGCAAAGTTTTCCATAGCATTAAAAAAAGCACACAGTTTTTGAATGTGATGCTTAACGTAGTTGGTTTCTTGTTTTAATTCTGCGATGAGATAAAGCGTGTCGTCGTCTTTTTGTTTATACCATGAATGAGATAGGTTTAGCTGATCGCCTAATATTAATCTAAGTGTTTTATGATAGGTCATAGTAAAGCCAAATTTTCTTATACGGACATAGTTAATTAAACGATCGTTTTAATATTTTATAACAAGCAAATAGGAGTAATTAAGTGCATAACGACAATAGTTTGCTGTTTTTAATGCTGGGGATTAGTTGTTTCTTGAGTTTAATAATGGATTAGTAAAACGAATAGAAGCGTTAAATAACACAATACATTGTGCTGTTAGCAATAGGGCAAAAAAGTTTAACCGCATATCAAGGCGTTTTTGACCATGGTGTTAAAATGAGCATAATTAAGGGGAGATTAAGTAAATTAAGTCTCCCCCCAATTGAATATCTAAATTTTATTACTTTGCTTTTGCTGCATTCTTTGTTGTAACGAAACCACGTTGGTAACGTTGAAAAGAACATTGCTTGCAAAGCTTTCAAAGTACCTAAGCGCTTTTTTCCAAGCGAGTTGACTCTCAGTAGTAAAATGCTTACCAAGGTGCTCTTCAAGGGTTTCGTAAAAAGCGTTAGATAAAAGGGCAATGTCACTGTGTGAAGCGCCGCTTTTTTTTAGATACATTAAATGGTGAGCTAAAAAAGGAGCTACCGATGCTGGTTTATCTAAATGTTTAACAATTCGTTCTAACACGCAAAAGAGGGTAAAGCTCTTTTCGTTAAACTGTAAGGCCGTCGGGTAATTCATCTCAATACTAGATTGGGCTAATTTACTATGAAACTTAGCCGTAAACGCATGAAAGTTAGGCTTAATAATTGTTAAGTTATTTAATAATGCTGATTGTTGTTGATTCATTTTTATCTCGTTGCAGTGAGTAATAACTATTATTATCAAGTAGGAATAATGTTGATTATAGCGGGCAGTTCAAATTCTGCACGTTTTTTTAGTGTGAAAGTATGGCTTTTTGTTATATCTATTTACTTTCTGGTAATTAGTGAGCCTTTAAAACGTATTTTAAGAGTTATTAAACTTCAGTTTATCTGATTTTTATCCTGAAATAATAAGCTACTACATTTTATGGCTCAAGTATGGGGATTTTATAAAGTTGGCTGATTACTTATGTTACTTACATATACATTAAATTAGCATCTTGACGAATTGCAAATTTTATAAACTAATTGCGTATTATAGTTGCTAATTATCCTGTACATCCTTATAATAGCGGCCATTGTTTAGTGTGTTGTATAACAGCTAACAGCGATATTAAATTTAAGGTTTGATATCTATTGGCGCGGGATGGAGCAGTCTGGTAGCTCGTCGGGCTCATAACCCGAAGGTCGTCGGTTCAAATCCGGCTCCCGCAACCAATTCTACTAGTAGGTATTACCTTACTAATTTATATCGCGCATTCTAAGTAATGCGCGTTTTGCGTTTTAGGCTATGTAGTTTAATTAGGTCAGTTTACTGACTCGCAACCAAGCTTGGCCCTCGGCCACACAGTTTTATGCTTTATTGGTGTGACGCCCCGCTTGGTTCGGGGCGTTGTTGTATCTGCACCTTACGATTTGTGGCAATTGCTATCAAATTAAAATTTAAACTCAGTATTTTAGGGCTATAAGCCCTTTTTTTGTTTGTATGGAGGATTTTCGTGACAAAACTTGAACAAGATTTAGTAACCATGTTAACGCCTGCGGTAGAAATGTTAGGCTTTGAGTTGCATGGTCTTGAATTTGTACAAGCGGGTCGCCATTCTACCTTAAGAGTATATATTGCTCATGAGGATGGGATCTCAGTTGATAACTGTGCGGATGCCAGTCGCCAAATTAGTGCGATTTTAGACGTCGAAGACCCAATTACAAATGAATATGATTTGGAAGTATCGTCTCCTGGTGTTGATCGTCTATTATTCAAACAAGATCACTACGAGCAGGCGCAAGGAGAGGAAGTACGCGTGCGTACTAAACTTCCACAGGATGGTCGTCGTAATTTTAAAGGCGACTTAGTAGCAGTTAGCAGCGATATGATCACACTATCTAACGATGGTGCGGAGCATCTGATCATGCTTAGTAACATCGAACGTGCGAATTTAATCGCGAAGTTTTAAATTCGAGTGCGAAGGAATAGGGCAAGCGAGGCATTACCCATGGCAAAAGAGATATTATTGGTTGCTGAAGCCGTTTCCAATGAGAAAGCGGTTCCAAAAGAAAAGATTTTTGAAGCTCTAGAGTTCGCTCTAGCGACGGCGACAAAGAAAAAACACGATGGCGAAATTGAAGTACGTGTAGCAATTGACCGTAAAACCGGTGATTACGATACGTTCCGTCGCTGGCAAATTGCCGCTGTATTAGAAGATGGTTCATTAGAGAACCCATACAGCGAAATCACTCTAGAAGCAGCACAGGTTGAAGAACCTGATTTGCAAATGGGTGATTATGTTGAAGAGCAAATCGACTCAATCAAATTTGACCGTATTACAACACAAATGGCTAAGCAAGTTATCGTACAAAAAGTACGTGAAGCTGAGCGCGCTTTAGTTGTTGAAGCATACAAAGATCAAGAAGGCGAGCTGGTAACGGGTGTTGTTAAAAAAGCAACTCGCGATGCAATCGTACTTGATTTAGGTAACAACGCAGAAGCGGTAATTTACCGTGATGACATGTTGCCACGTGAAAACTTCCGCCCGGGTGATCGAATCCGTGGTCTTTTATATGAAGTTAAACCTGAAGCACGCGGTGCACAATTATTTGTAACGCGCTCTAAACCTGAAATGCTAATGGAATTATTCCGCATTGAGGTGCCAGAAATTGGCGAAGAGATGATTGAGTTACGTGCAGCTGCACGTGATCCAGGTTCACGCGCTAAAATTGCTGTTAAATCTAACGACAAACGCATTGATCCAATTGGTGCATGTGTTGGTATGCGTGGCGCACGAGTTCAAGCTGTATCGTCTGAGCTTGGTGGTGAGCGTGTTGATATCGTACTTTACGATGACAACCCAGCACAATTTGTTATCAATGCAATGGCGCCAGCAGAAGTTGCTTCAATCGTAATGGATGAAGACACTCACTCAATGGATATCGCTGTAGAAGCCGATAACCTAGCACAAGCAATTGGTCGTAATGGTCAGAATGTTCGTTTAGCAAGCCAATTAACTGGCTGGGAACTGAACGTAATGACTGTTGAAGACATGCGTACTAAAAATGAAGCTGAATCTGATAAGTTACTTAACTTATTCACTGAAAATTTAGATATAGATGATGAGTTTGCATCATTACTTATTAACGAAGGTTTCTCGACACTTGAAGAAGTGGCGTATGTACCTGCGTCTGAATTTTTAGAAATTGATGGTCTTGATGAAGAGACTGTAGATTTATTGCGTTCACGCGCAAAAGATGCATTGACAACTAAAGCACTTAAAACGGAAGAAAGCTTAGATGGCGCAGAGCCTGCTGAAGACTTACTTGCGCTTGAAGGCTTAGAGCGTCACTTAGCATTTGTTATGGCAAGCAAAGGTGTTGTTACACTTGAAGACTTGGCAGAGCAAGGTATTGACGAATTAGTTGATATCACAGAACTTTCATCTGAAAAAGCGGGTGAACTGATTATGGCTGCACGAAACATTTGTTGGTTTGCAGACGAGTAATTTATTAACGGAGGTATTACACACTATGGCAGAAGTAAATGTTGAAAAACTAGCCGGCGATATAGGTACAACTGTTGATAAATTGCTACAGCAGTTTTCACAAGCAGGTATCACTAAGCAAGCAACTGATAACGTAACAGAAGCTGAAAAAGCAACGTTACTTGATCATTTAAGCAAGCATCATGGTGGTACAGGTTCAGATGGCCCAGCGCGTATGACTTTACAACGTAAGAGCAAAAGCACATTAAGTGTGACTGGTTCTACGGGTAAAGCTAAAGATGTTCAAGTTGAAGTTCGTAAAACACGTACCTACGTGAAGAAAAGCGCAATGGAGCAAGAACAAGAGCAAGCACGCTTAGCCGCTGAAGAAAAAGCCCGTCTTGAACAGCAACAAAAAGCTGAACAAGAAGCCGCAGAATTAAAAGCGAAACAAGAGGCAGAACGTAAAGCGAAAGAAGAAGCTGACCGTAAAGCCAAAGAAGAAGCTAAACGCAAAGCTGATGCAGAGCGTAAAGCGAAACAAAAGCAGATGACCCCAGAGCAAAGTGCTAAGTCTGAGAAAGATCGCATAGAAGCTGAGCGTCTGCAAAAAGAAGCAGAAGAGGCCGCATTGAAGAAAGCTGAAGAAGAAGCGAAACGTCAAGCAGAAGAGGCAAGAAAGCTAGCTGAAGAGAATTCAGCACGCTGGAAGAAAGAAGAAGAAGAACGTAAGAAACGCGAAGAAACAGCGGATCACCATCTTACGACTTCAACTTATGCACGTGAAGCAGAAGATGTTGCCGATGCTCGTGATGAGCAAGGCACTCGCCGTGCTAAGAAAAAGAAAAAAGCGCCAGCAAAAGATAAATTTGCAGCGTCAAGAGGCCGTAACAAGTCTAAATTAAAAGCACCAGCATCGCTGCAGCATGGTTTCCAAAAACCAACTGTTGATGTTAAAAATGAAGTGCGTATTAGCGAAACAATTACAGTAGCTGAGCTTGCATCACGCATGGCTGTTAAAGGCGCTGAAGTTGTTAAAACAATGATGAAAATGGGTGACATGGTTACTATTAACCAAGTGATTGACCAAGAAGCTGCACAACTAGTTGCAGAAGAAATGGGTCACAAGGTTATCATTGTTAAAGAAAACGAATTAGAGCAAACAGTACTTAACGACCGCCATGAAGATGGTAAGTCAGAGCCTCGTGCTCCAGTAGTAACTGTAATGGGTCACGTTGACCATGGTAAAACATCGACTCTAGATTACATTCGTTCTGCGAAGGTTGCTTCTGGCGAAGCCGGTGGTATTACACAGCATATTGGTGCATACCATGTTGATGTAAATGGCAATATGATTACCTTCTTAGATACTCCAGGACATGCTGCATTTACATCAATGCGTGCTCGTGGTGCTAAAGCGACAGATATCGTAATCTTAGTGGTTGCAGCAGATGATGGTGTTATGCCACAAACTAAAGAAGCGGTACAGCACGCACGTGCAGCTGGCGTTCCTTTAATCATTGCTGTAAACAAAATGGATAAAGAAGGCGCAGATCCAGATCGCGTTAAAAACGAACTAGCTCAGCTAGACGTTATCCCTGAAGAATGGGGCGGCGATACGCAGTACGTTCATATCTCAGCTAAAACTGGTCTAGGTATTGATGACCTTCTTGAAGCCGTACTTATGCAATCTGAGCTTTTAGAGCTTTCTGCCCCTACCGAAGGTATGGCTGCAGGTGTTGTTATTGAATCTCGTCTTGATAAAGGCCGCGGTCCAGTTGCATCAGTACTTGTTCAATCTGGTACGCTTAACCAAGGTGACATTGTATTATGTGGTCTTGAGTATGGCCGTGTTCGTGCAATGCGCGATGAAAACGGTAAAGACATCAAGTCGGCAGGTCCATCTATTCCAGTGGAAATTTTAGGTCTTTCTGGTATTCCAGCTGCGGGCGACGAAGCAACTGTTGTTAAAGACGAGCGTAAAGCGCGTGAAGTTGCTTTATACCGTCAAGGTAAGTTCCGCGATGTTAAACTAGCACGTCAACAAAAAGCTAAGCTTGAAAACATGTTTACTAACATGACTGAAGGTGATGTTTCTGAAGTTAACGTGGTACTTAAAGCAGACGTTCAAGGTTCTATCGAAGCAATCTCTGATTCACTAACTAAACTTTCTACTGATGAAGTGAAAGTGAAGATTGTAGGCTCTGGTGTTGGTGGTATTACTGAGACTGATGCGACACTAGCTGCAGCGTCTAACGCAATTGTAGTTGGCTTTAACGTTCGTGCTGATGCTTCTGCTCGTAAAGTGATTGATACTGAAAACTTAGACCTTCGTTATTACAGCGTAATTTATGCCTTAATCGAAGAAGTTAAGCAAGCAATGTCAGGCATGCTAGCACCTGAGTTTAAACAAGAAATCATTGGTCTTGCGCAAGTTCGTGACGTATTCAAGTCTCCAAAAATTGGCGCAATTGCTGGTTGTATGGTTACTGAAGGTGTTATTAAACGTAGCGCTCCAATCCGTGTACTACGTGAAAACGTGGTTATCTATGAAGGTGAACTTGAGTCACTTCGTCGCTTTAAAGACGATGTTGCTGATGTTCGTAACGGCATGGAATGTGGTATCGGCGTTAAGAACTACAATGACGTACGTGTTGGTGACCAAATCGAAGTATTTGAAACAGTTGAAGTACAACGTACTCTTTAATTGTTAGCTCGCTAAACTAATAAATGGGGGCTTAGCCCCCATTTGTGTATCCATTATTTAATTAGCTTATTATTAAATTTCAATAAGTTATGATTTTAGGACAAATGCAATGAGAGAATTTTCTCGCACTGATCGTGTTGCACAGCAAATCCAAAAAGAAATTGCTGTAATTTTACAACGCGAAATTAAAGATCCACGCTTAGGTATGGTGACAGTGTCAGCGGTAGAAGTATCGCGTGATTTATCTTATGCCAAAATTTTCATCACTGTGTTTAACACACAAGATGAAGATGCAGCTAAGCAAAGCGCTAAAGTACTTAATGAAGCAACGGGTTATATTCGCTCGTTACTTGGTAAGCGTATTCGTGCTCGTATAATGCCTGAGTTAAAGTTTGTAGTTGATAATTCACTGATGGAAGGTATGCGTATTTCTAATTTAGTGGATTCTATTATCCGCGAAGATAACGCAAAGCATGTCGATGAAGATGTAGAAAGTGTTGATGCTGATATTTCAGATAGTGAACAAAGTACTAAGCACGTAGAAGATACAGATAGCGAAGAAGGCACTGATACAGATGGCAAAGCGCAGTAAAGGCCGTGCAGTTGACGGTATTTTGTTGTTAAACAAACCGCAAGGCATTTCATCAAATAAAGCTCTGCAGCAAGCGAAAGGTGTTTATTTTGCACAAAAAGCTGGCCACACTGGGGCTTTAGACCCGCTTGCTACAGGTATGCTGCCAATTTGTTTTGGTGAGGCGACTAAGTTTACGCAGTTTTTACTCGATACAGATAAAACCTATATCGTTCGTGCAAAACTGGGTGAGCGTACAACAACATCAGATTCTGATGGCGAAATCGTAAGCACGAAAGATGTGAATGTGACGCGTGAGCAGTTAACAAAAGAAATTGCAGCTTTTGTTGGAGAGTCAGATCAATATCCATCAATGTACTCAGCACTTAAGTATCAAGGTAGACCATTATATAAGTACGCACGAGAGGGTATTGAAGTCCCTCGTAAATGCAGAAAAATAAATGTGTTTAGCTTATCGTTTGACGAATTTGATGAACAAAACAACGTATTACAAATGACGGCTCATGTATCAAAAGGGACGTATATTCGTACAATCGTTGATGATTTGGGCGAAAACCTAGGGTGTGGCGCACACGTTATAATGCTTCACAGAACTGCTGTTGGTCAGTATCCGGCAGATAAAATGGTTTCGCTTGATGAAATTGAAGCGTTGCTTGCTAAAGCGAAAGCAGAAGAGCTTGCGCCTTCTACTTATTTAGACGCGTTGTTATTACCTATAGACACTGCTTTAACTGATTTACCTGTTATTGAAATTTCGAAAGAGCAGGGCAAAGTATTTAGTCATGGGCAAGCAGTCGAGTTACCTGAAGCTTTACCTGAGGGGGCAATTAAAGTTGTTGCGGATGGTGTGTTTATTGGTACTGGCGAGCGCAACTCAAGTGGCCATTTAAAGGTTAAACGTGGTCTTGCTAGCCAGCAAGATGATTACGTAAAGCCTGAATAAGCAACTAGTGTGCCCAGCAGTGGCTTATTAGTTGTAGATGGGAATAATTAACTTGTAGTTATTCCTACAGTTGGTAGAATACGCCGGCTTAATCGTTTTGGCTGAATTAGTGATCGGCTAAGACACCTTTTAAATTTAATTTTTGGAGTTACTATGTCACTAAGCAATCAAGAAAAAATCGATATCATTGCTAAATTTGCACGTGCAGAAGGCGATACAGGTTCATCAGAAGTACAAGTAGCATTACTTACTTATGATATCAACA
Source organism: Pseudoalteromonas sp. Z1A2 (assembly GCF_011378755.1). Classification (NCBI taxonomy): domain Bacteria; kingdom Pseudomonadati; phylum Pseudomonadota; class Gammaproteobacteria; order Alteromonadales; family Pseudoalteromonadaceae; genus Pseudoalteromonas; species Pseudoalteromonas sp. Z1A2. Next base: position 105,385 of record NZ_WTKX01000004.1, on the reverse strand, counting down.
AGCTTCAAGGTCACTTTGCTGATCACAAGCATGACTTCCACTCACGCCGTGGTCTGCTTCGTAAAGTAAGCACTCGCCGTAAACTACTTGATTACCTTAAAGGTAAAGATATCACTAGTTATACTGCACTAATCAAAGAACTTGGCCTACGTCGTTAAGAACTAGATTATAGAAATGGGAGCTTTTTAGCTCCTTTTTTTGTGCCTAAAATTTGTGTTTGAAAATAAAACAAATTTATAAACTTATTGAATTATATTGTAAAACTCCTATTTCATAGCTTATCAAGCATCGTTGTATTTACCCACTCATTAGCCCAGCTTAAATCTAGTAGCTAGTGTGTGTTGACCTTTCGTGATTAATTTTGCAGCTGTATGTTTGGTCTTTAGGCAAGGCAGCGCCTATGTAGTGTGGTTATTCGCCACAAATAGGCGATAACGCAGCATTAATGCCAAACATGCGCTGCCCTGCGGGTTCATCCTAGGGGCGATTAACTCTTTGTTACTCGATTTTTACTTAGCCCACTAGGTTACAAATCTCGCGCCGTGATTAAATCGCCCCTAGATTGAACAAATTTCAATCCACAAAGATCAACACACCCTAGACTCGCATTTTGAAGTAGCTTTGGTATATACTATGCGCGTAGGTAAAAAGGTTTATCTGCAATTATTCACATCATTGCCAATTGTAGTACTTAATTGATTTCCAACTGAATACAATTATGTACTGTAATTGGTACTTTGATGACAACTTATTAGAATACATTTAAGGAATATTTTAAGTGCAAGCAATTATTAAAGAATTCAAACTAGGTCAACATACAGTGACTCTAGAAACTGGTGCAATCGCTCGTCAAGCAGACGGCGCTGTACTTGCAAGCATTGGCGACACTTCAGTTTTAGTAACTGTTGTTGGTAAGCGTGAAGCACAACCTGGTCAAGACTTTTTCCCACTAACAGTTAACTACCAAGAGCGTATGTACGCTGCTGGTCGTATCCCTGGTGGTTTCTTAAAGCGTGAAGGTCGTCCTAACGATGGCGAAACTCTTATTGCACGTCTTATTGACCGTCCAATTCGTCCACTTTTCCCAAGCGGCTTTGTAAACGAAGTACAAGTTATTGCTACTGTTGTTTCTGTTAACCCTGAAATCCAACCTGATATGGTTGCGATGATTGGTACTTCAGCAGCACTTGCTATCTCTGGTATTCCATTCAGTGGTCCAATTGGTGCATCTCGTGTTGGTTACATCAACGGCGAATACGTACTTAACCCTACATTAAAAGAGCTTGAAGAAAGCCAACTTGATTTAGTGGTAGCCGGTACTGATAAAGCGGTACTTATGGTTGAATCAGAAGCTAACGTACTTGCAGAAGACGTAATGCTTGGCGCTGTTGTATATGGTCATGAGCAATCTCAAGCGATCATTACTGCAATCGAAGAATTTAAAGCGCAAGCAGGCAAGCCTACTTGGGATTGGACTGCACCTGAGAAAAATGTTGCACTAGAAGATAAAGTAGCAACTATTGCTGCTGAAAAAGTAGGCGCAGCTTACTTAATCACTGATAAAGTAGCGCGTAAAGAAGCTCTTGGTGAAGCTAAAGATGAAGTTGTTGCAGTATTAACAGCTGAACTTGCTGAAGGCGAGTCTTTAGACAAGCAAGAAATTGGCAAAATCTTCGGTTCACTTGAGAAGAAAATCGTTCGTGGCCGTATAGCTGCTGGCGAAAAACGTATCGATGGTCGTGAACCAGATATGATTCGTGCACTAGACGTAATGACTGGCGTATTACCGCGTACTCACGGTTCTGCTATCTTTACACGTGGTGAAACTCAAGCGTTAGTAACAGCGACACTTGGTACAGAACGTGATTCACAGTTAATCGACGATTTAACTGGTACTCATAAAAACCACTTTATGCTTAACTACAACTTCCCTCCATTCTGTGTAGGTGAAACTGGTTTTGTTGGTTCTCCTAAGCGTCGTGAAATCGGCCATGGTAACCTTGCTAAGCGTGGTATTTCAGCTGTAATGCCTACACTTACTGAGTTCCCTTACTCAATCCGTGTAGTATCTGAAATTACTGAATCAAACGGTTCTTCTTCAATGGCGTCTGTTTGTGGTACTTCTCTAGCACTTATGAACGCGGGTGTACCAATTAAAGCATCTGTTGCCGGTATTGCGATGGGTCTAGTTAAAGAAGACGATAAATTCGTTGTTCTTTCTGACATCTTAGGTGATGAAGATCACTTAGGTGACATGGACTTTAAAGTTGCCGGTACTGCTGCAGGTATTACTGCACTTCAAATGGATATCAAAATCGAAGGTATCACTCAAGAAATCATGCAAATTGCGCTTAAACAAGCAAAAGCTGCACGTTTACATATCTTAGAAGTGATGGATGAAGCGATTTCTGCTCCTTCTGAAGAGCTATCAATGTTTGCTCCTCGCATATACACAATGAAAATCCCACAGAAGAAAATCGCTGAAGTTATTGGTAAAGGTGGCGCAACTATTCGTCAGCTTACTGAAGAAACTGGTACAACGATTGAAATCGGTGACGACGGTACAATTAAAATTGCCGCTACAGATGGCGAAAGTGCAGCTAATGCAATTAGCCGTATTGAGCAATTAACAGCTGAACTTGAAGTAGGTACTATCTACGAAGGTAAAGTTGTACGTATCGTAGACTTCGGTGCGTTTGTAAACATTCTTCCTGGTAAAGATGGTCTAGTACACATTTCTCAAATTAGTACTGAGCGCGTTAATAACGTGGCTGATCACCTTTCTGAAGGTCAAGAAGTTAAAGTTAAAGTACTAGAAGTAGATCGCCAAGGCCGTGTACGTCTAAGTATTAAAGAAGCAATGGAATCAGCAGCACCTGCAGCTGACGCGCCTACTGACGCGTAATTGCTAACTTATTAATCTAGTTATATTAGCTAGATAGTAAAAAAGGGGCTGTTTAGCCCCTTTTTTTATGCTTTAATGAAACCTTATTGGACAAGGTCTGTCTTATATTAATCGCGATATATCTTGGTATTAAGGATTTTAATGATACTCAAACATTTAGCTTTGGCATCTTTTGCTATTTTGTCTTTAAGCGCTTGCCAAACTACAACAGAATCAGAACCAACCCCGATTGTTAATGTGCCATTTACTGCACCTTTAGCTTCTGACTTTAGAAGTGAAATTGCTATTGCACGCTACTCAGAGCTATTAAATAGAGCCGACTTAAGCGAAGAGCAACAAGCTAAGCTTTATTACGACCGTGGTGTACTTTTTGATAGTCTAGGTATGACAACTCTTTCGCGTATTGATTTTAATCGCGCAGTAAAGCTTAAGCCTGATTTAGCTGAAGTGTATAATTTTTTAGGTATTCAACATACGCTTATGCAGCAGTATGAAAAAGCCTATGAGTTTTTCGATTCTGCCCTAGAACTTGATGAAGAGCATGAATACGCCTATTTAAATCGAGGTATCGCACTGTATTACGGCGACAGAGCAGGCCTTGCTAAAAATGATTTTAATGAATTTTTAGCTCGCTCTCCAAAAGATCCGTACCGAGTTTTATGGGTTTATTTAGCACAAGCACAAGAGGATAAAGCCGTTGCGCTTGATGCACTTAAACAAAATGCCACTGCGCTTGATGAATCACAATGGGCGTACCAGTTAATTTCTCTTTATACGGGGGATATGAGTGAACATGCATTTTTATCTGGCATTAGTGATGGTGTTAGAACTGAGCAAGAATATGCGCAGCGTTTATGCGAAGCTTATTTTTATTTAGCTAAAATGCATCAAGCAGCAGGTGAGCTGTATTTAGCATCAGACTACTTTAGGCTTGCGCTAGCAACTAATGTACACGAGTTTATTGAGTACAAATATGCGCGTTTAGAGCTTGAGTTGATGCAAGGTGTTGACGCAAGTTAAGCGTTTTAAATTAATAGGTGTATTACTATGTTGTTTGTTAATTACAGGCTCGAGTAATCACCTAGGCGCTATTGGCTTTTGGCATGTTTTAAACGCAAAAGCTAATGTGCTACAAAGTTATTGGAAATCACCTGGTTATTTTTCTGATCACTTAGAGCAGTTACCAAATACCTCTTTAGCTATACTCGCCCGCAGTAAAATTTCTTCAGCCCAATATATGTATTCTCTTAAGCTTATTAAAAACAGTCAGAGCGATACTGCAAAACAATTTTGGCTCAGAGCATTAAATGATTTAACAAGCCCAGAGCGTAAAATATTAGCAACAAAGTTACTTGAGCACTCACGTTGGAGCGATTTAAAGTTACTCGCTAGTAAAAACAAATTACCAGCAGGGGATGTGCTAAATCATCTAAAGCTTCAGTTAAAAACACCACAGAGTAAAGTATCTAGTGAGTTTATCCACGCTCTCGGTTTTTCATCTTTAATAAATATAAGTAAACCTAATAAGCAATGTATGTTTAACGTGCTGACTATGAGCGATCATCGTAGTGGCTTATATAAACTCACCGAGTTTATTAATGCTTATAATAAACAGCCAGAGCCCCGTGAAAATATTTTTTGCTTTTCAAAACCAGTTTACGTTGCAGGTATGCTTGAGTGTAAAAGTAGCACTAATCAAATAGCAAAGTGTGACTGGCAATCAGCTAAACTCAATAACCAGCTTCCTAACAATTTTAATTTTATAGTAATGATGCCAAAAGATGGAACGGCTAATGTTACTAAAGGAACAATGCTAATAAACTCAAAAGCAAAATACAGTGTGTTTTTGCATGAGTTGATGCATTTTAACGGTTTTGAAGATGAATATGCGCTACCTAAAGCTAAACAAGCATGGTTGTGTGCAAAAACGGGTTTTGTGGCACCTAATTTATTTATCTCTCATGATGAGTCGCCCCCAATAGGCTGGCATAAAGCAAAGAGTTGCCAGATAGGTGGTGTTGCATATAAACCTAGTGAAAATTGGTCTATTATGCAATATCAGCAGTTAGGGCTCTCGGCGCAGTATAGAGAGATTTGGTTGAAGCATTTAGATATGACCAATGGTAATTCTTATCGCCACTCCAGCGCGCTTACATTTGCAAATAAGGCCATATTAAATTAACAATTATCAGTATTAATTAATTGTTTTTGTAGGCTTAATAAATTGTTAGTTCATGTTTAAAAAACACCCATACAGAACCGCTTTTTATAGACAAAATCAGTGTTTTTCAGTATAACTATAGTCATTAATGTCGTTTAAAAACAGGCAGTAAAAGCATCCCTTAGTATTAAAAAGAGATGCCCTGATAAACTTATGATTATAAAAGGCCCTACATTATGACTTTGCTCTGGATACCCTTGTTATCCTTAATTGGCAGTGTTATTTCTGCATGCACAGGTAAGTTATCCCGCAATTTAAGCACTAGTTTAACGGCTCTTGCGCCTTTAACGGCTTTGGGAATAACTTTATACCATGCACCTGCAGTTTTAGCGGGCGAAACCATTCGTTACTCTTTCGCTTGGATCCCGTCAATAGGGCTCGACCTATCTCTGCGGTTAGACGGCCTCAGTTTATTGTTTATGTTTATGATTTTAGGCATAGGCTTGCTCGTTATCCTCTACACGCGTTACTACCTCAGTGCCAACGACTCAATGGCTAAGTTATATAGTTATTTAATGCTGTTTATGACCGCAATGCTTGGCATTGTTATGTCTAACAATGTTATTCAGCTGTGGTTGTTTTGGGAATTAACGAGCATCAGCTCATTTTTATTAATTAGTTTTTGGTGGCATAAGTCTGAAGCGCGAAAGGGTGCTCGTATGGCTCTTGCTGTAACAGGCGCGGGCGGCTTAGCGTTACTTGCAGGCTTAATGCTATTAGGTGATATTGTTGGTAGTTATGACCTAGATGTTATCCTAGCGAGTAAAGCGATAATTCAATCTCACGATTTATACGAAGTAGCATTAGTATTGGTGCTATTGGGTGCGTTTACTAAATCGGCACAATTTCCATTTCATTTTTGGCTTCCTCATGCAATGGCAGCGCCTACGCCAGTGAGCGCGTATTTACATTCTGCAACCATGGTAAAAGCCGGTATATTTTTATTAGCACGTTTTCATCCTGCTTTAGCTGGCACCGATACGTGGTTCTTACTTGTTGGGTTAACAGGTTTAGCTACGCTGTTGTTTGGTGCTTACATAGCATTATTCAAACACGATTTAAAAGGATTGTTAGCTTACTCAACAATAAGCCATTTGGGTTTAATAACGCTATTACTCGGGCTTGATACTGAGCTTGCGACTGTTGCTGCTATATTTCATATAATTAACCATGCAACGTTTAAAGCGTCGTTATTTATGGCCGTTGGTATTATCGATCATGAAACAGGCACGCGCGATATGCGTAAATTAAATGGTATGTGGCGATACTTACCATACACTGCAACGCTTGCAATGGTCGCGGCGGCTGCTATGGCAGGGGTTCCATTACTTAATGGGTTTTTATCTAAAGAAATGTTTTTTGCAGAAACGCTGCATCAGCAAGTGCTTGGTTCTATGTCGTGGTTAATTCCAGTACTGGCAACGGTTGCAGGCGCATTAGCTGTTGCGTACTCCGCACGCTTTATTCATGACGTGTTCTTTAATGGTGAACCAATTGATTTACCTCGCACGCCGCACGAACCGCCACGTTATATGCGGGTACCAATAGAAATATTAGTTGTGATTTGTTTACTAGTGGGTATGTTCCCACACTTTACAATTGATGGCATTTTATCTGCGGCGTCTTTAGCTGTACTTGGAAAAGAAATGCCAGTTTACGAATTGGCTATTTGGCACGGGTTTAACTTGCCTCTATTAATGAGTGCAATGGCGATTGCTGGCGGTTTATTTATTTATATTAATCGTAAATATCTATTTCAGTTTCAAGCGTCATTACCACCTTTAAATGCTAAAAAAACCTTTGAACGTGTAATTTTAAGTGTTGTTGCTTGGTGTCAGTCAAAGGTAAGCAGTATCGAAAATGGATCGCTGCAGCGCTACCTAGTAATTATGTTAGCGGTAGTCTTACTGTGTGCCGGTTGGCCATTATTTGAAATGCAACAACTTGCTGGCAGCATGCCACTTACCCCTGTTGATGTGCACAATGCAATTGGTGCGGGCTTATTGATTATTGGTGCTCTTGCTACCGTTATTTGGCATCGCTCTCGAATGGTATCGTTGTTAATGCTCTCAATCGTAGGGTTAATGGTATCGGTTGTATTCACACGCTTTTCTGCTCCTGATTTAGCACTTACACAGTTAACTGTTGAGGTTGTTACTATTATTTTACTTATGCTGGCATTGTTTTTCTTGCCCCAGCATACGCCAAAAGAATCAAGTTCATTACGCGTACTTCGAGATTTAGGAATTGCCTCTACGTTAGGTGTAGTTATAGCGAGTATCTGTTATGCATTACTTACACGTCCATTAGATTCAATCTCAGACTTCTTTATTGCTAACGCTAAAATTGGTGGCGGTGGAACTAATGTAGTTAACGTTATTTTAGTCGACTTTAGGGGCTTTGATACGCTTGGTGAAATTACCGTATTAGGCATTGCCGCATTAGGTATATTTAAAGTACTTTCTCGAATCCCATTATTTATGCCAGCAAGTGACAGCGAAGGGCGCCCATGGGCACGAGAGCGCCATCCAATCTTACTGGCGAGTATTTCACAAAGTTTATTACCGCTTGCGTTATTGGTTTCTGCATATATTTTCTTACGCGGACATAACTTACCTGGCGGTGGCTTTATTGCTGGACTGGTAACGTCAATCGCGTTTATTTTGCAATACATGGCGCATGGTACAGCATGGATAAACGGACGTTTTGATGTTAATTATCGTAAAATCATAGCTTCAGGCATTGGTATTTCACTGTTCACTGGTGTGGGTAGCTGGTTCTTTGATAAGCCATTTTTAACAACTTGGTTTGACTACTTTGATATTCCGTTTGTCGGTAAAACAGAGCTTGCCAGCGCGATTGCATTTGACCTAGGTGTTTACTTAACGGTTGTAGGCGCTACGCTAATGATTTTGGCAAGCTTAGGTAATATGACGGCAGATACCCAGAAAAAAGAGGTAAATATTTAATGGAATTATTGTACGCATCTTGCGTTGGAGTATTGGTCAGTTGCGGTGTGTTTTTACTGCTAAGAGCTCGTACGTTCCCTGTAGTACTTGGGCTTACTATGATTTCATATGCTGTTAACTTATTTTTGTTTTCAGCAGGTCGTCTTACTATTAATAAAGCGGTAGTGCTTGGTACTGGTACAGAATACGCCGATCCTCTACCTCAAGCTTTAGTGCTTACAGCTATTGTTATTGGTTTTGCGATGACCGCATTCGTGGTTATTTTGGCAATACGTGGACGCGCCGATTTAGGTAGCGACCATGTTGATGGTTATGTGCCCAACACCTCTGCAGATAATAAGGAGCAAAAATGATCCAACATTTAGCTTCGCTCCCTATTTTATTACCTATGCTGACGGCTGTTATTTTATTGCTGCCACCATGTGGTAAAAGCGTTAAAATTCGCCGCTTAGTTTCAATTGTAATGGCAATAGCTACTTTTGCCATTAGTGTGCTTTTACTTGTACATGTTAATAATACAGGTATTAACGTTTACGCTATTGGTAATTGGTCTGCACCATTTGGAATAGTCTTAGTAGCCGATATGTTGTCTACCTTATTGGTTACGTTAACTTCATTTTTAGGTTTGGGCGCTATTTTATATGGTAGTGCTGGCGATGATGAAAAAGGCAGCTTTTATCACCCACTTGTTCACTTTTTGATATTAGGTGTAAATGGCGCGTTTTTAACTGGCGATTTATTTAACCTATTTGTATTTTTTGAAGTGCTACTGATTGCATCTTATGCATTGTTAATGCACGCAGGTGATAAACAAAATACTCGCGCGGCATTGCAATATGTAATATTGAATTTAGTTGGCTCAAGCGTATTTTTAATTGGTTTGGGTATTTTGTACGGTGTGCTTGGTACGCTTAATATTGCAGACATGACGCAAAAGGTATCACTACTTACAGGTGATGATGTATATCTAGCAAAAGCAGGCGGCTTACTGCTATTAATAGTATTTGCTTTAAAAGGCGCACTATTACCTCTGCATTTATGGCTTCCAAATACTTACGCAAGTGCTAAACCTGTGGTTGCTGCATTGTTTGCGATTATGACTAAAGTAGGCGTTTACGCTATGCTTCGTGTTTATACGGTGATATTTGGTGAACAAGCCGGAGCGCTTGAACACATGGCGCAGCCTTGGCTTTGGGGCTTAGCAATTGCGACCATTATAGTAGGTGCAATTGGTGTGATGGCAGCACAAGACTTACGTAAACTCACATCTAACTTAGTATTAGTATCGGTAGGTACGCTGGTTGCGCTAATAGCATTGCAAAATGTAAATGCCACTGCTGCACTTTTATATTATTTAGTGCATTCAACACTTGTTAGTGCCGCACTATTTTTACTAGCAGACTTAGTTTCAATCCAGCGCGGTAAAGTTGGCGATAGACTAGTAGCAGGTCGCTCTGTAAAACAGCCATTTTTATTAGGTGTGTGCTTTATTATTGCGTCTTTAACGGTAGTTGGTATGCCACCACTGTCAGGCTTTGTAGGTAAAATTTGGATACTTAAAGCGACATTAAACAGTGAGCAAGCTTTACTATTTTGGCCAGTATATTTAGTAACAAGTTTTGCGTTGTTAGTAGCGCTTTCGCGCGCTGGCACAACTTTGTTCTGGGAGCATAGAAGCAAAAGTAGCGAAAATGCCGATTGTGCAAGTGCACACCCGTTGCAGGTAACTGTAATTATAGCTTTACTTGCATGTTCGCCATTGCTAGTTATTTTGGGCGGACCAATAAGTGAATATATGCTAAATGCTGCTACTCAGTTACATGATCTAAGCGGCGGTATTAATGCTGTACTTAAAGGAGGCATGTGATGAGATTACAAGCCCGTTTTCGTTGGTTACCAACGCCATTTCGTAGCTTATTTTTGTTTATGGTTTGGTTATTGTTAAACAATAGCGTATCGGTAGGGCACTTAGTATTAGCGACTATTTTTGCGATACTTATCCCTATATTGAGTTTTTCGTTTCGAGACCCTCAGCCACTGATTTTAAAGCCAGGCTTGGCGCTTAAGCAGTTACTTATAGTGCTATACGATATTGTTGTTGCAAATTTACAAGTGGCTTTACTTATACTTGGACCATCAAAAAAATTGCGTCCGGCCTTTATAAAAGTTCCTATAGATTTAACACACGACATGCCAATTACTATATTGGCTAGTTGTGTATCGCTTACACCTGGTACTGTGAGTGCAGAGGTTTATCCAATTGCTGAGTCGTTACCTGAAGGTGAAGAGCCAACGCAACGCTACTTACTGATACATGTGCTTGATCTTAAAGATGAAGAAGCACTTATCAAACAAATAAAACAACGCTACGAAGCTCCACTAAAGGAGATATTTCAATGTTAGATACTGTATTACTCATTGTTTTTTCGATGATTGGCTTATCATTATTGCTTAATTTATGGCGATTGATCATCGGTCCGTCAGTGCCTGACCGTGTTTTAGCGCTCGATACTATGTACATTAACGTCATCGCACTGATTATTTTATACAGCATTAGTATGGATACAGGGCTTTATTTTGAAGCTGCACTGCTCATTGCCATGCTCGGCTTTATAAGTACGGTTGCAGTGTGTAAGTATTTACTACGTGGCGATATAATTGAATAAGGTGAAAACATGATCAGCGAATGGGTTGTATCAATATTATTGTTATTTGGTGGTACGTTTATTTTAATTGGCTCAATAGGTTTAATTAAACTACCTGACTTTTTTATGCGTTTGCATGGACCAACTAAAGCAACCACGTTAGGCATGGCGAGTATGTTAATTGCGGCTATGGTTTATTTTGCAAGTTCAGAGCATGGCCTAAGTGTTAAAGAAATACTCATTACTATATTTTTACTAATTACAGCACCGATTAGTGGTTACATGCTAATAAAGTCAGCTATTCATCATAAGCTAAAAGCCAAAGAAGGCACTAAAGGCCTAGATAATGTAGAAGACGACTAACGCAAAAAGTAATTTATAAAAGGCCGAATAAATTCATTTTATTCGGCCTTTTTAATGATTGCTTGTACCCTTTACAATACAAACTATTCATGTGACTATAAATCCATTATTTATATGAAAGGATATTATTATGGGTAAAGTACTACTTTTATCATTACTGATTTTTTCTAGTAGTTTATATGCTGAACAAAATACTAAGCAGCAAAAAATAGATGAACTCATTAGTGTAATGAATTTAGATTCAATGGTTGATTCTATGTACGGCCAGGTTGAAGGTATGATGAAAGGCATGTCAGACCAAATGGGTGTTAAGCCTTCTGAGCAAGCAATTTTTGATAAGTACTACGGCGACATGACGACGGTATTAAAAACTGAGATGAGTTGGGCTAAAATGCAGCCAATGATGGTCAATGTATACGACAAGCATTTTAGTGAGCAAGAAATTGCCGATATGTTAGCATTTTATAAAACAGATACAGGGCAAAAAATACTCGAAAAAATGCCTGTTGTAATGCAAGAGTCTATGCAAATGTCACAAAGCTTAATGAAAGATGCTATGCCTAAAATACAAACTTTGGCGCAGCAACTAAGCGACGAATTAGAGCAAAGCCGTAGCGAATCAAACTAGGGCAGCGCATGTTTGGTATTTATGCTGCGTTATCGCCTGTTTATGGGGGATAACCACACAACATAGGCTCTGCCTTGCCTAAAGACCAAACAGTCTGCATAAATTAAATCACCAATGATCAACACGCTCTTAGATTAATACGCGCCTTACTTAGGCGCTTCTCTGCTAAATTACATCCCCTTCAGATAATACACGGCCAATATCAGCTTAAGTTAATTATGTTTGTGTCATTATGCCAATGAGCAACAATACTTAATCAATTTGAGGGATTAAGTACGGCGCTAACTGCATAAAACATTTTTTATATACGACTGCATGAATGCAGGGGCAATTAATAATAACAACTAAATAACGAAACCTTTGCCTTGTTATCCACTCGATTTATTGTCCTTAAATAGAGCACTTAATTAAGCCAATTAGTATTATTTTGTTAGTTTTAAAATAGCCATTGACCTATGTGTTGCACCTAGGTTTATTATGAAGCTATTGAAACACGACGGAGTTAAATTATGTATGTTAAACAACTCGCCAAGTTAATGGGCGTGACTGCAGATACTGTTCGTCATTACACACGAATTGGGTTACTTCATCCAATACGCAGTGAAGAAAATGGTTATCAAGAATATACAAAGCAAGACCAGCAGCGTTTAAAGTTTATTATTAGCTCTCGTCAACTTGGTTTTTCTCTCAAAGATATTCAACACATTATAGGCGAGTCTGAGCAGGGGAATTGTCCTTGTCCGTTAACGCGTAAACTCATTACTAAACGCCTAGAAGAAACCGAAGCACTATTTCAAGAAACATTAAAATTACGAAATAGAATGCATGCAGCTCTGGCGCAATGGGATACATCAGCCGATGGTGCAAATGCCAGTGACGTGTGTAGTTTAATAGAATCTTTTGTTGATCCAATAAACGATTCTGCAAATAAGGAGCAGCGTAATGACGACTAATACAAAAGACACCGCGCAAAACTTTATTATTGAAGGCGCTAATTGCGGCAGTTGTGTGGCTAAAATTGAAAAAGCCCTTAATAGCGTGCAAGGTGCGCAAAATGTAGAAATGAACTTTGCACAGCGTACAGTACGTGTAGAAGGTAAAGCCCGCGAAAGCACGCTTATTAAAGCAGTCGAAAACATTGGTTATTCAGCTAAGCCAATGAGTAACGAGTCTGATCAAGATGCACTTGATGAAAAAGCAAAATCGGATGAGGCACATTACAAAAAGCTAATGCGTAATATGATATTAGCGTTAGGGGTCGGTGCACCGTTAATGATATACGGGCTTATTTTTGATATGAGTGTGACCACCGACACACAACGAATAGCCTGGTTTTTAGTGGGTATAGTCACGCTTGTGGTTATGGCTATATCAGGTAAACAATTTTACAACGGTGCATGGCAGGCATTCAAAAACCATGCTGCCAATATGGATACATTAATAGCGCTTGGTACAGGTACTGCGTGGTTGTATTCAATGTTTGTGGTAATAGCACCAAACTTATTACCACAAGTCGCAAGACACGTATATTTTGAAGCATCATCGATGATCATCGGTTTAATTAGTTTAGGGCTCGCTTTTGAAGTAAAAGCACGTGGGCGCACCTCACAAGCAATTAAACGCTTAATTGGCCTGCAACCAAAAACTGCACGCGTAATTCGTGATGGTCAAGAGCAAGACATCGACATTAGTGATGTTGTAAAAAATGATGAAGTACGCGTACGCCCGGGTGAAAAAATCCCTGTGGATGGCGATGTTATTGAAGGCAGCAGTACGGTTGATGAGTCAATGCTTACTGGTGAGCCAATGGCCGTCCGCAAAAAAACGGGCGATAAAGTCGTTGCCGGAAGTATTAATAAAAGTGGCACTTTATTATTTAAAGCCACGCACATTGGTAGCGAAACCACACTTGCCAATATTATCAATATGGTAAAGCGTGCACAAAACTCAAAGCCATCAATAGGGCGCTTAGCTGATGTTATATCAGGAATATTTGTACCAACAGTCATGATTATTGCGGTGCTTGCAGGCCTTGCATGGTTAAACTTTGGACCTGAGCCATCAATTGCTTATGCCGTTGTTGCGGTTACCACTGTACTTATTATTGCTTGTCCTTGTGCGCTAGGACTCGCAACCCCTATGTCGGTTATGGTGGGTATTGGTAAAGCTGCAGAGTCAGGAATATTAATTCGAAATGGTGAGTCGCTGCAAACAACATCTAAAATCACCACCATGATTTTAGATAAAACAGGCACTATTACTCAAGGCACACCGCAAGTTACCGATGTAGTTACCTTTAATAACAGTGATGAAAATACAGTAATGCAACTTGTTGCAAGCCTTGAAAGTAGCTCAGAGCATCCACTAGCCCAAGCAATTACGGCACACGCTAAAAAGCAGGGCTTAGCTTTAAGTAAAGTAGCCGACTTTAATGCAATTACAGGTAAAGGTGTCACTGGCAGTGTTGACGGGCAAACATTGTTGTTTGGCAATAAAGCGCTAATGGATAAATACAACGTGGCCGTTGATGATGCAATCGAGCAAGCTCAAACACTTGCCAGTGATGCTAAAACGCCCATGTATTTTGCAAGTAATAATAAGCTCCACGCTACTATTGCAGTAGCCGATCCAATTAAAGAGGATTCAGTTGAAGCTATTAAACGCCTGCAAGATAAAGGTACCCACCTAGTCATGCTAACAGGTGACAACAAAGCCACTGCACAAGCCGTTGCTAAACAAGTTGGTATTGATGACTTTATTGCAGAAGTAATGCCCGATGATAAAGTAAACGAAGTAACAAAACGCCAAGCAAATGGTGAAATAGTGGGTATGACAGGTGATGGTATTAACGATGCTCCCGCACTTGCACAAGCCGACGTAGGATTTGCAATTGGTACAGGTACCGATGTTGCAATAGAAAGTGCAGACATTACCTTAATGCGTGGTTCGTTACATGGCCTTGCTGATGCAATTGCAGTGAGTAATGCAACTATTTCAAATATTAAACAAAACCTATTTGGTGCCTTTATTTATAACGTGGCGGGTATTCCGATTGCAGCCGGCGTGTTGTATCCATTTTTTGGCATCCTACTTAACCCTGTTGTTGCAGGTGCAGCTATGGCACTTTCATCGCTTACAGTGGTAAGTAACGCTAATCGCTTACGTTTTTTCAAACCAAATAAATCGTAATTTAAGCTAAGGAGTACATTATGTTGATGATTAATATAGGTGGTGCACTGTTAATAGCTGCAATTATTTATTGGTTTTGGCTATACAAACCAGAGCAAACACAAAGTGATGACAACAAAGTAACGATAGTCGTTGATAACGGTGTTTATAAGCCAAGACACATTAAAGTGGCAGCCAACAAAGAGGTTGTACTTACCTTTGATAGAAAAGACAGCGCGCCGTGCGCCGAAACAGTGGTATTTCCACAGCTTGATATAAGTAAAACGCTGGCAATGGGTGATGGCAATACGGTTAAACTACCTGCGCTTGAAGCCGGTGAGTATGACTTTCATTGCCAAATGCAAATGTACAAAGGCAAGCTAGTTGCAGAGTAGTCTGAACTAAGTAGGTGTTGGGGTCGTATAGTTGCCTTATATAAGCTATGAGTAGGAGTGGTTACATTAAATGAATAAACTAAACCCTAAAAAATTATTGAATAGTAAATGGACCGCATCACCTGCTATAAATAAAGAAAAACACTTCATTATTGTTGAGGTGGAATTTGATGAAGACGGCAATGTAATTGAATGTATTACTGAGGCTGTTATGTCAAAAAATCAATATCCAATTAGTTGGCGAGATTTAAAGGATAACCAAAAGTGGCTGCAAGGGTGGAAGTAGTTTAAATCTACATAATTTACCTCACTCCAATAGCTGGCACGCGATGTAGGTTTGCTTAATTTAAGCAAACCTACATTTTACAGCGCATTAAACTATGAGTTGAATGCTACAACTTAGCTTTAGCATTGAAACCTTCCTAGATAAATTCGCCATTTGGCAACAAAACAGTTAATTTCAAAATATCTTTCCAAAATTTTTATAATAAATTTCAAAAACAATATAACTTACTGATTGTAAATAAATTAATTATTTAATAGCCGCAAATAAATCCTATGTAATTTCCATGTTCATATTCAGTTTATTTTGAAGGCTAACCTAAACGCCCCCTTATTGGCTTTTTAGCAAAAGTGTGTCTTTTTAATTAAACTTAACCAATTGATTTATAATGGTTTATTATTTTTAGTTAAACGGCTGTTGCTAAATAGCAACAATAACACCTCCCCAAATTAAGCTTTTCTCGCTTTATATCATTTAACTCATTGTTTTTAAATAATAAATAAAAAGTGGCACCGAAGTTGTAATACCTAGAGTGTATTAAGCAAAACGTGATGAAAGCCAAAGGCCTTAATCGCAACAACCCAATGAAGGAATACTATTATGAAAACATTTCAATCAACATTAGTACTAATGGCGCTAGCTTCTTCATCAGCGGCTTTTGCAGCAACAGATTTTGATACGCTAGACGTAGATGGTAATGGCGCAATCAGCCAAGCCGAAGCCTCAGTAGATGCTGAGCTTTTAAGCAAGTTTGAAGAACTCGATACTAACCAAGATGGTGAGCTATCTGAAGATGAGTTTTCTAAGGCCTAAAATTAAAGCCTTAAGCAGTTAATGCTCTGTGATGTTATCTAAATTCTGAGTTGCCAAAGACAACCTAAGTAGGCAAGGGAGCCTACTAAAAAGAATAACCAGGAAGTGACTAGAGAGCACTATAGAGCAAATTTATTTAGGACACCGCATACTTTTGAAGGATTAAATTATGAAAAAGCTACAATCAACATTTGTACTTATGGCTATTGTTTCTTCGTCAGTAGTATTTGCAAGCACAGACTTTGAAACACGCGATGCAGACGACAACGCTTCAATTAGTCGCTCTGAAGAATCGGCGCAAGTGATAGAGCAATTTGACGAGCTGAATGTTCAAAGTAGCGGTGGTCCGACAGAAAATGATTTTTTTGAATATTAATTTATAGACACTTTACTCCTAAAGGATCTTTGAAAAGGACTTCTTACCCCTAATCAGGCCCAAAGCCTAAGGAAACGATTATGAAAACATTACATAAAACTCTAGCTCTTGTAGCCCTAGCTTCTTCTTCAGCGGCGTTTGCTGCGGTAGATTTTGATTCTTTTGATACAGATGGCGACGGGGTAATTAGCAAAACAGAAGCCCAAGTAAATTCGCAACTAGTACAGCTTTTTGATCAATTAGATACAGATGGAAATGGCGAGTTATCTAAAGAAGAGTTTTCGAAGGTTCAGTAATAAGCTCTATGTAGAACCTTACCAGTCATACTCACAAAGCAGCTAAGTAATTAATACTTAGCTGCTTTTTTGTGCATTTAATTTAATATATTACTATTTAGTCACCAAAGTAGTGCAAAACTTGAGTTTGAATAGTGTCAAGTTACTGATTGTTAAGTTATTTTATTGTTGGTTTTAAACTTGCAAATCTATTTATAACTTAGGTTAATGAGTATTTAAAATGGCGCGAATGAGTTATATCAGTAGTGTTGAGCGCTACCACGAATATGAGCATGTAATACACAGTTTACTTGAATCTATTTTAATGAGTATTGAGGACGGATTAACTAAAGAACGTGATACTCGCTATCTGATTAAGCAGTACCCATTTTTAGAATTACAATATTGTTTAAATGCAGAAGGTTTGCAGCAGGGTAATAACGTCTGCTTTAAACGCGCATACAGCAAAAAATTAGGTGAAAGTGGTAATCAACAAGATTTAAGTGAGCGACCCTATTTTTTGAACGCTAAAGCAAGTGATAAAGTGTGCTTTACTGATCCCTATATTTCTATAGCGACTAACCATTTATGTATATCGGCGATTAAAGAGCTAAAAAAACCAATTAATAATCAACATTACTTGGTTGTTGATGTGAGCTTAACGCAGCTTATTGAGTTTGTAATGGGTGATACTGCGCGCGCTAATATGTCGCCTTACTTCAAGGCGGGTTACGGTATTATTGTGGCGTGCTTATTTTGCTTAGTATTATTTTTACTAAATATCGTTTTTAGTGATATATACGCTCTATTAACTCATGTAGATACCTCATCAGACCCACTTGAACCCTTTAGCATCATTATTTACATCACCCTAGCATTAGCAGTATTCGATTTAGGTAAAACAATACTCGAAGAAGAAATCCTGATGCATAAGGATATTTTTAGGCACTCGTCTACGCGGCGCACTATTACACGGTTTATCTCTACTGTGTTGATTGCTATATCAATTGAGGCGCTGTTAACTATGTTTAAAGCGGCGTTGGGGCAATCGGAATATTTAATGCCTGCCATAGCGATGATGCTGGCAGTGGTAGGGCTTTTAATTGCACTGGCTATTTATGTTTATTTAGGGGCAAAGGCCGAAACGCTATTAATGCGCGCTCGTTTAAAACAAAAATCCTCCAAGTAGGAGGATTTTTATATTACATAACTATTTAATAGCTATTTATTGCTTATCTTGCGCGCGTTTGGCTTTAAAGTCAGACTCGCTCGTCCACTTTGGCCAATCGCCATTATTTGCAAGCTGTGTGGCTATATCAACAATAAGATCTATATCTTGCTTAACACCACCTAACGACCAACCAGCTGAGTAGTCGTCTGCTTCTTTATGGTATTTAAGCGCAATGTACTCAGGATCGGTATCACCCAGACTCATAAATAATAAACTAGGCACGCCTTGCTTAGAAAGCGAGAAATGATCTGATCTAAAAAACAAACCATTTTGCGGGCGAGGATCCATTTTAACAACACGGCCTTGTGATTTTGCAGCCTTTGCTAAATAGTTTTCCATTGTCGATAAATCTTTACCGTATTGTAAAATGTAGTCAGTGCCATCAAGCACGTTCATGCCATCAATATTTAATAAACCGACCATTTGTTTTGTAGGTACAACCGCACCTGATGCAAATTCTTCAGAACCAATTAACCCTGTTTCTTCTGCTGTAAAGTTAGCAAAAATAATTGAGCGTTTAAATGGTTTTTGCTTGTTCATTTCGCTCATTATACGTGCTATTTCAAGCGTGGCTGCAGTGCCTGAAGCGTTATCTACTGCGCCATTATAAATCTTAGGGCCAGTATCAGTTTGTTTAGTACCAAAGTGGTCCCAGTGAGCGCTAATAACAACGTATTCGTCAGGTGATTCGCTACCTGTAATTTGTGCAACTACGTTATGCGATTTGGCATGTGATACTTCGTTTTTAAAGGCAAGGTTTGCTTTTAAGTTAAGTGGCGTCGCTTTAAAGTCATTATTTAATGCTGCTTGTTTTAAATCTTGATAGTTAAGCTTTGCGGCGTTAAACATTTGCTCGGTCGCATCAAGTGTTAGCCAGCCCATAACCGGTAATTTAGACGCGTTTAAATTGTTATCCATTAACGTGTATTTAGTGCCGGTGTTTGAACTTTCAACTACGCCCCAAGGATATGCCGCAGGCGCGGTTTCATGAACAATAAATACAGCCTTTGCACCTTGGCGAGCGGCTTCTTCATATTTATAAGTCCAACGACCGTAGTAGGTCATTGCATTACCAGTAAAAAGGGCGTCGTTTTGAGTAGCAAAGCCTGGATCGTTAACTAGCACAACCACAGTTTTACCAGTTACATCAATATTTTTATAGTCATTCCAGTTATATTCTGGTGCATTAATACCATAGCCAACAAATATAACGTCAGAATTGCGTACATCAATTAATGGCTGAAGTTGCTCGGTACGTGCGGTAAAGTCTTTACCTGATTCAAAGCTTAAATCACCTACCTTTAACTGCATATCCTGATTAGCTGTCACCATTGCCATTTTTACAGGCTGTAAGTATTTACCTTTATAAGCACCGGTTAAACCCAACGCTTTATATTGCTCGCTTAAGTAGCCTACGGTTTTTACTTCACCATGAGTAAGCGGGCCTCGGCCTTCAAAGTCATCAGAGGCTAGCGTTTTAATATGCTGTTTAATATTGCTAAGGCTTACACCTGCTGTATTTTCTAATGGAGTTTGTTCGCTTGCAGGCTCTGAGCAGCCAAAGAGTGCAACTAGCAAGCTTAGGCTAGCGCTTTTTAAAAGAGTAGATGCCATAGTCTTCATATTGTTATTTAATTAGGCTTTCAATATAAAGGAAGCACCGCAGCGATGTCGAATTTTTATAGAGAACTTTTCATTCAATTGCAGATTGATATTATAAGGCGTATAAATAACGAACAATCTAAAGGAGCACATAATGGGCCAATGTAAAAAAGTGGGTATTTATAGCTAGTGGCATTGCATTTTTTGCTGCTGCAATATTAGCTGAGCAGGAGACATTTTTTGTGCTGTCTGCTTCTTTTATAATACTGGGCACTATAAGTATAAAAAAAGCGATTTAATAACCGCTTAGTTTTTTTAGCTAAATATAAAGCTTAAATACAATACTTGGCACTAAAAGCAAAAAACCAGCATTAGCTGGTTTTTTTTGCATAGGTTGCAGTTAGCTTTATGCGTCTGCAAGTTTTACGCGGATCTTACTTTTATCAACAGTAGATTGGTTAAGTGCAGTAATTGCGCTTTTACTTTCTATGTCGTTTGGCATTTCTACAAAGGCAAAACCTTTAGATTGGCCAGTTTCTTTATCAAGTACCAAGTTACAAGTAGTCACTTTACCGTGCTCTGCAAATAAAGTACGAAGCTCATGCTCAGTGGTAGCACGAGACAAGTTACGAACTAATAGTTTCATAATGAACCTAAATAATTATGTCAGTATTAATTATCTCAAGTAACTCAGGTTTAACCTAATTTTATTTTAAAACAAATATAAATAAACACTCTATAGAAATAATTTTTTGTATCACTATGAAAATAATAGATTTTATAATTAAATTTAAAATATCAGTAAATTGGTAATTGAGTTGTGGTTATTTGTACAATAAATTGGTAAGTTCATATTTAATTAACTTACTATTAACCGCAGAACTACTCATGTCTAAATATACCCTTAAACCCTGTAATACAGTTACAGCTATACTTCTATCTTGTTTAGTTACTGGTTGTGGCAGCTCAGGCTCTGATCCTACGGTGCAAAATAATGAAGCGATTTCTTCACAAACTCCTGCAACAATTGGTGGTAACACTCTAGGTGAAGTTATTAGCGATAGTAATGATGCAATAACAGGCTCGTTAACTATTACGGATCAACAATCAGGTGAAGCTGCTTTTGTAGCACAAGAAAATAGCGCTACAAGCTATGGTTTTTTTAGCTTAAATGCTGGTGGAGATTGGTCATACACACTTGACGATTTAAACGCTTCAATAACATCTTTAAGTGAAGGTGAAACACTACAAGATACAATAACAGTAAACTCTGTAGATAGTACCAGCGCACAAATTATCATAACAATTGTAGGTGCACCAATAGCTCAAGCTGATGGCTTTGAGAAAATATCACACGTTTTATTGCGATCAGATGGCGTTAATTCGGGGCTTGACGCATACACGCTTATTGAAAATGCCTTCGGCGAAGGGTCAATTGAATCTCCAGACTTATATGCTGGCAATCATCAAAGTGTTGTCCATATTATTGAAGATACCGATACGATAATTGGTAACCATTTTGTCTTTTTAGCTCACCGAGATGATGACCAAGATAAAGACAAAGGCGCAAGTGATAGACAACGTAACGAAATAAAAACCTACGATAAATCACCACAAGAAACACTGGCGTTTGAGGGTGAGACATTTCAATATAGCTGGAAATTTAAAGTAAGCAGCGAGCTTGAGCTTACGAGTAAGTTTAGCCATTTTTTTCAAATAAAAGCCCGAAATGACAGCAACGATAATACTAATGGTAATGACGACCAGCCTGTTATTACGCTCTCGGGTGCACAAAAAAACAGTACAGGCAATCAACTGCAAGTGCGATATAGTGCAGGCTTTGATGAAAACGGTAACAGCACAGGGCTTGATAAAAACCTCATTGAAACCGACTGGTCACTCATTACAGATGAATGGGTCAAGGTATTTGTACAAGCTACATTTAGTGAAAACGGTAAGTTTGATATGACGTTAACGCGCTTAAGCGATAATGCAGAGATATTTAATATAAGCGAGCAAAACATAGATATGTGGCGCGGCTTTAGTGATGCTGATTTTGCTCGTCCTAAGTGGGGAATATACCGCTCAATTGTTGAAACCGACAGCCTTCGCGCTGATGAAGAACGTGTTAGGTTTGCTGATTTTTCTATTACAAAAGGTAAGATAGCGCAGTAAGCTATTTTATCAATTAGCATGAAAAAGCCGTTAATAATTATGCATCATTAACGGCTTTTTTAATTTTTTGATAAAAGTGATTATTTCACTTCTTTACCCGCTGCTTGTTGATCAGCATGGTAGCTTGAACGTACAAACGGGCCAGAAGCCGCGTGAGTAAAGCCAATTTCGTCTGCATACGCTTTTAAGCCGTCAAACTCTACTGGTGGCACGTAGCGCTTAACCGGTAAGTGATGCTTAGAAGGTTGTAGGTACTGGCCTACAGTTAGCATGTCAACGTTGTGAGCACGTAAATCGCGAAGTACTTCTTCAATTTCGCTAATTTCTTCACCTAAACCAACCATTAAGCCTGATTTAGTTTTTACTTCTGGGTGAGCTTCTTTAAAGCGACGAAGTAATTCTAAAGACCATTTATAGTCAGCACCTGGACGAGCTAGTTTGTATAAACGTGGCGCAGTTTCAAGATTGTGGTTAAACACATCTGGTGGCGTCTCGATTAGTATCTCTAGTGCGCGGTCCATTCGGCCACGAAAATCAGGTACTAAGATTTCGATAGTAATAGTTGGATTATGTTTACGAATCTCGCGAATACAATCGGCAAAATGCTGTGCACCACCATCACGTAAATCATCACGGTCAACTGAAGTGATTACAACGTAGCTTAGCTTCATATCTTTAATAGTAAGTGCTAGCTTTTCAGGTTCAGTGGCATCAGGTTTTAATGGGCGACCGTGAGCAACATCACAAAATGGGCAACGACGAGTACAAATAGCACCTAAAATCATAAAGGTAGCTGTACCGTGGTTAAAACATTCAGATAGGTTAGGGCACGAAGCTTCTTCACATACCGAGTGTAAGCCATGCTTACGTAGCGCTTTTTTAATACCGTCAATACGATCGGTTGATTTAGGTAAGCGAATTTTTAACCATTCTGGCTTACGCAACATTTCAGTTTTTTCTGTAGGTAAAACTTTTACTGGGATCAACGCCATTTTTTCTGCGTCGCGTAGTTTTACACCTGGTTCCATTTTGACTGGTTTATTCATTCGTTTTCAAACCCTTCAGTATGCTTAACCTGTGTTGCATTAAGCTTCTTGATCATGTGTTTCACCAATCCTTCACCCGCACTTTCTAGGTTTTGAGGACCATCTAATTCTTTAGTTTGCACCATATTCATGCCCGCATAACCACATGGGTTAATGCGTAAAAATGGACTTAGGTCCATGTTAACATTTAATGCTAAGCCATGAAACGAGCAACCACGACGAACCCTTAAACCAAGGGATGCAATTTTACTGTCATTAACGTATACACCTGGTGCATCAGCTTTAGCATAAGCTTCAATACCATACTCGGCGAGTGATTCAATAATGCACTCTTCAAGCCAAGTAACCAGTTCACGTACACCAATCTTTAAACGACGTAGATTAAATAATACATACATCATTTGCTGGCCAGGGCCGTGGTAAGTTACTTGCCCGCCACGGTCAACTTTAATCACCTCAATGTCGCCTGGAGCTAGTAAGTGTTCGTCCTTACCAGCCTGACCTTGGGTGAATACACTCTCGTGCTCTACAAGCCAAATTTCATCTGGCGTATTTTCATCACGGGTGTCGGTAAAGTCCTGCATTTTTTGCCAAATTGGCATATAACGCTGACGACCCAGTTGGCGTACGATCAAAGTGTTTTCGTTCACAACAAATCTCAACTATGGATTAAAGCATGTGGCGTACGTCATCAATATTGCTGATCACGTTGTAAATTTCTTCAATGTGTTTGCCACTAGTAACTGTTGCTACAAGGCTTACTGACTCGTAATTACCTTTGCTGCTTGGTTTTACTTTAGGGGCGTAATCGCCAGGTGCTATTGGTTGTAACTTAGCTAAAATTTGATCAGTTAAGTTTACGTTAGCTAAACCCATTATTCTGAATGTAAATGGGCAAGGGTACTCTAGGTACTCATCAAATTTAGTATCTTTAACAGGTTGAACCACGACGGTGACTCCTCATACAAAAGTGTGGACTCTATGCAAGCTTGAAGCTTAATACAGATAGGCAATTAGCAGTCTTGCTTATATGGGGCGCATTCTAACATTTTTCAAGCAAAAAAAAACGCCTCACAGTGGAGACGTTTAAATTAGTTACCTAGTTAATAGGGGAGATATAAATTACTGCATGATCTGTAAGCGTAAGTAATCATAAATTTTGCTAAAGAAGCTGCCTTCTTCCACTTCTTCAAGTGTAACTAGTGGGTATTGAGCAATATCTTCGCCCTCTAGTTGTAAGAATAACGTACCTACTTTAGTACCTTTAGCAAGTGGTGCTTCAAGCGTATTATCTAGCTCAAAGTTAGCTTTAAGGTTTTTATGCTGACCACGTGGGATAGTAATTGGTGTATCTTCTAAAATACCTAAAGATACGTTCTCTTTGTTACCCATCCAAATACGTTGTTCTGCAAAGCTATCGCCTGCTTTGTACGGAGTAATTGTTTCATAAAAACGAAAACCATAGTTAAGTAGCTTTTTACTTTCTACTTTACGAGCTCGTTCGCTTGAGGTACCCATAACAACAGCAATTAAACGCATATCGTTTTTAGTTGCTGAGGTAACTAGGCTGTAACCAGCTTCTGATGTATGCCCTGTTTTAATGCCGTCAACATCTAAGCTTTCATCCCATAATAATGAGTTACGGTTATATTGCTTAATGCCGTTATAAGTAAATGACTTTTGCTTATAAAGTGCATATTCATCTGGCACATCACGAATAAGAGCAGCACCAAGTGTCGCCATATCGCGTGGAGTTGTGAAGTGCTCGTCAGTATCAAGGCCGTGGCTGTTGATAAAGTGACTGTTGCTCATACCTAATTTAGCAGCATGGGCATTCATTAAATCAGCAAATGCGCTTTCGCTTCCAGCAATATGCTCAGCCATTGCTACACATGCATCATTACCTGATTGAATAATAATACCGTGGTTAAGCTCATCAACACTAATTTGTTTACCTACTTCAATAAACATCTTTGAAGATTCTGGAAAGTTTTTAGCCCATGCTTTTTCGCTTACCGTTACCATATCGGTAGTGGCAATATTACCTGCTTTAATTTCAGTACCAATTACATAACTGGTCATCATTTTAGTTAAACTTGCAGGTGCTAGCTGTGTATCGGCTTCACCTTCAGCAATAACTTTACCAGTTGTAAAGTCGACTAAAAAATAACCTTTCGCATTAACTTGAGGTGGTGCCGGAATAATTTGGGCGCTGGCTGAGAATACGGCGGCTGTACAAACTAGGCCGCATACACCTTTGAGGATTTTATGTTTAATAGATTTCATCATACTCATTAATGGTTAAAGTTAAAGATTCGCGTTACGCCATTTTATACCCAAACTACCCCGAGATGCGAGCATCTTGGGCTGGTTTGGGTATTAGTCTTACTGAGTGTAAAGCAAGAACGCGTTTTGAAATTGATTTTCTTTTAATTTTTTTAATACTTCGTTTGCATGAGGGGTATCTTTTATTGGCCCTAAATGCAGTCTGTAAATATCGTCTTTTTGCACAATATTTGTTGGTAATTTGTATTGCTCTCGCAATGTGCTGGCAAGTGCTTCAATATTAGCAAGTGTACTACCTGCAGCTACCTGAATATAGGTTTGACGCGCAGTTGCGCCCGCAAGCGTAACGGCCTCTAGCTTAACCTTTGCTGTACCATGGGTGTAGTAGCCAAGCTTATAAGCGGCTGCGTACGAAAGATCAATTATTCTATCGTCATGAAATGGGCCACGGTCGTTCACGCGTACGATTACCGACTTACCATTTGCTGTATTGGTTACTTTAACAAAGCTAGGTAGTGGCAGCGTTTTATGCGCTGCGGTCATGGCAAACATATCATACGTTTCACCATTTGAGGTGTGATAACCATGAAATTTACGACCATACCAAGAGGCAATGCCTTCCTCACTATAACCCGTCTCATCAAGCATGGGCGAATAGCTTTTACCAAGCACTGTGTATGGGCGGCTAGCGCTAGCACTTTTAGTGGTTTCGGTAACTATAGCGTCTTGCATCTCAAGTGTAGTTGGAGCTCTTAATGGCGCTGCATCATGACGCATACTATAACGGCTACTTGGCCCACTACTACAAGCACTTAAAAGTAAAATTAATAATGTAGTAAATATAAACTGATTCGTGTGTCGCATTATTTTAAAAGCATCCTTTTATCTGTCGCGATTGACATAATAATGCCAAATCCTGCCATTAACGTCACCATCGATGTACCACCATAACTAATCAGTGGTAAAGGTACGCCTACAACAGGTAATAAACCCGATACCATGCCTATGTTTACGAATACATATACAAAAAAGGTGAGGGTGAGTGCGCCTGCGAGCAATTTACCAAATGCATCTTGTGCATTAACAGCAATGTATAAACCACGACCAATAATAAATAAGTACAGGCTAAGTAAAACACATACGCCGAATAAGCCAAATTCTTCGCTTAAAACCGAAAATATAAAGTCGGTGTGGCGCTCTGGCAAAAACTCTAATTGCGATTGTGTACCAAGCAACCAGCCTTTACCTTCTATGCCGCCTGATCCAATAGCAATTTTCGATTGAATAATATGATAACCCGAACCAAGCGGATCGCTCTCAGGATCTAAAAAGGTGAGTACACGTTGTTTTTGATAATCGTGCATACCGTAGTGCCAAAATGGCCATGCAGCAAGCGCTACAATCGAGCTTAAAAACCCTATTAAACGCCAACTCAACCCAGACAAAAATAATACAAATATACCTGAGCTTGCAATAAGTATAGCGGTACCTAAATCGGGTTGTTCTTTAATTAATAATGTAGGGAGCATTACAATCATAAAACCAATAATTAAATGTAGCGGGCGAGGTGGTAAGTGATTTCTACCTATATACCAAGCCACCATCATCGGGACTGCCAACTTCATTAATTCTGCAGGTTGAAACCGTGTCACCCCTAAATTGAGCCAACGCTGCGCGCCTTTTGAGCTTACTCCAAATAAAAGTACACCGACTAGCATTAATAACCCAACACAATAAAGTGGGATCACTAACCGCTTTAACGTGGCAGGCGAAAACTGGGCTAAAACAATCATAGCAACAATCGCACCGCCCATGCGGGTCATATGCCTAATCATCATAGAAGACTCTTGCCCGCTTGCGCTGTAAACAACCATTATGCTGCCAGCCATCATTATAAGTAGTGCAATAAGCAGCGGTAGGTCGAGGTGCATACGCATCCAAATAGAGCGTTTATCGTGCAAAGCGGTCATGGTGTCTCGTTCCTTGCAAGATTAACAGGGTTGGCTGCAAAGTAGTAATCCATAAGTTGGCGAGCTATTTGAATGCCGCCGTGGTTGTTTTCTAATACAACAGAAACCACAATTTTAGGATCGCTATAAGGTGCAAAGCCTACATAAATTGTATTATCGCGTTGGCGCTCTTTTAGAGATTCTGCATCGTAACGCTCACCTTGGGCAATACTAACTACTTGCGCGGTACCGGTTTTACCAGCCGAGTCGTAGTTAGTCCCTTTAAATGCTTTGTGGGCTGTGCCTGATATTTTTTGTACTGTATTATGCATTGCATCTAACGATACTTGCCAATGGCGCGGATCTTTTAAAATAACAGGAGGTTTTTCTTCGTTGTTAATTTGCGTTATGTCGCTATCTTTTTTTATTACTTGCACCAAATGAGGGGGATGATTAATACCACGATTAACTAATATGTTAGTTGCATTTGCAATTTGAATTGGTGTGGCAGTCCAGTAACCTTGGCCAATGCCTACCGAAATAGTATCACCAGGCCACCAAGACTCTTTAAAGCGTCCTTCTTTCCATTCTTTTGAAGGTAGAATAGCAGTAGTTTCTTCGTGAATATCAATACCTGACAAATCACCGTAGCCAAAACGGGCCATAAAATCGCTTATTTTAGTAATGCCTAATCGATAAGCCGCATCGTAAAAATAGGTATCGCACGACTCTTCAATGGCTTTGTATACATCTACATGACCATGGCCCCAACGTTTCCAGTCACGCCATTTATGCTCTACGTTTCGTATTTCAAAAAAGCCTGGATCCCACATTGATGTTGTTTCATTTACTATATTTTCTTCAAGCGCTAATACAGCCATTAAGGGCTTTACCGTAGAGGCCGGCGCATAACGACCTTGCGTAGTACGGTTTATTAATGGCCGGTCTTGGTTAAGCAGCGCTTTATAATTTTTGCTGCTAATGCCGTGTACAAATAAGTTTGGATCGTAACTTGGGTTTGAATAAAGTGCCAGCACGCCGCCATCTTTGGCGTCCATAACTACAACAGCGCCACGCATATCTTTAAGCGCATGTTGTGCTATTTGTTGCAAGCCCACGTCTAAAGTAAGTACTAGGTCGCTACCAGGTTGCGGTTGGGTCATGCTCAGGGTGCGTATTACACGGCCACGGTTATTAACTTCTACCCGTTGTGAGCCTACTTTACCGTGCAGTGTTTCTTCGTAATATTTTTCTATGCCGAGTTTGCCAATGTCGTGCGTAGCGCGGTAATTGGTTGCACGGTCTTCTTGTTCTAATTGGTTTAGCTCTTTTCTATTAAGCTTGGCAACGTAACCGAGCGCATGCGTTAGTGTGTCGCCAAATGGGTAGTAGCGTGCAAGGCGTGCCTCAATGCTAAAACCAGGGAATTTATGTTGATTAACCGAAAATTTCGCCACTTCTGTTTCGTCTAAGCGAGCTTTTAATACTTGTGATTTAAAACGACGGGTGTGTTTTATATCTTTTAAGAAGTCTTGTTTGTCTTGCTCTGTAATCGCAATTATTTTACTTATTTGATCAAGCGATTCGTCAAGGTCGTCTACCTCTTCGGGGATGACCTCAAGGTTGTAAACAGGTTTGTTTTCAGCAAGTAGCACACCGTTACGGTCGTAAATTAAACCACGGTTGGGTGCAATAGGAATAACTTTAATACGATTATCGTTGGAGCGGGTTTGGTAGTCTTGGTGATCTTCGACCTGAATAGTATAAAGATTAGAAAGCAATACTGCGACTAATCCTAATACAAAAACAAAACCCACGAATGCTCGCCTAGCAAATAAGTTTGCTTCTGCGGAGTGGTCACGAATAGTGGGTCTATGTTTTAGCATGGCAAGGGGTTACTCGCGATGATAAGGATGGTTGTTATTTAAGCTCCAGCCTCGGTAAAGGCTCTCTGCAACAATTATACGCACCAAAGGATGCGGCAATGTTAGATTAGATAACGACCATTTTTGCTCAGACGCTGCAATACACTCTGGAGCAAGTCCTTCAGGTCCGCCAATAAGTAAACTTACATCGCGGCCATCGAGTTGCCATTTTTCCATATTTTTAGCAAGTTGGTGAGTATCCAGTGCTTTCCCTGTTACCTCTAACGTTACAATACGATTGCCTTTTGGAATAGCCGCTAATGTTTTTTCACCTTCAATGTGTAAAATACGCTTTATATCTGCATTTTTACCACGTTTACCGGCTGGAATTTCGATTAACTCTAGCGCCATATCCTTAGGGAAACGGCGCTGATATTCTGCAAATCCCGTTTCTACCCATGCTGGCATTTTAGTACCAACAGCAATCATTTGTATTTTCACGTATTACTTCCAAGCATTGTCTAAAATGAGTGAGCGTTTAGCCCCACAGTTTTTCTAGATCGTAATAGCTACGTGCTTCGTTTTGCATCACGTGTACAACCACATCACCTAAATCAACCAGTGCCCATTCGCCGTCGCCTTCACCTTCATAACCTAGTGGCTCTGAATCTGCATGACGCGCTTCTTTTGCTAAGTGATCGGCAATTGACTGTACGTGGCGTTTAGAAGTACCAGAACAAATTACCATGTAATCTGTAATATCTGATGTTTCAGTTACGTCAATATGAACGATGTCACGCGCTTTCATATCGTCAATTTTGTCCATAGCAAAGGCGAGTAGTTGTTTTGAATCCAAGGTTTTGTCTCAATTTAAAAATTTAATGGCGCGCATTTTAACACGCTAGGAGTTTTTAAGCATCAATTTGATAGAGCTGATGCACTTCTATGTAATGACTCACTGCATCGGGCAATAGTTCATTCTTTTTATTACTTTTTTTTAGCTGCTTGCGAATTGTACTTGAGGCCGCATCGAGCATTTCGCCCGGTAAAAAATAAAGTTTACCTGCAAGTGAGTGTTTAAGTGCCGCTACTTCGCCAGCATTTGCGTGTTGCATATAGCTTTTGAGCTCACCTTTTACAGTGCAATGTTGAGCTGGGCGCTGGTACACCACAATATGGCAAAGCTGTGTTATTGCCTTCCACTCAAACCACTTATCGAGATTGTTAAACGAGTCCATACCAATTAAAAATAAAATAGGTGTAGTGGGGTGCTCTTTACGAAGTTCTTGCAAACTAAGTAGCGAATACGATGGACCAGCTCGGTTAAGCTCTCTTAAATCGAGTTCAAAATGAGGATAAGGTGCAATAGCTGCGTTTAGCATATTAATACGGTGCTGCGTACTAATTCCCGGAGCTGCTTTATGTGCAGGGAGTGCACAGGGCATAAAATAAAGCGTATCTAAATTAAACGCATTAACGCATTGCTGCGCCATATTTAGATGGCCTAAATGGACGGGGTCGAAAGTGCCACCAAAAATTGCGATCATTTAACACCCATTATTTATTAATTAACCGCGTGGCACGGCATAGGAATGTTGAGCGGCTGGCAAAATTTAATACAAATATGAGCAAGCGCTTGGTAAGGTGCAATTAAATTACCTTGCTTGTAACTGGCATCAAACAACGCAACATCACTGTTTATTTGTTCCAGTGTGTGCATATTTAAACGGTTAATTGCGTTTTGAACTGGACCTTGTTGGTTTTTCCAAATTGCTTTTTGTTTAAATAAATTTGCTATGGGTTCGCCATTTAATAAACCAAGTTGCACACTTATAAGTGTATTAAGCTCTTTGGTTATAGCCCACAAAATACTCACCACTTCGGTGTTATCGCTGGCAAGTTTGTTTAGTACTTTTATAGCTTGTTTAGCGTGGCCATTTAATAGTGCATCGCTTAAATCAAAAATATCAAACTTGGCTTGATTTAACAGCCCTTGCATAACTAGTTGCTGAGTAATTAATGCATTGCCGTGTAGTAGCGAGAGCTTTTCAAGCTCCTGAAAACAGGCTAATAAGTTGCCTTCAGTGGCATTTATTAAGCTTACTTTGGCGTCGCTTTGCATATTAAGTGATAAACGTTGGCATTGCTCATCAAGCCATCGTTTTACGTGAGAGCCCGTAAGTGGGTAGCAAGGTACGAACACGCCTAGTTTATCAAGGGCTTTAAACCACGCACCACGTTGTACTTCTTGACTGGCTTTAGCGCCTTTAACAATTAAAATAGTATCGGGATTAACCAGCTCAACTACTTTTTTAAAGGTATTGCTGCCAATAACGCCTGGCTTTTGTTGGTTTAAATCAAGCTCAATAATAGTGCGGGCGCTAAACAGCGACATGCTCT
Organism: Pseudoalteromonas sp. Z1A2; assembly: GCF_011378755.1. NCBI lineage: Bacteria > Pseudomonadati > Pseudomonadota > Gammaproteobacteria > Alteromonadales > Pseudoalteromonadaceae > Pseudoalteromonas > Pseudoalteromonas sp. Z1A2. Next base: position 73,790 of record NZ_WTKX01000004.1, on the reverse strand, counting down.
GATACTGGGCTATGATTTCTTGCCAATCGAATCCTTGCATTAAAGTAAACTTAATTACTTCATCAAAACCTTGTTGCTTAGCACAGTCGCGAATTTGTTGTACGCACTGCGCTTCTTGAAAAGGCTCTTCACCAAATACTAAATAAAAGGGCTTTAGCCCTTTATTTAATTCACTCGGTAGTTGATTAGCATAGCAGCGCATTATAGTTGCGACAGCTCTCTAACAATACGACGACTGGCTTGCTCACGAATCTCGCTAATGAGTAGCTCAAGCTCTTTTGCTTTTGCTAATGCATGATCCGGATCGTCTTGGTAATTACGGTAAAGCTCAAAACGTTTTTCTATCGCTTTTTCGCCAGGGAGTTTAACTACATACGACACGCCATAAGCAAGTTCGTATTCAGCAACCTGACCATTTTGAAACAGCGAAAGAGTTTGGCGTTCAATACTTTCTTTGCGTAAATACAATTGGGCTTTATCTTTAGCTGACGATACTAGCTCTACGTTACTCGCTTTAAGCTCTTTTTTAAGCTCAGTAAATAAAGTCGATTTTTCATCATCGCCTACAAGTGTTAGCTGTTTTAAGTTATCAGGCAAGCTAGAGGCTTTTTTTAAATGAAAGCCACAGCTTGATAACAAAAAACAGACTAGCACTAAGGCTAGTCCATTTTTAATGGCGTTAAATGCAGCCATATTAGTTAGCTACCACGTTAAGTAGTTTACCTGGAACGTAAATGATTTTACGAATAGTTGCGCCATCCGTAAATTTAGTTACGTTAGATTCTGCAAACGCAAGGGCTTCTACTTGCTCTTGAGTGGCATCAGCTGCCACTGTTAACTTAGCGCGAAGCTTGCCGTTTACTTGTACGATGATTAGTTTTTCATCTTCAACAAGAGCCGACTCGTCAACTTTTGGCCACTGCGCATCTAAAATCTCGCCTTCTTTACCAAGCTCTTTCCAAAGCTCATGTGATAAATGCGGAGTAATAGGTGCAAGCATAATAACTAATGCTTCAAGTGCTTCGTTAGCAATCGCTACATCTTGTTTGTCGCTCAGTGGTGCTTTTAATAACTTATTAGAAAGCTCCATAATGGCTGCAATAGCGGTGTTAAAGGTTTGACGACGTTCAACATCATCAGTCACTTTAGCAATTGCTTTGTGTAAGTCGCGACGTAGTACTTTTTGCGGGTTAGTGAGCGCTGATTTATCAAGTGCTTGGTAACCTACTGTTTTAACATCTACTGCGTATTTCCATACACGTTTTAAGAAGCGATGTGCGCCTTCAACACCTGAGTCTGACCATTCAAGCGTTTGCTCTGGTGGTGCTGTAAACATCATAAATAAACGCACTGTATCTGCACCGTATTGGGCAATTACTTGTTGTGGGTCTATACCGTTGTTTTTAGACTTCGACATTTTACTCATGCCTGATGAGAATACCGGCTCACCGTCTTCTTTATGCCATGCTTTAGTTACGCGGCCCTTGTCGTCGGTTTCGGTATTTACATCGCTTGGCGAAATCCATACATCGCCGCCTTTTTCATCTTTACGATAAAATGTTTCAGCAAGCACCATACCTTGACAAAGTAAGCGGTCGAACGGCTCGTCTGAATTTACTAAACCAAAGTCACGTAATAATTTATGGAAAAATCGCGAGTACAATAAGTGTAAAATAGCGTGCTCAATACCACCAATGTATTGGTTTACTGGTAACCAATAGTTAGCAGCCGCTGGATCTAGCATGCCTTCGTCGTAGCGTGGGCTACAGTAGCGTGCGTAGTACCAAGATGATTCCATAAAGGTGTCAAACGTGTCAGTTTCGTGAAACGCAGGTGCGCCATTTACTGTTGTTTTAGCCCATTCAGGGTCTGCTTTAAGAGGTGACGTTACACCATTCATTACCACATCTTCTGGTAAGCGAACTGGTAGCATATCTTCTGTTGCTGCAAGTTCTTTGCCTTCTTCGTCGCTAAGCATTGGGATTGGAGAGCCCCAATAACGCTGACGGCTCACACCCCAGTCACGTAGACGGAAGTTTACTTTACGCTCCCCAACACCGAGTGCTTCAAGCTTGTCGGCAATGGCTTTAAACGCGGCGTCAAAATCAAGACCATCAAATTCACCTGAATTTACAAGTACGCCTTTATCGGTAAATGCTTCTTGCTCAAGGTTTACTTCAAGACCTGAGCCTTCAACCGGTGCAATTACTTGTTTAATATCTAGGCCGTAAGCCGTTGCAAATTCAAAATCGCGTTGGTCGTGTGCAGGTACCGCCATAACAGCGCCTGAGCCGTAATGCATTAATACAAAGTTAGCGACCCAAATTGGTACTTGCTCGCCCGTTAATGGGTGAGTTGCGTAAAAGCCTGTTGCTATGCCTTTTTTCTCCATTGTTGCCATGTCTGCTTCGGCAATTTTGGTGTTTTTGCATTCTTCAACAAACATTGCAACAGCATCGCTATTTTTAGCGGCTTCTTGTGCAATAGGGTGACCACCAGCAACAGCAACATACGTCACACCCATAAAGGTGTCTGGACGAGTTGTGTATACACTAAAAGTTTCGTCGTTATCGGTGCGTTTAAATTCAATATCACACCCTTCAGAGCGGCCAATCCAGTTACGCTGCATTGTTTTAACTTGCTCTGGCCAATCTTCCAACTTGTCTAAATCGTCAAGTAGTTCTTGTGCGTAGTCGGTAATTTTAATAAACCACTGTGGAATCTCTTTTTGCTCAACCACAGCGCCTGAACGCCAACCGCGACCGTCAATAACTTGCTCGTTAGCTAATACTGTTTGATCCACTGGATCCCAGTTAACCGTCGACATTTTTTTATACACTAAGCCTTTTTCGTAAAGCTTAGTGAAAAACCACTGCTCCCACTTGTAGTATTCTGGATGACACGTCGCAATTTCGCGATCCCAGTCATAACCAAAACCTAATTGCTTAAGCTGTGTACGCATGTAGTCAATATTTTCGTATGTCCACTTAGCAGGTGCTGTTTTGTTTTTAATAGCAGCGTTTTCTGCAGGTAAACCAAACGCATCCCAACCCATAGGTTGCATTACGTTTTTGCCTTGCAGGCGCTGGAAACGAGAAACAACATCACCAATGGTGTAGTTACGTACATGACCCATATGCAGTCGACCACTCGGATAAGGAAACATAGAAAGGCAATAATACTTTTCTTTGCTCTCATCTTCAGTGACTTTAAATACCTGGTTTTCTTCCCAGTAGCTTTGTACTTTTGACTCTATATCTTGCGGGTTATATTGCTCTTGCATCTATGGTTCCAGACTTCTTGCAAACTAATAAAAAATTGACATTAGGATACCCCAAATAAAGTGCTATTCACAGCGTCAAAAACGCGGTTTTGATAAATTCTAACCTTCAGTTCAGGTTAACCTGCCTTTTTATAGTGTGGTTAGCTAAAGGCATAAGTTACAGACTGATTTAACAGCAATTTTGAAGGAGTAAAAAATGGCAGATTATAAAGCATGGCTTGGCGATTTAACCAAATGGCTAAAAGATGTAAAAGATCATGAAGTAAAAGACGCAGTTACTCGATTTGTTGAATCTGAGCAGGCACTTAAAGATTTAGGGCAAGAAAGATACGCTTTATATAAAAGTTATTTACAGCGCGATATAGAACATGTCCAAGAAAACGAATCGCACTATAATTCGCTTGCATGGCAAGAGTTTAAAGAGTCCTTATGGTTTGAGCTTTCGCACATAGAAGATAAAACTCAGCTTGAGTGGCAATCTCTTAGTCAAGATTTTAAGCACAATGGTGTGTATCACGCAGGCGAATGGATAGCCATGGGCACATTAGTATGTAAGAATTGCACCCATAGTTACGATGTTTATCACGCGACACAAATTACACCGTGTATTGAATGTGATGGAATCTATTTTAGTCGTAAGGCGCTGCACCCTTAAATATAATTATTAAGTGGCTGCGGGCCACTTAATACGCCCAAAGGCCAGCGAATATGTTGGTAAAAAAAGAAGTTAGAATGACGAAAAAATTGCTGCCACTATCTGTTTCAAAGCTCGCACCGAGTATTTCTACTAATCACGTACATACGTGTATGAGCAATCCATACCCCGAGCAACTAACATTTATAGGCCAACAACGCGCCCAAAGTGCCTTAGATTTCTCTTTAGGGATGGAACTACCTGGTTACAACGTTTATGTAATGGGCGAGGCTGCCCATGGGCGCTTTACGCTTGTTAAAGATAAACTTAAGCAACACGCAAAAGACCGCCCAACACCAAACGAATGGTTATACGTAAATAATTACGATGATCACAGAGAGCCTATCGCGCTGTTTATGCATGCAGGTCAAAGCAAGCAACTTAGTGACGACATAGATTCATTTTTAGATGAAGTACTCGACACATTTCCTGCTGCATTTGATAACCCAGGATACCAACGCAAAAAAAAATCAATCGACCGTGAATTTAACGATGCCTACGACAGCGCTATTACTGCAGTAGAAATTGCGGCATTTGAGCAAAGTGTTGCATTAGTCGAAGAAAAAAATTCAGTTGGGTTTGCACCGCTTGTAGATGGTAAACAATTAAGCGATAGCGAATTTGGCGAACTTGAAGAAACGTTACGCGAAGAGTTTTTTGAAAAAATTGAAAAGCTAGAAGATGCATTAATAGAAGCGTTAATTGAGCTGCCACGCTGGAAGCGCGAATCAAAAGAAAAACAGCGTAATCTTAAAAAGTCGACTGCAGAGCAGGCCACAAAACCGCTTTTAAAAGACTTAGAACATAAATATGCAACTCATATTGGTGTACTGCGTTATTTAAAAGATATACGCGTTGAAATTATAGACGCGGTACTTGAGTGGCTCGATGACGAAGACGAAAGCGAAGAAAGCAAAGAAGACTTTGATCGTAAAGGCATGCTTACCGACTTTTTTGCACCTAATATTTTAGTTGAGTTTAAAGAAGACGATGCAGCACCCGTGGTGTACGAGCCCAATCCAACATTTGGTAATATATTTGGTAAAATTGAGTATTCCACATCGCAAGGGTCTTTAATTACCAGTTATCGCTCTATTCAGCCGGGAGCATTGCACCGTGCTAATGGCGGTTATTTAATTATGGATGCTGAAAAGGTAATGGCTAACCCTCAAGTGTGGGATGGTTTAAAACTTTCGCTAAAAACGCATCAAATTAAAAACGACTTACCGTATCAAGATAGCTCAGTAGGTAGTAGTTTTACACTTCGCCCGCAGCTTATACCGCTTGATGTAAAAATTATTTTATTAGGCTCGCGCGAACTGTATTACACCATAGGTGAATACGATGAAGAGTTTGCAGAGTTATTTAGAGTATTAGCTGACTTTGATTACTACTTACCAAGTAGCGATAAATTACAGTACCAATTTATAACTAAAGTTACCGAGTACTGCGAGCAAACATTAAAGTGCACTACCACACAAGCAGCTATGGTGCGTTTACTTAAGTTTAGCTACCGCCAAGCAGAGCATCACAATAAGCTTTCTGCGCGCTTTGCTGATGTACTTGAATTAGTTGCAGAGGCAAGTTACTACGCAAAACAAGATAAATTAACTGTTGTAGATGCGCATCATATTGATGAAGCCATTGAAGGTAAGCAATACCGTACCGGCCAAATTAGTGAAAACATGCTAAGCGATATAAAAGAAGGTCACACACTTATTGCAACCGACGGCCAAGCCATTGGTAAAGTAAATGGTTTAACCGTATTACACATTGGCGATACCTCATTTGGTACCCCTGCGCGTATTACGGCAACGGTTTATGCTGGCGCCGATGGCGTAATAGATGTTGAACGTGAAGCCGAGCTTGGTAAAGCAATTCACTCAAAAGGGGTAATGCTACTTACCGGTTATTTAGGTAATAAATACGCGCAGCACTTTAGCTTAACGCTTAGCGCTAATATCGCTATTGAGCAAAGCTACGGTTATATAGATGGCGATAGTGCATCTTTGGCAGAGTTGTGTGCGCTTATTTCGTCTATTACAAGCCTACCTATTAGCCAATCAATTGCACTGACAGGCTCTATTAACCAACATGGTGATGTACAGGCTATTGGTGGCGTAAACGAAAAAATAGAAGGCTTTTTCAAACTGTGTAAAATGCGTGGCTTAACAGGTTCGCAAGGCGTTATCATTCCTAAATCAAACCAAGTTAACTTAGTGCTTGATGACGAAATACTTAATGCAGTTGAAGCGGGTAAATTTAATATTTACGCAGTTGAAACCGTAGACCAAGCGCTTAACCTGCTAATGGATATAGAAGCTGGCGATATTATTGATGACCAGTATCCAGAAAACTCAGTAAACGGAATTGCGCTTGCTCGCCTTAAAGAAATTGCCGACATAGTAAATGGCGATAACGATGACGAAAAAGACGAAGAACTAGATAACGAAAAAGGTTAATAATGATCAATATAATTTTGGCGGTGGTTATCGCCATTTTTTGTTTTTTAATATTTCAAAATAGTAAAAAAGCAAAACAACAAGCAGGCATAAATGCACAAATAGGGGCCGATTACTTAGCCGCTAACGCAAAAGTAGAAGGTGTAGTAGAAACAGCTTCTGGCTTGCAGTACAAAATAGTACACAAAGGTGAGAGTGAAAACACACCAAGCCCAACAAGTATGGTTAACGTGCATTACCACGGCACACTAATCGACGGCACGGTGTTTGACAGCTCAGTAGAGCGTAAAACACCGATTAGTTTTGGCTTGCACCAAGTGATTAAAGGCTGGACTGAGGGCTTACAACTGATGAGCCCAGGCGATAAATACATTTTTTATGTACCGCACCAACTTGCCTACGGTGAAAAGCGAGTAGGGAGTATTCCTCCTGCCTCAGTACTTATTTTTGAAGTAGAGTTACTGGCAATTGAGTCTTAGGGATTAAATAACAAGGAAGTAAATTATGAATAAAGATGAATTACTTAAAATAGCCAAAGGTGATATTAACTTTACCTTTCAATCTATTATTTATGCATTAGCGCTATGCTTACTAGTTGCAGCTGTTTTTTTACTAGAGATGAGCGTTAACCTACAAATGGGTTTAATAGTTTGTATTATCGGTGTGTTTGGAATGACTATTTATAATAATTTAAATACTCGTCTAAATGCGGCGCTTGCACTTATTGCGCTCTCACAAGATAACCAAAGCACTAAGTAAGCAATGAGTTAGTTTAATAAATTGGTATAAGCCCTACTTTAATAAAGTGGGGCTTTTTGCTAGTAGGGCTAAATAGTACACCGAAAGTAGCGCAACCATTCGCGCTCATGATTACACCGCTCAATGCCAAAGCTTGCTGCTTGATTAGCTTTTAAACTCAATTTTACCCACTTCAAGTTTAAACTTACCTTCTTGCTTACCTGCAATCATAAAGCCTAGCTGTTTTATATCGTCAAAATCAATAATCGGTTGTTGCTCAAGCACGCGGCCGCGATACGTTAAAGTAAAATCACTCGGAGCAAAGTTTATATCTACCCATTCATTTTTTACTGTTTTAAATGAGTGGGTGTACGCTGCGCCATCAAGGTAATTGGTAGTTCTGAGCCTGAGCTGATAGATTTGTCCATCACCTTTAACACGCAGCGCTATAGCTTTAGTATTTTGGCTTTGTGTATTTAGCTCTGTACGTATTGATGCAAAACCGCCGTTATTATCAAGCGAAACATTGCCTGTAAAAAGCAAACTTTCTTGAGTTTGTGTTACTTGGCTATTAGATACACCGCCCATTACTGAGTCGTTAATAACGTACCAGCGCTGGTTTGCATTCGCTTGTGCACTTACAACTAATAAATTAAATACAAAAAGTGATGATAGTTGTTTGGTGATCATGGCTTACTCCTAAGTACTTTAAGCTTATCAATACGGATAAACATATTATTTGTTCACTTATTTAAAGCTAATTATTTTTACGGCTCCATTTTTTCATGATTTTTTCAAACATAATTTCTTTATCAGTTTTATCCTCAGGGCAGGGTTTACCGCTACCTTGAGGCATGCCATTACTACCAAATACGGTTGAAGTATCAATTAAATAGCATTTACCGTTAAATTTTTCTAATCGTCGTGTGCCTGTTGTATTTTGGCTAATAACTTCTGAATTATCAGATTTTACTGGCGTTTTAATTGTGGGCTTATTGTTTATCTCATCATTTTCAGAGCTTTTATCTTCACCAAAGGAGACCATTTTTTTATGAGTCATATTATTTACAGGAGAGCCAAATAGCGGCGCGTATGGATTTAGCTTTTTAAATGTTTGAGAAGCTTTTGTTGTAGGCTCTGAAGGCGCGGCTACCAGGGGTTCAACAGGTTTTACAGGGGCTTTTTTAAGCTCTGTTTGTGCCTTTGGTAACGTGATGGTTTTGGCTTGCGTTTTTTTAGTTACCCTTACTTTGGCTTTTGTAGAATCTTTTTTTATAGGTGTAGTGTTAGAGGTTGCTGAATTTGGTGCATCAGTTTTAGTGTTTACAGGTTTTATATCAGGCGCATTGGTTGTTGTAACAACTGAGCTTGGCTTAGGTAGGCTTGCTAAATTAACCGTAACATAGGCCTGTATTATTGCGTTTTTTTCCTCCTTTGGCGGCGCAACTTTAATAGATTGCGAAAACAAAAAGTACAACACAATAGCGTGTATACACAACGAGATAACCCACGGCCATGCATTCCCTTTATTCACATCAAACCCTCAACTTAATAGTGCTGTTAAGAGTCAACAAAATACATTTAGTTCACCTAAAGTTAATGTGTTTTACTTTGTGGCTTTATTGCAGATACAACAAAACTATTTTGCAGTTTTTGTTGTTTTTGCATGTGCTTGGTTACGTTATTATGAGCGCAATCAAACTTAGGAGGCATTATGACATTACTTTTTGAACCAATAGAACTTGCAGGTAACACATTAAAAAACCGTATTGTTATGCCCCCAATGACTCGCTCGCGTTCAACACAGCCCGGCGATATAGCTAACGACTTAATGGCAACATATTACGCACAGCGCGCAAGTGCCGGGCTAATTGTAAGCGAAGGTACGCAAATTAGTGAGCTTGGTAAAGGTTACGCTTGGACTCCGGGTATTTATTCAAATGAGCAAGTTGCAGGCTGGAGTAAAGTAACAAGCGCAGTACATAGCGCTGGTGGCGTGATGTTTGCTCAGCTTTGGCATGTTGGTCGCGTAACTCACAGTGACAACACCGGTGGCGTGCAGCCTATTTCAGCCTCGGCCATTCCTGCAAAAGACGTAAAAGTATTTGTAGATACAAACGGCGCACCGGGGTTTGTAGACACCCAACTCCCACGCGGAATGAGCAAACAAGATATTACGCAAGCCATAGGCGAATTTCGTCAAGCTGCTAAAAATGCAGTTAATGCAGGATTTGATGGCATAGAGCTTCATGCTGCAAATGGTTACCTTATTAACCAATTTTTAGACTCAGAGTCAAATGCTCGCACCGATGAATATGGTGGCAGCGTGCAAAACCGTATACGCTTTTTAATTGAAGTGGTAAATGCTGTTAGCGACGAAATTGGTAGCAGCAAGGTAGGTGTAAGACTTGCCCCGTTAACAACCCTTAATGGCACAGTAGACGAAAATCCTGAGGAAACTTATTTAGCTGTTTCTGAGGCATTAAACAAAGCCGGTGTAGGTTATATGCATATAGCTGAAGCCGATTGGGATGATGCACCTTTAATGAGTGTTGAGTTTAAACACACCATTCGTAAAGCTTACAGCGGTGTATTAATTTACGCAGGCAAGTACACCAAAGAGCGCGCAGACAAAGCACTTAGCGAAGGCTGGGCTGACATGATTGGCTTTGGTCGCCCATTTGTATCAAACCCAGACTTACCAGCACGCTTAAAGCAAGGCAAGCCTATTAACAGCCACAACCCCGACACTTTGTTTGGTGGTGCAGAGCAAGGCTATACCGATTATCCAGTTACAAATTAAATTTATATAAATAAGGAGCTGTAACATACAGCTCCTTATTTGTTTTAATTGCACAGAGAGTACTTACTTAATTGCAGTAATAAACTCTTCGTCAGAATACAAGTTCTTAAGTAATTTTTGAACAAGCTCTACATAGCTTCGTTGACCATTTGGGATTGCAATTGCTCCAATAAATGAAGAGTCGAAATCATGTTCAGCTGAAATTACTTTCTCAAATAAAATTGCATCGTCTTCTGAAACAACAAAATTTACTTTTATAAATGAATTCCCCTCTGAGAACCCTGTTACATCAATATCTTGGTCAATAACCTTGCCAGTTACTTGCTTTTTAGCAACACCAGACCAAAGTTTAGCCAGTTTTAATTCTTGTATTAAAGCGCTCTCAATATATTCACCATAGCTGTTGCCTACAGATGAAACAAGAGGAGAGCCTCGAAGTGATATCTTATTTAATTTTTTTTCAGATTCAATTTTTCCGACTGAGACTGGTGTATTAGACTCTTCTTTTAGTTTAGAAACGTTACTGATATCTGCACTATAAGGTGGAACTTGAATGGTACATGCACTTAAAAATAAAGCCGCGATTAGACCTAGTGAACTTTTATACTTCATTTTATTTCTGTCCTTATTTATAAATTTGATTGATCAAGTTCTACAACTAGTTTGTTAAATGCTTCTTCTGTTGCACGTTTTGCAGATAAAGAAAAATCATTTTTAAACTCATCAAATTCAGCTTTGCCAAAACCTTTAACTTCACTATTCCATGCTATATCACCATTGTTATTTAAAGTTTTACAGTTTAGCGTGAAGGTAAATTCTGTAGGTGGCCATGTGAATAAGCTATCTGAGCTAGATTGCGTTGTTATTGTCGGTATGAATACATACTCAATTTTTTTATCTTTTAAAAATGTACTATCAGTTAATGATTCAAGCTTATAGACGTTTTCAAATTTATTAGAAAGCACAGTATACAGCGCTGCTTCTGTGTCTTTATAAGGTTTGTAACTAACATTATCGCCACCACCGCCAGGTGTTTTTACTTGTGTTTTTATATCATCTTCAGAAATATAATAACCTACAACTGATGCTGATTTATTTTCTGTAACCTGAAGTTTTTCAGTGTCTGGATTTAAACTTATCTGGTGGGCACAGCCACTCAAAATAAGGACCGAAAACAAAAAAAACATGTTAGTTAATAACTTCAAAATATACTCCATATATTTAATTTTTAGTGTGAAAGCAGTTTCAGCATCAATATATGTTCAATAGTTACCTTTGTAAATTATGTTAACAGGATATTTGTAAACGGTTGTAACTTTTAGTGTTTGTGAGGTCGATTTTCTTTAAAATAATGCAGAGTTAATCTTGAGCAAAAAATAAAAAACGCGTAAGTTAACCGGGTTACCTATTCTAATAACAAGAAAATAAATGAAAGCCAAAGAGATAGAACAATTAGAATTATCAAATTCTGAAACCCGAGAAGTTGTTACCCCCTACGCCTTTAAAATAGACAGTGCTTTACTGGGCTTGCCTTTAGCTACGCCAATTCGGCGTGCACTAGCGATTATTATTGATGTTGCATTGATATTTTTAGCAGCCAAACTTAGCGCGGCTTTAATAGCATTTGTTGCTGCAATGGCTTTTTATAAAGGTACGGCGCAGCAATACCTTCCAAAAATGTCGAGTGTGTGGCGAAGAATCTTAAAAGTAACGGCAGCAAGTATTTTATTTGTAAGCGCACTTACTGTGCTTTCAATTGGCATAGATTACCTAGAAGACGATAACGCTGATCAAGCTTTAGCTGTTCAGGGCGTAAAAATACAAGATGAAATTCAGCTTACTCCCACAGAAAAACAACAGGTAAATACTTATTTAGCGCAAACAGCCGATGACAGCTGTGAGCAACCTTGCCAACAAAACGCGTTTGATAATTTAATTGGGCAAGTTCCCAAATTAGCAGAAATGGACGACCTACAAAACCCACAACTTGCTACCGTACTTTTACAACTATTAGTGCTCAGTGAAAATAACGAAATAAAGCCTGCACAGTTAATAGAAGAAAAACCTGCACAAACAACCACAAATAGTATTTTGCAGTGGAGCAAAGGCATTATTCAAGACTTAGGCTTAGGTTTTGGCTGGGCTGCAGTTTACTTTACGTTGTTCTCGCTACTTTGGCGCGGCCAAACGCCGGGTAAAAAGGTTTGTAATATCCGTGTTGTCGCCCTAAGCGGTGAGCCATTAGGTTTATTAGATTGTTTTGGTCGCTACGGCGGCTACGGTGCAGGCTTTGCCACAGGCTTGTTAGGGTTTTTACAGATATATTGGGATCCAAACAGACAAGCGATTCAAGATAAAATATCAGCGACAGTAGTTATTAAAGGTAACTTGAATCAGCCAGTGAGCGTTGAAACGCTTGAGGAGCTGGTTAAGTGTTAGATTGAAATGCAAATAATTTAAAAACTTTTTAGTTTGAACTTATCAATTATGCTGTTTTTAGTGTATTATTTTATCGGTTTCGACCCAAAATGTCTGAAGTTGTTACCGCTTTAGATTAGGAACTCAGGGTAAGATACGCCTATGTCAACTGTATCAGATTGCTTGAAATTATCTGATTACTCTCTCAAAGTGCGCAAAGTGATTGGGTTGAAGCCGCTATAACCACATGGATGTTAATTGATAAATATGTTGAATAATCTCTTATTTCACTTAAATTTATTTGAGCCAAAAAAGATCAGCAATGGCTCAGGATATACATGGATAAACCCGAAACTTTCCCCTCATTTAACTCGTGAACTTAATTTCTCACAACAAAAATTTCTAGGCTTACAAACAGATAATGATGTAGCCAATATTTTAGAGCTTCCTGTAGGCCAGCTTTTATATATCTTATATTCTCAAAATCAAAACTATAAAAGCTTTACTGTAAAAAAGAAATCAGGAGAGGATCGAAGTATTGAAAGCCCTTGTAGCTCTGTTAAAATTTTACAAGATAAAGTTAAACCTTTAATTGAAGCTCACTATAGAGTTAAAAAACCAGTACATGGTTTTGTGGGGAATGGGAAAGGTATTATTTCCAATGCAGAACAGCATAAAAAAAAGGCGTTTGTATTAAACATTGACTTAAAAGATTTCTTTCATTCAGTTAATTTCGGACGAGTACAGGGAATATTTAAAAGTGTACCATTTAATATGGGCGTACCAGCTGCAACAGTTCTTGCCCAAATTTGTACTTATAAAGGAAGATTGCCCCAAGGTGCCTCTACTTCACCAGTTCTTTCTAATTTAGCATCTACTAGTTTAGACCGGAAGCTAACAAAAATAGCTAAAAAGTTTCATTTAGTCTACACGAGATACGCTGATGATATTACTTTTTCAAGTAATAAGCCCTTTTCACAAGCCATTATTGAAAAATCTAAATTAGATGATGAGCAATATATTTATAAGGTCGGGAATGTTTTAGAGGCGGCTGTTATTAGCTCTGGTTTTTCGATTAACCATAAGAAAACTAGGTTGCAGCATAAATCGCAAAGACAGGAGGTGACTGGGTTAGTTGTAAATAAGGGTGTTAATATAAACCGTAAATTCATTCGTAAAACTAGAGCAATGATAAATGAATGGGGGAAAAACTTAATTGAAGCTGAAAAACGCTTTATCAAAGTACGATATCATGCAGAAAAATCTGAAATTGATATGAGTAAGCTAGATGGGTCTATATATAAAAGAGCTGTTTATGGTAACTTAAGCTTTATAAGAATGGTTAGAGGTGAGGATCATTCCCCGTACTTAACATTATGTAAAAAGGTTTTGGAACTAGATAACAACCCACCTGCATTTATCAATAAATTAAAAGGTATATTCGAAATGTATGATGTTTTTATTTGCCATGCGAGTGAAGATAAAGAAAGTGTGGCTTTGCCTCTATATGAGTCTCTTAAAAAGCGTAATATAAATGCATTTATAGATTGTTTCGCGATAAATTGGGGGGATTCTCTTGTAGCAAAAATTAATACGGCGCTTCAAAAGTCTAAATATGTCATTGCAATAATATCAGAGGATTCAGTAAAAAAATCTTGGCCTATGAAAGAACTCAATGCTGTTTTATCAGCAGAGATAGGGGCAGAGAATACAAAGTTATTACCTCTCATGGTTGGAGATGGAGACGCTTTAATTAGTCAACTACCTCTTTTAGCAGATAAACTTTTTGTCGGATATAAAGATAATATCGAAGAAATTACAGATAAGATTGAGTCATTATTAATGGCAAAATAAATTTACAGTGATTCTAGTAAGAGTAAACGCTTTAGAATCACTGTAAGATAAAAGTTTACTTTCTAAACCTAACTCCAAAACCACTAAGACCCATCAAAAACACTAATCCCCAAACAAACACGTTGCCATACTGGCTGTACACGCTGTCGCCTTTTATAAGCTTAATGTTGGCTCTCAATATGGTAGCTTCAAACTGAGGCATGGTTTGTTGTGCGTGGCTTATAGGGTCGTATACGGCGCTTACCCCATTGTTGGTAACTCGTACTAGAGGGCGTTGTAGTTCGAGCGCGCGCATACGGGCTATTTGCATATGTTGCAAAGGCCCAATAGAGTCGCCAAACCAGGCATCGTTACTTACCGTAAAGAGTAGGTCGGAATCGCTTTTGTAATTTCCGCGTACTAAGTCGGCAAAAACAATTTCGTAGCAAATAGCGGGGAGTAAGTTATAGCCATTGGCGCGTAAGTTGTTTTGCACTTTGTCGCCACGAGTAAACGACGACATAGGTAAATCGAATAACGGAGCAATAGGGCGCAAAAAATCTTGAAACGGTACAAATTCGCCAATAGGTAATAGCTGGTGTTTTTGATAGCGGTTTTTATCAAGGTAATGGTAATGCCCGTGCTCGTCGCCGCGCTCTTTATTACCGACTACAATAAGTGTGTTAAATATGTTTTTGGTGTCTCGCTGGTAGTCAACAATACCGGTAACAAGGGCGGTTTTATTAAACGAGGCGGCACTGTCTAAATTGGCTAAGTAGGAATCAGCAAGCATTTCTATTTCAGGCACTGCGGCTTCGGGCCATACTATTAAGTCGGCATCCCAATGTGGGCGTGTCAGGTCTTGGTATTTGCTCATTGTGGTCCAAAACTCACTTGGCTCAAAGCGCAGGTGTTGCTGTATGTTGCCTTGTACGAGCAATACTGACATGTTTTTATCTGTGTAATGAATACTACCTGTGGTGTTTGCGCCTGTAAAAATAAGCGCAACAGCTGTAGCAGTAACCGCTGGGGTTTTAAAATCTTTTTGGGTAAGTCTATATAGTGCAAAGCCAATAGCGACACAGGTAAGTGTTAAGCCAAACTCGCCAATATAAGGGGCAAGCAACCTTAAAGGTCCGTCGGTTTGTGTGTAGCCAAAACTTAACCACGGGAAACCGGTAAGTACGGTGCCACGTAAATACTCACTAATTGCAAAGCAGGCAATAAGTAATGCGCCAAAGCTTTTAGGGCCACTGGCAAAGCGTGTAGTTGCCCAAAAGGCAAGTGCGGGAAATAACGCTAAGTAGGCGCACAAAAAAGCCATTAACGAGAGCGACGCTATAAGCGGCATACCGCCAAAGGTGGCAATAGAAACATGTACCCAGCTTATACCTGCACCAAACCAGCCTAGGCCAAATATAAAGCCATATTTAGCAGCGGTTTTTGCGTGTGCTTTACCGGTATTATTGGGGTTGACGCAAAAAATTATGGCACCAAGGCTAATAAATACGATGGGCCAAATTTCAAAGGGGGCGTAGCCAAAAGTTAAAACAAGGCCCGCAACGAGTGCGAGCCATGCTTTTTTATCTTTTGCTAATAGGGTAAGTCTAGTTAGCAGTTTCTTCACTGTCGTTATCATCAGCCTTAGGAACGGTGACTTGCAGTTGCAAAATACGACGATTGTCGGCGTTGGTTACTTTAAATTGGTAACCTTCTATGTCAATCGTTTCACCACGGCTTGGCATATGGCCAAATGCGTGCAGTACAGTTCCGCCAATAGTATCGGCTTCGTCTGTGCTGTAGCCTGTTTTAAAATGCTCGTTAAAGTCATCTACAGGTGTGAGTGCTTGCACTACGTGAACATGTTTCGCAAGTCGACGAATATCTTGATGTTCTTCTTCTTCGTCGTGCTCATCTTCGATTTCGCCAACAATTATTTCAAGAATATCTTCAATCGTTACCAAGCCCGATACGCCGCCGTATTCGTCAATAACAACAGCCATATGGTAGCGTTGCTGACGGAATTCGTTTAGCAATGTATCAACACGTTTGCTCTCAGGTACTACCATTGCTGGACGTAAATAATCGCGTATTGATGGTAAATGCTCGTCTTTATTTAAGATCAGTGGCAATAAATCTTTAGCGAGTAAAAAACCTTCTACATGGTCTTTGTCTTCAATCACCACTGGAAAACGTGAGTGAGTTGAGTCAACCATCATTGGAATTAGCTCTTCAAGCGGGCTGTCGATCTCAAGAGTGATCATTTGTGAGCGCGGAACCATTATGTCTCGCACTTTAAGCTCAGACACGCCAAGCACACCTTCTATCATCTCTTTTGTTTCAGGATCGATTACGTCTCGTTCTTGCGCATCGGCAATAACTTCGACCAGCTCTTCTCTATTCTGGGGTTCCCCTTGCAACATTTGGGCTATTCTGCCCAACCACGTTTTGCCAGAAGAACCCTGGCTAGATTGCGAGTTACCGTCGCTCATTGCGTCTAATTGCTCCGTTAATTTAAATATCGTCCCGGTATGGGTCTGCTATGTTTAGCTCTGCAAGTAATTGCTTTTCGATGCTTTCCATCTCTAAAGCATCGTCACTCTTTATATGGTCAAATCCAAGCAAATGCAAGCATCCGTGAATAACCATGTGAGCAAAGTGGTCATGAAATGACTTCTCTTGCTCAATTGCTTCAGCTAATACAATGGCTGGGCAAATAATTAAATCACCAACCAAGGGAATATCTATTCCTGGTGGTGCTTCAAATTCGAACGACAGTACGTTGGTCGGTTTATTTTTACCGCGATAGTCGTTATTAAGTTGTTGCGATTGCGCTTCGTCGCTAATAACGATACTGAGTTCTGACTCGTCACGGTATTGGCTAAGGGCTTTGTCGGCCCATAGCGCAAATTGTTCTTCGCTTGGGAGGTTGTCAAACTCACAGGCTATTTGTAAATCAAGTTCGGTTGTCAAAGTATTACTCTTTAGTAGTAGGCTGTTGAAGAGCAGCGAGTGCGTCTTTTGCGTTTTGCTTTTCAATGCGCTTAAGTCGCTCGCTTTCGTCGTTACGCTCGTATGCTTCAACTATGCGTGCTACAACAGGGTGACGTACTACGTCGTGGGCTTTGAAGTAGTTAAAGCTAATTTCGTTTACGCCATCAAGTACTTCAATTGCATGGCGAAGGCCTGAGCGTGTGCCACGAGGTAAATCGACCTGTGTAATATCGCCTGTAATCACCGCTTTTGAGTTAAACCCTATACGGGTTAAAAACATTTTCATTTGCTCGGCGGTGGTATTTTGGCTTTCATCTAAAATAATAAAGGCATCGTTTAAAGTACGTCCGCGCATGTAAGCAAGCGGTGCGACTTCGATGATATTTTTTTCGATGAGTTTTTCTACTTTTTCAAAACCTAGCATTTCAAAAAGAGCATCGTAAAGAGGGCGCAGGTATGGGTCTATTTTTTGACTTAAATCACCTGGTAAAAAGCCAAGCTTTTCGCCAGCTTCTACAGCAGGGCGCGTTAGTAATATACGGCGTATTTCTTGGCGCTCAAGAGCGTCGACGGCGGCTGCAACTGCAAGGTAAGTTTTACCAGTACCTGCAGGGCCAATACCAAAGGTAATGTCGTGGTTTAAAATATTAGCCACATAAACACCTTGGTTGTCGTTACGTGGTTTAATTACACCACGGCGGGTTTTAATAACCATTTCTTTGCCATAAGCGCTGCTGGATGCATCTTGCTCTAAGGCTTTTGATTCGGTAATAGCTAAATGAACGGCGTCGGGTTCTATTTCGCCTAAAACACCACGAACTGGCTGAGTATCAACATAAAGGTTTTTTAAGATTTCTACAGCGCCGGCGCAGTTGTGTAGTTTACCGGTTACTTTAAAAAAGTTGTCACGGTGAATTATTTCAACAGCCAGGTGGCGTTCAATTTGTTTGATGTTTTCGTCAAACGGGCCACATAAAGAAGATAGGCGTTTGTTATCGGCAGGTTCTAAATAAATCTCTAATGTTTTTAACTGATTACTCAAAATTGCTTCCTATAGTACTGCGCCAGCGTTAACTGGCGCTAATTGTGTGACTAAGGAACGAAAGTAGCTACGCCAATTTCGTTAACAGTGTCTGGTTTTGGCTCTGCAGCTGCAGCTTTAGTTAAAATAGCTGAAGGAGCGACTTCACGTCGTAAGTTCATTTCTGATTCTGTACGAATTAAGTCACCACGTAAAGAGTTAGGTAGTGCTTCGGTAATACGTACATCAACAAACTGTCCGATCACAGTGTGCGGGCCAACAAAATTTACTACACGGTTGTTTTCTGTACGGCCACGTAATTCCATAGGGTTCTTCTTAGAAGGACCTTCAACAAGTATACGTTGCTCTGTATCGAACATTTGACGACTAATTTGCTGCGCCATTTGTGTAATACGGTTTTGTAGTAAGTATAAGCGTTCTTTTTTCTCTTGCTCTGTTACGTCATCCGGCAAATCTGCCGCTGGCGTACCTGGGCGTGCGCTGTAAATAAAGCTAAAGCTCATATCAAAACCTATGTCGCTAATAAGCTTCATGGTTGCTTCAAAGTCTTCTTTGCTTTCGCCTGGGAAACCAATAATGAAATCTGACGACATACTTAAGTTAGGACGAATTTTACGTAACTTGCGAATTGTCGATTTGTATTCAATTGCCGTATGGCCACGTTTCATTAGGTTTAATATACGGTCTGAACCACTTTGTACTGGTAAATGTAAGTGATCTACAAGCTCTGGCACATCGGCGTA
The DNA here is from genome assembly GCF_011378755.1 of Pseudoalteromonas sp. Z1A2. Classification (NCBI taxonomy): domain Bacteria; kingdom Pseudomonadati; phylum Pseudomonadota; class Gammaproteobacteria; order Alteromonadales; family Pseudoalteromonadaceae; genus Pseudoalteromonas; species Pseudoalteromonas sp. Z1A2. Next base: position 54,780 of record NZ_WTKX01000004.1, on the reverse strand, counting down.
AACGTCGATTATATCTGGGGTAAATTCTACCGGGTGCGATGTGGTGTAACGAATACGGTCAATACCATCAATAGCTGCTATAAGACGAATTAAATCAGAAAAGTAACAAATTTCACCATCGTGCGTATCACCGCGGTATGCGTTTACGTTTTGACCTAAAAGATTTACTTCACGTACGCCTTGCTCTGCAAGTTGTGCAACTTCAAGTAGTACGTCATCTACTGGGCGACTAACTTCTTCACCGCGAGTATAAGGTACAACACAAAAAGTACAGTACTTAGAACAGCCTTCCATAATTGATACGAAAGCAGATGGGCCATCTGCTTTTGGCTCTGGCAGACGGTCAAATTTTTCAATCTCTGGGAATGAAATATCAACAACCGATGAGCCTTTGTCGCCTTGCACTTGTTTAATCATTTCTGGTAAACGGTGTAGCGTTTGCGGACCAAAAATAACATCTACAAATGGCGCACGTTGGCGAATAGAGTCACCTTCTTGTGAGGCAACACAACCACCTACACCAATGATTAAATCTGGCTTGTCGTCTTTTAATAACTTCCAGCGACCTAATTGGTGAAATACTTTTTCTTGTGCTTTTTCACGAATTGAACAGGTGTTAAGTAAGATTACGTCGGCATCTGTTGCATCTTCAGTTAGCTGGTAGCCGTTGGTGGCATCTAAAAGTTCAGCCATTTTCTGAGAGTCGTATTCGTTCATCTGACAACCCCAGGTTTTAATATGCAGCTTTTTGCTCATTGAAATATAGCCTCGTGTTCAATTCGATAGTGGCACAAAAATGTGCTTGAAACAGGATTAAGGAGCAAGCATGCTCACTTAAAGGAGGCGTATTTTAGCTGGATACCCGTCCAGATCCAAGTATAGTTTTCATGTTTGTGATCTCAAATCAATACGAGGCGAGTTTAATCAGCGGTTAGGGATATCCCCTGGTATAAAACAAATTAATTTTGATACAATCAAAACAGACTCAAGTAATAATAAAATGATGAAAAACATGACTAAAAATAATGTGATAGTAGTTGGCGGTGGCATGGTTGGCGCGGCTATGGCGATAAAGCTTGCTCAACAGGGCTTTGGCGTACGCATAATCGAAAAACACCTAATAGACCCATCACAGATTCTTAGTAGTGATAAGGTTGATATTAGAGTGTCGGCTATTAATCGTTTTTCAGAAAATTTACTTGATGAATTAGGAGCAATGCCGCTTTTAAGGCAAAACCGCATAGCGCCTTATCAACAATTAGAGGCATTTGAGCGCGGTGGTGATAATTTATTGTTTGACTGCTCCGATATAAACACCACGCATTTAGGCCACTTAATTGAAAATAGTTTAATTCAAGCAAGTTTATGGCAGCAATTTGATCATTATAAAATTGAGGTTATTGAGCAAGCCACACCTATTACTAAAATAGAGCAAACGGATGATTTAATTACGCTTGTGTATGGAGCTCAAACCTATACCGCTGATTTAGTGATTGCAGCCGATGGCGGACAATCGCAGCTGCGTGCTAAAGCTAATATAGGAATTACCGGCTGGCAGTATCAGCAGCATTGCATGGGGGTATTAATTAAACTCGATGCGCCGCAACAAATTAAAACATGGCAGCAGTTTACGCCAAGTGGGCCACTCGCATTTTTGCCAATGCAGGCACCATACGCTAATTTAATTTGGTACGACGATGCAAATACACTGCAAGCATTTAAAGGGCTAAACCCAGCTGAGCTAAAAATGCACATACTTAATAAATTTCCTGAACTTGCTGGAGACTTTGAAGTACAAACTCATGCAATATTTCCGCTTACTCGCCAACATGCTAACAACTATTCACAAGGGCGCTTAGTTTTAGTCGGTGACGCTGCACATACAATAAATCCCCTTGCAGGGCAGGGCGTTAATTTAGGTTTTCAGGATGTAGTGGCACTTGCTGAAGTTTTAGACAATGCAGGGGGTATAGGGTGCCCGATAACGCTTAAAGAATACGAGCGAGCTCGCCGTAAAGCTAATTTATTAATGATGAGCATGATGGACGCGTGTTACTTTGGCTTTTCTAACCAAGTTGCGCCACTTAAATGGGCACGTAGCCAGTTTTTAAAAATGGCTAATAATACAGGCCCTATAAAAAACTGGGTTTTAAAATACGCAATTAGCGGTGATTTAGGCTAAATTTAAAGTAGAGATTAAAAAGGCTCATTTATGAGCCTTTTTTTATGTCTGTTTTTAAGTGGACAAATAGTGACCCAGTTATATTAAATAAAATTTTAATTTGACTAGGGTTATATCACTAAACCGCAATTTAATAATTTTAAAGAGCCTATGTGTGGATAATTTTTTTTCAGTAATAATTATTTTAGGTGCGCTACTGCTAGTTGCTAGCTTAAAAACAACCTTTAAAGTTTGTAAAAAAACATCGCAAAGAGCGTGGAGTGTACTGTTATGCGCTATTGTCTGTTTTATTTTAGGGTATTGGTGGATACTTTATTACTTTTCAAATTACGATACGGCACCAATAATAAGAAATGCAGTTGCCACAATATTATTTGGTGGTGCAGGGTTTGTTTTCTTAGTTGTCAAACTGAGTTTGAAAAGCATCCTTAAAATAGAGCAAGCAACGCAGTATCAAAAATATCAAACTGAGCACGATAACTTAACAACCTTACCCAACCGCAATAACTTTTTTAAATCCTTGAGTAAACAAGTCGATTACCCTTCTTCATTTGCATTATTTTATATTGATTTAAATAATTTTAAACAAATTAATGATGCGTTTGGTCATCAATGTGGTGATCAACTACTGGCTGCTTTTGCTAATAAGTTAAGCAAAGAACTATGTGGCATTGCTAAGTTATATCGAATAGGGGGGGATGAGTTTGCGTTTTTACTGAATACCGATACTGATGAAAGCATGGCTCACTGTGTAAATATTATAAACTCAGCCGTTAAAGCTCCGTTTTGTACACATGAGCAAATGGTTAAAATACAATTAAGTATAGGCGTAAGCCGTTTCCCAGATGATAGCCGATTACCCGACCAGTTACTAAAAAAAGCCAACTTGGCACTGCATGAAGCAAAAAAGACATTTCAACCTTTAGTAAATTACTCATCTGAAATAGGTAAACGAGCTGAGGACTTTTTTGATTTATCAGTCAAAATTAAAGCCGCGTTACACAAAGGTGAGTTCGAGCTTTATTTACAACCAATAATGAACTCCAAAGATATTCAATTGCATGGCCTAGAAGCGCTGATCCGATGGCCGCAAGCTGATGGTAGCTTTATTAGTCCTGAAAAGTTTATAAGTGTAGCTGAGCGTACAGGGCTTATTTTTGTTTTATCGAAATGGGTTGTACAAGAAGCAGTTAACCATATTAGAAAACTTAAACTGTTTGGGTTTAGCGGTACTATTCATGTCAACTTATCAACGAAAGATATTGAAAGCAGCGAGTTTTACGAATTTATAATTAGCTTACTTACTACTGACCCGACTTTAAGTGATTCACTAATATTTGAAATTACAGAAGGGGCAATGATGACAAACATACCCGCAGCAAGAAAAATGATGCAGCAGTTAAGTATGCGTGGATTTAAATTTAGTGTTGATGATTTTGGTACGGGGTTTTCGTCACTGTCGTTATTAAGGGAGTTGCCCATAAACCAGATAAAAATAGATCAATCGTTTATCAAAGACATGCTCATTAATCCGCCTGATTACGCTATTGTAGAATCTACGTTGTTTTTGGCGAGCCGATTAAATTGCGATGTAGTAGCTGAAGGAATAGAAACCAAAGAAGTAGAGCAAGCGCTATTGAGTATGAACTGTGATTATTTACAAGGGTATTTATATAGCAAACCAATAAATATAGACGAATTTATAAATGTATATTTAAGTACAGAAAAAGTAAGCTGAATTTAATGAATATTGAGAAGTTTTAGAGAAGGAAGTCAAATTGGCTGGGATACCAGGATTTGAACCTGGGAATGCCAGGATCAAAACCTGGTGCCTTACCGCTTGGCGATATCCCAACTATAAATTTGATATTAATTTTAGTTCTTAATAAGAACATGGTGCGGAAGGAGAGACTTGAACTCTCACATCCTAAGATACTGGAACCTAAATCCAGCGCGTCTACCAATTCCGCCACTCCCGCATCACTAATGTGCTCATTTAACCTCTAAGCTAGAGTAATTCTTTTATTCAACTTTCCTTGGTAGAAGAAGTTGGCTGGGATACCAGGATTTGAACCTGGGAATGCCAGGATCAAAACCTGGTGCCTTACCGCTTGGCGATATCCCAACAAAGAATTCTTTTATAATTTTAGTTCTTATCAGAACATGGTGCGGAAGGAGAGACTTGAACTCTCACAACCGAAGTTACTGGAACCTAAATCCAGCGCGTCTACCAATTCCGCCACTCCCGCATCACTAATTTGCTCATTTAAACTCTAAGCAAGAGTCATTCTTTTATCCAACTTTCCTTGGTAGAAGAAGTTGGCTGGGATACCAGGATTTGAACCTGGGAATGCCAGGATCAAAACCTGGTGCCTTACCGCTTGGCGATATCCCAACAAAGAATTAATTGATATTTTTAGTTCGTATCAAGAACATGGTGCGGAAAGAGAGACTTGAACTCTCACAACCGAAGTTACTGGAACCTAAATCCAGCGCGTCTACCAATTCCGCCACTCCCGCATCGTTTGTGTTATAAAACACAGGTAGCTATTTTAGACTCTTCATTGAGTGCAATTTAACTCTTGCAGAGCCACTTCTAAAAAGAGAAATGGTGGCTAAGACGGGATTTGAACCTGTGACCCCATCATTATGAGTGATGTGCTCTAACCAGCTGAGCTACTTAGCCATTGTTGGCTGGGATACCAGGATTTGAACCTGGGAATGCCAGGATCAAAACCTGGTGCCTTACCGCTTGGCGATATCCCAACAATAACAATTGATAGTTTTAATTCTTATCAAGAATTATGGTGCGGAAGGAGAGACTTGAACTCTCACATCCTAAGATACTGGAACCTAAATCCAGCGCGTCTACCAATTCCGCCACTCCCGCACACAAGGTAGTTATTTTAAACTCTTCATTGAGCAACAAAAAATATGGTGGCTAAGACGGGATTTGAACCTGTGACCCCATCATTATGAGTGATGTGCTCTAACCAGCTGAGCTACTTAGCCATCTTTTTTTGTTAGCACTTCATCGCTGAGTGCGGGGCGTATTATGCTGATATGACCCAAATTCGTCAACACCTTTTTTGCAAAAAAACACTTAACTGTGTTTGTTTGCAGGAAAATTAAGCTAAGCGGCTAAATTTTAATAAAAATGATGATTTTTTGAGTGCAATTCACATACAAAATTTGTCGCTAAATAAAAAAGCAAAAACCAATAGTTTGAAGCTGTTTGATTATTCAACAAATTATTACGCTCTGGTTAAATCTTAACATTAATTTGTTTAAGAGGTACTTATTATTGAGGTTTGATCTTCTGCGCAGTGTGTTTTTTTAGATTAAACGTAGGCATTTAGGTTGGGGCTATATCAATTTTATAAGTTTATAACGTTGGAGGTACAAAAAAGGCTCGTAAAAACGAGCCTTTAAAATTATTACCAATACTAATTCGGTTTCATTTAACTTATACGTTGAACAAGAAGTTCATTACATCGCCGTCTTTAACAATGTACTCTTTACCTTCTTGACGCATCTTACCTGCTTCTTTTGCGCCGCTTTCACCTTTAAAGGCAACAAAGTCGTCAAAAGCAATCGTTTGCGCACGAATAAAGCCACGCTCGAAGTCGGTATGGATTTTACCCGCTGCTTGTGGCGCTGTTGCACCTACAGGGATTGTCCATGCACGCACTTCTTTAACACCCGCAGTGAAATAAGTTTGTAATTGTAGTAATTCATAACCACCACGAATAACAAGATTAAGGCCGGGCTCTTCTAAGCCAAGATCAGCCATAAACTCAAGCTTGTCTTCGTCATCTAATTCTGAAAGCTCAGATTCGATAGCAGCACATACAGGAACAACAATCGCATCTTCTGCTGCAGCAATAGCGCGTACACGGTCAAGGTATGGATTATTTTCAAAACCATCTTCAGCAACGTTTGCAATATACATAGTTGGTTTAATAGTTAAGAAGTTGATAGAGCTGATTGCTGCTTTTTCTTCTTTAGTTAATGCTAAAGCGCGTAAAGTTAAGCCTTCATCAAGATGCACTTTTACTTTTTCAAGTACGGCATTTTGCTCTTTGGCGTCTTTATCACCACCTTTTGCTTTTTTTGCGTTACGGAAAAGGGCTTTTTCAGCGCTATCCATATCAGCAAGTACTAACTCAGTGTTGATTACGTCAATATCGTCAGCAGGGTCAATAGTGCCTGCTACGTGTATGATGTTTTCATCTTCAAAACAGCGAACTACGTGGCCAATTGCATCGGTTTCACGAATGTTAGCTAAAAACTGGTTACCAAGGCCTTCACCTTTAGATGCGCCCTTTACCAAGCCAGCAATGTCTACAAATTCCATACTAGTGGTAAGAACTCGTTGAGGATTAACAATTTTAGCAAGTTCGTCTAGACGAGGATCTGGCACAGGTACCACACCTGTATTAGGCTCAATGGTACAAAAAGGAAAGTTAGCGGCTTCAATACCCGCTTTAGTTAGTGCATTGAAAAGCGTTGATTTACCTACGTTAGGCAAGCCAACGATGCCACATTTAAAACCCATAGTAAGATACCTTGTTTAGAATTCGTTTAAACGGTGTACTTGGACCCAAGTTACTAGGGTTTAAACGAATGTAGTCTGTTTTGTGCTTTTAACACACCATCTTTTGCAAGTATTTCCATGCAACGAACTGCTTCATCAACAGCAGCATCCATTTTTTCTTGGTCTTCTTTGGCCGCTTTTCCAAGCACCCAACCAGTTACCATTTCACGATGCCCCGGATGACCTACACCAATGCGCAAGCGCATAAAGTCTTTTTGATTTGCCATTTTTGCAATAATGTCTTTTAAACCATTATGACCGCCATGCCCGCCACCTTTTTTTAATTTGGCAACGCCTGGGTCTAAATCCAATTCGTCATGGGCAACTAAAATGTCCTCGACAGGGATTTTGAAAAAATTAGCTAAACTACTGACCGCTTTACCACTTAAATTCATGTAAGTAGTGGGGATCAATAATTTGAATTCTTGGCCTTGAATGATCACTTTGCCTGTAAGGCCGTGATATTTAGGATCGTGTTTTAGAGTGCAGTTATAGCGTGCAGCGATTTGCTCGATGAACCAAGCACCTGCATTGTGGCGTGTGTTTGCGTATTCGGGGCCTGGATTAGCCAGGCCCACAAGCATTTGAATAGAATTCAAGGTTGCGAGACCTTAAATATTATTCTGCTGCTGCAGCGTCGTCTTCAACTGGAGCTGCTTTGTTTGCTTTGATAGTCAGGATAGACTGATCATGGCCTTCGCCTTTAGCTAAATCTACAGAGCTAACGCCTTTAGGGAAAGTTAGGTCAGAGATATGAACTGAATCGCCAACAACAAACTTAGAAACATCTACTTCAATGAATTCTGGAAGTGCTTTTGGAAGACACGTAATTTCAACTTCAGTTAACTGGTGAACAACAGTTGCGCCAGCTTTAGTTACAATCTCTTCACCGATGAAGTGTAGAGGAACTTTAGTTTGAAATTTATGAGTAGCATCTACACGTTGGAAATCAAGGTGAGTAAGCTTAGGCTTGAATGGGTGACGTTGGATATCTTTTAAGATTACTTCAACAGCTTCGCCATCAACGTTAAGCGTAAGGATATGCGTGTAGAAACCTTCGTCTTCTTGAGCTTTGATCATATCTTTATGAGCAAAAGTAAGAGATAAAGCTTCTTTATCAGCTCCGTAAAGGATTGCAGGAACTTTGTCTTCGCGACGTAGGCGGCGGCTCGCACCAGTACCAGTTTCTACGCGAAGTTCAGCGTTATACGTATAAGTTTTGTTAGACATGATGTCTCCAGTTATTTAAATGTGTAGGGCCTTTGCGACCAAGGTCCCTAGCCAAAAGGCGCGCTATCATACCACCACGCCCAGATAAAATAAACATCGCTTACAAAAAAAGCGCCAAAAGGCGCTTTTATATTCAGGAATGTTTAATTTTAGTGTTCAAACATCGCTGAGATAGATTCTTCGTTACTAATACGACGAATAGTCTCTGCTAACATGTCAGCAAGCGTAAGTACCTTAACTTTATCAAGGGCTTTAAGCTCATCAGATAGCGGAATTGAGTCAGTTACAATTACTTCATCAATCATTGAGTCACGTAAGTTTTCGGCTGCTTTACCTGAAAGGATAGGGTGTGTTGCGTATGCAAATACACGCTTAGCGCCATGTTCTTTAAGTGCTTCTGCGGCTTTACACAATGTACCACCGGTATCAATCATATCATCTACGATAATACAATCACGACCTTCAACGTCACCAATAATGTGCATTACTTGAGAAACATTTGCTTGAGGGCGACGTTTATCAATGATTGCTAAATCGGTATCGTTTAGTAGTTTTGCAATTGCACGAGCACGTACAACACCACCAATATCTGGAGATACAACAACGACGTCTTCAAAGTCGCGTTCTTTCATATCTTCAAGTAATACAGGGCTGCCAAATACGTTATCTACAGGTACATCAAAGAAGCCTTGGATTTGTTCAGCGTGTAAATCAACCGTAAGAACACGGTCAACACCAACACTTGATAAGAAATCTGCAACAACTTTAGCGGTAATTGGAACACGAGCAGAACGTACACGACGGTCTTGGCGCGCATAACCAAAATAAGGAATGACGGCAGTAATACGACCTGCAGATGCACGACGTAGAGCATCAACCATAACGATAAGTTCCATCAGGTTATCGTTTGTAGGGGCACAGGTTGATTGCAAGATAAAAACGTCCGAGCCACGAACATTTTCATTTATTTGAACACTGATCTCACCGTCGCTAAAACGGCCAACAACAGCATCGCCTAATTCAATATATAAACGTTTTGCAACTTTTTGAGCTAACTCAGGTGTTGCGTTACCAGCGAAGAGCTTCATGTCAGGCACGGTAGGGTTCCTCAGGCACTGAATATTTGGACTAACGGGCAATGATAAATTTCACTGCGGGTTAACTTATGATTACTTGTACGTTACTTCATTGATCGAATATGGCGGTTAACTCCGTATGAGCAGGTGAGACATTTGCGCTTGAAGCCACAAAACCCTGCCAAGTATGGGGGAGATTTTCAAGTACATCTTGTGCTTGAACTTGGCTAGCAAATTCGACAAAACAACATGAACCTGTTCCGGTCATCTTCGACGGTGCGTATTTTAGCAACCACTGGAGGGTTTTTTCAACCTCGGGGCAAAGCTTTTTAACTAAAGGCTCACAATCGTTGGTCAAAGTATGGTGTTTCCAGTCGCCTATTATTTTTGGTGTGTCGCGTTTTAAATCTGGATGTGTAAATATTTTTGCGGTACTTACATGTTGGTTAGGGTGTACAACGCAGTACCATTTTTGTTCAAGTGTTACGTGGTGTAGTTTTTCACCAATACCGTGCGCTATGGCGCTTTGACCTTGTATGAACACTGGAACATCTGCCCCTAACTTGAGCCCTAGTTGAGCTAGTGTTTCTAAATTTAGTGCCAATTTCCATAACTTATTTAGGGCTAATAAAGTACTCGCTGCGTCAGATGAACCTCCTCCAACACCGCCCCCCATCGGCAAGCGCTTAATTAAATTTATTTTTACACCCAAAGAGGTTTTACAGTGTGTTTGTAATAATAAAGCAGCTTTATAGATGAGATTATCATTTAGAGGGATGTCTTTAGTATCACCACCGACAGAAATACTCCCATCTGTTGTTAACTCAAAATGCAGCTCATCACCAAAATTTAAAAAAGTAAATAAGGTTTCAAGTTCATGATAGCCATCTTCTCGGCGAGCATTAATATGTAAAAATAAATTGAGTTTTGCCGGAGCAATAAGTGAAAAAGAGGTTTTGTTATTCATACTTATTTAAACTGCCAATCGTATAGTTGAATTTTAATTTTTATTTGTTGGTGCTTTAACGTCAGTTTAGTAGGTAACCAGTAACCTGCGTTTTGTACATAGGCGCCATAATCTATTTGCCATTTTTTGCCTGTATTATCAAACCATAATACTTGCTTTGCACGCCCAAGCTCATCAACAATTAAACTTTCATCGTCAATAGTGCCTTTAAGCCAGTTATCGGCATTATCAACCGGTAGTGTAAAACCCGTTAATCGTTTTAAAAGCTCTGCAGCGTTAGTATCAAAGTATTGTTCACCGTCAAACTCTAATTCAGCACCGTTAGCTGTTTGTTTAAGCGACAAAATACGAGTACCAATAAAAGTAGTCAGTATTAAATTATTGGAATTTGTTGTTTGCTGCCAATTTAAGTTTGCAGATTGACGCTCTTCTGGGCTAATAAATGCAAGTTTACCTTCTACTTGCCAAGTTTTTTGAGCAGCTAAACGTGGTTTCCAATCATCATAAAGTGTTGTTTTTGTATCAATTTGATGAGCACAGCCACCTAAAAACAAAAAAAACATGAATAAAATCAAATATTGTCGAATCAAATGTTGTTCCTTACTTTCCATATTCCGCTGATTTTTGGTAAAATTACCGCCTTTGAAGTAGGGCTCAGCAATATTTGGCAAATATGACCATAATAGCACTAGGTATAAATCACAAAACCGCATCCGTAGAATTACGTGAAAAAGTGGCTTTTTCGCCTGAGCAAATTTCAGAGGCGTTGCAACAATTAAGTGGCCATGCCGACTTTAATGAAGCGGTTATTGTGTCTACCTGCAATCGAACCGAGATCTATTGTAGCCTCGCTCAGCAAAATTCCCAAACACTGTTGAGCTGGCTTGCCAGTTTCCATGGTTTGGATGAACATGAACTGAGCAAAAACACTTATTGCTACGAAGATAACGATGCTATTAATCACTTAATGCGCGTGGCGTGTGGGTTGGATTCTTTGGTGTTGGGCGAACCGCAAATTTTGGGGCAAATAAAACAATCGTTTTTTAGTGCTAAAAACCACGATGCAGTAGGTGTTACGTTTGATAGGTTGTTTCAAAAAACATTTTCAGTAGCGAAACAAGTTAGAACTGAAACCGATATTGGCGCAAGTGCTGTATCGGTAGCGTTTGCTGCAGTTAACTTGGCAAAGCATATTTATGGCAAGCTTGATAAGACCAATGTGTTATTAATTGGCGCAGGTGAAACCATTGAATTGGTTGCTAAACATTTATACCAAAATGAGCCTCAAAATATCACTGTTGCAAATAGAACTATTGAGCGAGCTCGTAACTTAGCTGATGAAGTGTCGGCAGATGTGATTGCTTTGGCGCAATTGCCTGAGCGTTTGCATAAAGCCGATATAGTGATTAGTTCTACAGCCAGCACTTTGCCTATTATTGGTAAAGGGGTGGTTGAGCAGGCGCTAAAGCAGCGACGTCACAAACCTATGCTATTTATAGATATAGCGGTTCCGCGTGATATAGAAAGCCAAGTTGGGGAGCTAGATGCTGCCTATTTATATTCCGTTGATGACTTACAAACCATTGTAAGCGAGAATATGGCAGCGCGCGAGCAAGCTGCACAGCAAGCGCAAATAATTATTACTGAACGCACCAAAGAATTTGCAATGTGGATGCGTTCACTCGATTCGGTAGATTTAATCCGCCATTATCGAAACGATGTACAAACAATTAAGTCTGAACTTGTAGAGCGTGCTGTTAGTCAGCTCAATACAGGTAAAGATGCAGAAAAAATTATATTAGAGCTCGCCAATAAATTAACCAATCGCTTAATGCACGCGCCTACCCGTGCAATACAAGATGCAGCGAAAAAAGGTGAAGTGGCGCAGCTAAACCAGTTGAAAAAAATGTTAGGTATTGATCAGGAATAACCGTTAAATGAAAGAGTCTGTTTATAATAAATTAGAAACCTTAGTAGAGCGTTACGAAGAAGTACAAGCGCTGCTAAGCGACCCGTCGGTCATTAGTGATCAAAACCGTTTTCGTGCGCTTTCAAAAGAGTATTCTGAGCTTGAAGAGATTGTAAAAACGTTTTTAAACTATAAAGAAACGCAAGACGATTTAGCCAGTGCAGAAGAAATGCTTAAAGATTCTGACCCTGAAATGCGTGAAATGGCGCAAGAAGAATATAAAGAAGCAAAAGCACAAATACTAGTGATTGAAGATCAAATTCAAGTATTAATGTTGCCAAAAGATCCGCGAGATAACAACAACGTTTTTGTTGAAGTACGTGCAGGGACGGGCGGCGATGAAGCGGCTATTTTTGCTGGTGACTTATTTCGTATGTACAGCCGCTACGCAGAAAATAAAAAATGGAAAGTAGAAGTTGTAAGCACCAATGAAGGTGAGCATGGCGGTTACAAAGAAGTTATTGCAAATATCAGTGGCGAAGGCGTTTACGGTCAATTAAAGTTTGAATCAGGTGTACACCGCGTACAACGTGTGCCAGAGACTGAATCACAAGGTCGTGTTCATACCTCTGCGTGTACTGTTGCGGTTATGGCAGAAGTACCAGAAGCTGAAGCGATACAAATTAATACAGCAGATTTAAAAGTTGATACATTTCGTGCATCAGGCGCAGGTGGTCAGCATGTAAATAAAACTGATTCTGCTATTCGACTTACACATATACCTACCGGTGTTGTGGTGGAGTGTCAGGATCAGCGTTCGCAACATAAAAACCGCGCTAAAGCGATGTCAGTACTTGCAGCTCGACTGCAACAAGCTGAAGATGAAAAACGCCATGCGGCAGAAGCCTCTGAACGTCGTGACTTGGTAGGTAGTGGCGATCGTTCTGAGCGTATTCGTACTTATAACTACCCGCAAGGTCGTATTACCGATCACCGTATTAACTTAACACTTTATCGTTTAAACGAAGTGGTAGCCGGTGATTTAAGTGCGATTATTGACCCATTAATGCAAGAGTATCAAGCTGACTTACTTGCGGCCATGGGCGACGAGTAATTGTGGCTCACACTCTTGAACAAGCAATTGCTGCAGGTGCTGACTTATTAGCACTTAGCAGCGAAAGTGCTAAATTAGATGCACAAGTTTTACTTCTTCATATACTTCAAGAACCTCGCAGTTACCTTTTTACTTGGCCAGAACATGCGCTTAGTGATGAGCAACAATCGCAGTTTAATGTATTTATCCAAAGACGTTTAAAAGGTGAACCAGTAGCCCATATAACTGGGCTGCGTGAATTTTGGAGCTTATCGCTTGAAGTTAACGCAACGACCCTAATACCTCGACCAGATACTGAAACATTAGTCGAGCAAGCACTTGAAATAGCGCTACCCGCTACAGCAAAGGTGCTTGATTTAGGCACAGGTACTGGTGCAATAGCGTTGGCACTGGGTAGTGAAATGCCTAGTTGGCAAATTACTGCAGTAGATAGAGTAAGCGATGCAGTTGCACTTGCTACACGTAACCAGCAGCGATTAGCGATTAATAATGTACATGTTAAACAGAGTAACTGGTTTAGTGAGTTGCATGGCGAAAAATTCAATTTAATTGTCACTAACCCTCCTTATATAGAAAGTAGCGATATACATTTAAATCAGGGTGATGTGCGCTTTGAGCCTCTATCGGCATTAGTGGCTGATGATTGCGGAATGTCTGATATTAAACAAATAATTACACAATCACGTGACTATTTGTCATCTAATGGCTATCTTTTAATAGAACACGGTTTTGAGCAAGGTGAAGCTGTACGTCATTTCTTTGAAAAAATGGCGTTTGTTAATATTAAAACAGTGAAAGACCTTGGTAACAATGACCGTGTAACACTTGCACTGTGGCCCTAGAGAATAATAATTGCCTACTAGTGCGTTAAATAATGCCATGAAGGAATTTCGACTATGATGGGTGATTTTTTATTTTCAGATGAACCAGAAGAAACAATCGATGAGATTGAACACGGTACCTGGAAAGTATTAATCGTTGATGATGAACCTGAAGTACATGCTGTTACAAAACTAGCACTGAGTGATTTTGAATTTCAAAATAAACGCTTAGAGTTTATTAGTGCCTACTCAGGTGCTGAAGCGAAAGAGCTCATAAAAGAGCATCCAGATGCCGCTATTGTGCTACTTGACGTGGTAATGGAAACCGACGACGCTGGTTTGCAGGTTGCTAAGTTTATTCGTGAAGAAGCTAAAAATAATCATATACGGATTATTTTAAGAACAGGCCAACCTGGCCAGGCACCTGAACGTCAAGTCATTATTAATTATGATATTAACGATTACAAATCGAAAACGGAGCTAACGGCTCAAAAATTATTTACTGTTATTATGTCGAGCCTACGCTCGTATCGGGATATTATTTCGATTGAGCAGTCACGCGAAGGGCTTGAGAAAATAATTATAGCGTCTCGTGATATTTTTTCTGCGCATTCAATAGAGCACTTTATTGAAGGCGTTATGCAGCAATTAACATCTTTATTGGGTATTGCTGATCAAGCTATGTATGCCACCACTTTAGTTGCACAAAACCCAGAACATGAAAAAAATAAAAAACTAATAGTTTGCTCTGGCACTGGCGATTTTGAAAAAAGTGAAGGTAAAGAGCTTGATGAGGTATTACAAGCTGAGCAGTTAAGTGCGTGTCATCAGGCGCTTAATGATAAAAGTATCATTTATAAAGATAATTACTTATTTGCGTACTGCAGTAGTGAGTACAATCATAATTCAATGCTGTTCATATCAGGTGTCCCAAAGGATTTAACGGATACTCAGCGTCATTTAATCAAAATATTTTCTCAAAATGTGCAACTTGCCTTTGAAAATGTGCAGCTTCAGTCTGAAATAGAAGCGACACAACAAGAGCTTGTTTATAGGTTAAGTGAAGCAGTAGAGCAGCGCTCAACCGAGACAGGTAATCATGTTAAACGTGTAGCACATATTTGTCATATTTTAGCTGAGGGCTATGGTTTATCTAAACATGATGCAGATTTAGTAAGGTTGGCGTCTCCTCTTCATGATGTAGGTAAAGTGGGTATTCCTGATGCGATTTTAAACAAACCAGCAAAGTTAGAACCTCAAGAATGGGAAGTGATGAAAACCCATACTGATAAAGGCTATACTATTTTAAAAGACTCTCCCCATGAAATTGTGAGTACAGGTGCAATTATTGCAAAAGAGCATCATGAAAAATGGGATGGGTCTGGTTACCCACAAGGTCTAAGCGGAAACGCAATTAATGTATTTGGTCGCATAGTCGCACTTGCTGATGTATACGATGCACTTCGCCATAAACGGTGTTATAAAGAGCCTTGGACATTACAAAATGTGGTTGATGAAATTAATGCTGAAAAAGGCACACATTTTGAACCAAAAATGGTTGAAGTATTTAACGAAAAGCTTGATGAGTTAGAGGCGGTTCTTAGCCGTTTTCCTGATTAGATTTTTATAAAACAGAAGTACAGGGGCATATGGATTATTTAGCAGTAAAGCACTCGCACATGGCAATTGCGATGTTAAGTGTAATATTATTTTATGTTCGCGCTTTTTCGCGAATGGGCAGTGGTAAATTAGCAAAAAATAAAGTGGTAATGATTGGTAGTCACAGTATAGATACTTTGTTATTAGTGTCTGCACTTACGCTTATATTTATGGCTAAAATTAATCCGTTTGAACAATATTGGCTATTAGAAAAAATAGTTTTAGTGGTTATATACATTGGTATTGGGGCTAAAAGCGCCCGACAAACTAAAATGGCGGCTAAAGTTGCTTACGTTTTAGTTAACACTGCTGTTATTTTAGCGATAGGTTATTTAGCGACGTCTAAATCAGTTTTTTTGCTTTAAGTAATATCTGACTATTTGAGCTTTATAGGTGTTTTGTAAAGCTCAAATACAACTCCCTCTCAGAAAATATTCAAATACACCTCTATATTGGTATATAGCTTTAAAGTTAGGTAAACTACGCCTTCGTTTTCTAAAATGTTGCAGTATTAATGACTACCCTCGGGTTTGACGAACACGATGAATCTTATCTTGATGATGCTTACGATGAATTTACACCTCCAGCGATTTACCGCTGTATTAAAGCAGAGTCAAAGTGGGACCCTCAGATAGATTTAACACCATGTTATGAAACTTTAACTGACTTTGAACAGCAAATTTCAGCGCTGTGTTTAAAAGTGAGTGATGAGCACGATCGCCTCGAAAAATTATTAGATATGTTTTACAGTGATTGGCTATTTAGTGCATCAGGTTTAAAAGTGCCTGAATATAAATTAAATACATTAAGCTATACGCTTTCTATGCGCAGTGGTTCACCTACAACACTGGCAATTATACTTTGTCATTTTTTACAACAAGCTAACTGTGACGCGAACCTTAGTCTTACCCAAGGTGATGTTGGCGTACATGTGGCGATTAGTGATGAAGAAGGCTACATAATAGAGCCAAGCAGTGGACAACAAAGTTGGTATATTATCCCTGAAAACGCAGATGAAGATGATGGTCAAGAGCAAGAGCCACTAGAACTGATTTTTGATGACGAAGTATATAAGTTATTTTTAGCTCAGCAAAAATGGTCTTTCATTAGCGAAAATAAATTTGGTCATGCTTTAACCTGTGTAGAGATGCTAATGGAGTTAATAGGCGACGATCCGTATGAGAGACGCGACAGAGGTTACTTATTAAATCAGCTCGGTTGCCCTAAAATGGCACGTGATGATTTACAGTTTTTTGTAGATGAGTGTCCGGACGATCCTGCAATAGAGATTATTCAACACCAAATAGAAGAACTAGAAGATAATAATAAAACGCACCATTAAGAATAGGAATAATTATGGTTGAAACTCAAAGCGCATTAATTACAAATGATGCCGTTGTGCTTGGTTTGCTTGCTATTATTTTGGGGTTTATTTTTAAAACCTCAAACAGTGAGCGTCCAGCTTTAAAACGATTTTATAAATACGTACCTGCTTTATTACTGTGTTACTTTTTACCTTCGTTATTAAATACCTTTGGTATTGTAGATGGTAATAAATCTAATGTTTATTATGTGGCTTCGCGCTACTTACTACCTGCCTGTTTAATACTACTTACCATTAGTATTGATTTAAAAGCGATTATTAACTTAGGTCCTAAAGCACTTATTATGTTTTTAGTGGGTACTTTAGGCATTGTTATTGGTGGGCCATTAGCTATTTTAGTAGTGAGCGCATTTGACCCAAGTATTGTTGGTGGGCATGGCCCAGATGCCGTATGGCGCGGTATGACAACTGTTGCAGGTAGCTGGATTGGCGGCGGTGCTAACCAAGCATCAATGAAAGAAATGTTTGAAGTTGGTGGTGATATATTCTCAGTAATGATTACAGTCGATGTAATTGTCGCTAATATTTGGATGGCTGTTTTATTGTTAATGGCAGCAAATCATAAAAAGATTGATGCAGCGACGGGTGCTGATACAAGCGCAATTGAAGATTTGAAAAAGCGTGTGGAAGAATATCACGCAGAACATGCACGCATTCCAACTCTTAATGATTACATGACGCTGATTGCAATTGCATTTGGTATAACTGGCTTAGCACACTTTTGCGCTGACTTTTTGGGGCCGTACTTTGGCACTACTTATGAATGGGCAAAAGAATACAGCTTAAACAGTAAATTCTTTTGGCTAATTGTTATATCAACAACGATTGGTATAGGCTTATCGTTTACTAAAGTGAGGCAAATAGAAGCGTTTGGCGCTTCAAAAGTAGCTTCTAGCTTTTTATATATTTTGGTTGCATCGATTGGTTTACACATGAATGTAACCGCTATTTTCAATAACCCTGGGCTATTTTTAGTGGGTGCAATTTGGATGTTAGTGCATGCAAGTATCATGTTAATTGTGGCTAAACTGATTAAAGCACCGTTATTTTATATGGCTGTGGGTTCTCAGGCTAATGTGGGCGGCGCAGCGTCAGCACCTGTTGTCGCATCAGCGTTTCATCCGTCACTAGCGCCTGTTGGTGTCTTGTTAGCTGTACTAGGCTACGGTGTGGGTACTTATATGGCTTATATTTGTGGATTAATGATGCAAGCAGTTGCACCTTAAGGAATTTAAATGAAAGACCAAATTATTAAAATTAATGAAATTGAACTTGCAAACAATAAACCGTTTGTACTGTTTGGTGGTATTAACGTATTAGAATCTCGCGATTTAGCAATGCGTGTTGCAGAGCATTACGTAGAAGTTACGACGAAACTAAATATTCCTTATGTATTTAAGGCCTCATTTGATAAAGCTAATCGCTCTTCAATCAATTCGTACCGTGGTCCAGGTATGGAAGAAGGTTTAAAAATATTCGAAGAAATTAAAAACACGTTTAAAATTCCACTAATTACTGACGTACATGAACCGCATCAAGCAGCACCTGTTGCAGAAGTTGTTGATGTAATTCAGTTACCTGCTTTTTTAGCGCGTCAAACAGATTTAGTTGTGGCGATGGCTAAAACAGGTGCAATTATTAATGTGAAAAAACCACAGTTTTTAGCGCCACATGAAATGCGTCATATCATTACTAAATTTAATGAAGCTGGTAATAACAACGTAGCTCTTTGTGAGCGTGGTTCTAGCTTTGGTTACAACAACCTTGTGGTTGATATGCTGGGTATGGATGACATGAAGGCAATGGCACCTGTTATTTTTGATGCAACACATGCGCTACAACGCCCTGGTGGACGAGCTGACTCTGCTGATGGTCGTCGTGCACAAGCTGCAGAGCTTGCGCGCAGCGGTATGGCATTGGGTATTGCTGGTTTATTTATCGAAGCGCATCCAAATCCTAACGAAGCTAAATGTGATGGCCCATGTGCGCTAGCACTTAGTAAGTTAGAAGGCTACTTAACGCAAATGAAAGCAGTTGATGATTTAATTAAAAGTTTTGCCCCACTTGATACAAGTGCAAGCGATTTATAATTAAGCATGATGTTTATTAAAAAGCGACTCAGGTCGCTTTTTTTATGCCTTTAATATACACAAACTTATATGATGTATATAATCTCACGCATAAGAAAAACTAATTCTAAGCTTGGTTATTATGTCAAGACGGGTACCTCCATTAAACGCATTAAAAGCCTTTGAAGCGGCTGCACGCCATTTAAGTTTTACAAAAGCTGCTGAAGAGCTCTATGTAACGCAGGCGGCAGTAAGTCATCAAATAAAAACACTTGAAGAGCATTTAGGTTTGAAGTTGTTTTTACGTAAAAACCGCTCTTTATTATTAACTGAAGAAGGCCAAGGCTATTTTTTAGATATTAAAGAGATTTTTACTCAGCTTATTGATGCAACTGAAAAGCTATTAGCTCGTGGCGCTAAGGGCTCACTAACGGTAAGCCTAACCCCTAGTTTTGCTATTCAGTGGTTAGTGCCTCGTTTGAGTTTGTTTAATGAGTTACATCCAGAGATAGATGTGCGAATAAAAGCACAAGACCAAGATGAAAACTCACTCACTGATGACGTAGATATTGCTATTTATTATGGAAGGGGTCATTGGAATGGCGTACAAGCGTACAAGCTTCATACCGAATATTTAGTACCACTTTGTAGTCCTATGTTATTAAGCGGGGTAAAGCCGCTTGATCAACCTAGTGATTTAGCGCATCACACACTATTACACGACACGACACGTAAAAACTGGAAAACGTGGATGAAAACCGCAGGCGTGCGTAACATCCAGGTAAATCAAGGGCCTATATTTAGCCACTCCTCTATGGTGTTACAAGCAGCGGTACATGGACAAGGTGTGGCAATTGGCAATAGTGTATTAGCTAAACCCGACATAGACGCAGGGCGTTTGGTAATTCCGTTTAATCATAGCCTAGAGAGTAAAAATGCGTATTACTTAGTGCTTCGTGAGTCGCAAACAGAGCTTGGTAAAATAGTTTCGTTTAAAGAGTGGATGCTGAGCTTAGTAGAGCATGAGCAAGAACATGAGTATTAATAATGATTGAATGGTTTAAAAGCACGGAGCAACCTGCAATAGCACAGTTTATATTTGCACATGGCGCAGGTGCTGGTAGCGATTCTGACTTTATGCAGCACATGGCAAAATTAATAAGCGAGCAGGGTGTTGATGTTGGTTTATTTGATTTTGAATATATGCAAATCGCTAAACAAACTAATAAACGCAGGCCTCCTGAGCGAGCACCAAAGTTACTTATTTATTATGAACGAGTGCTAACGAATGCGCAGCCAGATTTACCGTTGTTTATAGGGGGTAAATCGATGGGCGGTCGCATGGCATCAATGCTTGCATGTAGTACAGAGCAAAGCCTTTCAGGTGTTATAGCATTTGGTTATCCATTTCATCCGCCGGGTAAGCCAGAAAAATTACGCACCGATCATTTTGCTGATATTGTTTGCCCTTTTTTAGTATTACAGGGCGAGCGAGATACATTTGGCACACGTGAAGAACTTCTTACTATGAAAATGCCAAAGCAGCCTTTGTTTACTTGGCTGAGTGATGGCGATCATTCATTAAAACCACGTAAAAAAAGTGGCGTAACTGAGCTGCAAAATAGAGCAACAGCAGCGTTAAG
The DNA here is from genome assembly GCF_011378755.1 of Pseudoalteromonas sp. Z1A2. NCBI lineage: Bacteria > Pseudomonadati > Pseudomonadota > Gammaproteobacteria > Alteromonadales > Pseudoalteromonadaceae > Pseudoalteromonas > Pseudoalteromonas sp. Z1A2. Next base: position 34,129 of record NZ_WTKX01000004.1, on the reverse strand, counting down.
TGCCGTTGAATTTATTAAGCAACAAATTGAGATACGTTAAGACTTGAGCAGGGGGTTAGATGATTAAATTATTTTTAATGACCGGTAGTATTTTTTGTATGCTTTCGGTGATGTTAGGTGCATTTGCTGCCCATGGTTTAAAAAGCCGCTTATCGGAGTATTCATTAGGCGTTTTTAAAACGGCTGCTGAGTATCAAATGGTACATGGACTTGCACTTATTGCGGTGGCTATTTTAATTAAATGGGGCATAAACCTGAGTTGGGCTGGTGGCTTTTTTATAATGGGCACACTACTTTTCAGTGGTAGTTTATATTTACTCGCTCTAACAGGAATGAAGTGGCTTGGGCCTATAACACCGCTTGGTGGGTTGTGCTTTATTATTGGTTGGATTGTTATTTTAGTGCAAGTTGCACGATTTAAGTTTTAAAGAGTTTAAGGGTTAATATGTCTAGTGTTGTGATTTTTTGTCGTAGTGGTTTTGAAAACGATGCCGCTGCTGAAATAACGTTTCATGCTGCAGAGCAAGGTTTTGCAGGGTATGTAAAAGCAAAACCAAATACAGGTTATGTTGTTTACGAATGTTTTGAAGCGCATCACAGCGACGAAATAATCAAAAAAGTTGATTTTAAAAACATGGTGTTTGCACGTCAATGGTTTGCCGGCACATTACTTGAAAACATGCCACTAGAGGACCGTGTGAGCGCAGTAGTTGAAGCTGCTAAAGATTTTACATTATGCTCAGAACTGCGCGTTGAAACGCCAGACACAAACGAAGGCAAAGAGCTTTTAACGTTCTGTAAAAAAATCTCAACACCGCTTAAAAAAGCCCTCGAAAAACAAAATACTGTACTACGTGAGCCAAAAGCAAATCGCCCAGTAATGCATGTCATGTTTTTAACAAACAATACGGCTTATGTTGGTTACTCGTATAGCTTTAATAATTCTCCATTTTTCATGGGTATTTTGCGCCTTCGTATGCCAAGCGATGCACCGAGTCGCTCAACGTTAAAACTCGATGAAGCATTTAACGTATTTATACCTGAGCAACAACGCGAGTCACGCGTAGCTGCCGGTATGCGCAGTGTTGATTTAGGTGCATGCCCAGGTGGTTGGACTTATCAGCTTGTACGCCGTGGTATGTTTGTAAGTGCGATTGATAACGGCCCAATGAATGACGATTTAATGCAAACTGGGCAAGTTAAACATTTTAGAGCCGACGGTTTTAAATATCGCCCAGAAAAAAGAAATATTACTTGGTTAGTGTGCGATATGGTGGAAAAACCGACCAAAGTGACTACGCTAATGATTGACTGGGCAGTAAATGCATACGCAAAAGAGTTTATATTTAACTTAAAGCTGCCTATGAAAAAACGCTTTGATAGTGTTTATGAATGTCTTTCGATGATCAGAAAAGAGCTTGAGAAACAAGGTATCAATTACGAGTTGCAAGCTAAACATCTATATCATGATCGTGAGGAAATAACCGTTCATTTAAACGTTACTAAGGTGCCACAAAATTTGTATAGTTAATATGTAGAGGCTAAAAGTGGTAAAAAACAATATTAATAAATGGCTAAGTTTACTTTTTTTATCACTTTTAATCACAGGTTGTGGCGGGGGAGGCGAAAGTAGTGATACAACTACGCCCTCTGGTAACGCTGCGCCCAGTGTTACGCTTTCAGTTAGCAGTAACGTTATTACTTCTAATCAATCATTTACTATTACAGCGCTTGCAAGTGATAGCGACGGACAAATTGCCAGCTATCAATGGCAACAACTTAGCGGGCCCGAGTTTACGTTTACCTCTAACGGTAACACGCTTACAGCCACTGCACCTAGTGTAACAACCGATACGACCTTTAGCTTTTCGGTTACAGTTACTGACAACTCAGGTGCTACTGCACAACAAGTTTTTTCAGGCACTATCACCTCTCAAAATAATGCTCCTACAGTTAATATAACAGGCCCAAGTAGTGCACTTGCCAGCACACAAGTTAGTTTAGTTGCTAACGCTCAAGATACAGATGGCACTATAAGTAATATTAATTGGATTCAGTCTGCTGGGGACAATGTTGAGTTTTCACAAACTGATGGAGTCCTTAGTTTTACCGCCCCTAATGTATCTGAAAATACAACACTAGGTTTTAGCGTAACCGTAACTGACAATGCAGGTAAAAGCGCTCAAGCGAGTAAAACGGTTTTAATTAATCAAGTAAATAGCGCGCCAACAGTCATTGTTACAGGCCCTGAAGAAGCTGAAAAAGGTGACAGTGTAACCTTAGTTGCAGATGCACAAGACAGCGATGGTAGTATTAATAGCATAACTTGGCAGCAAATAAGTGGTCCTGTAGTTGAACTTACTCAAACACAAACAAGCATTAGCTTTAATGCGCCCACTGTTTCACAAAATACCAATGTTACATTTGTGGTTACTGTAACCGATGACGATAACGCTACAAATAGCGCTCAAAAAACAGTTGTAGTATTAGCACCAAACAATCCACCAACTGCAGATGATGTAAGTATTAGCGTGCAATATAATCAAGCCACAGAATTTAGTTTAGTAGTTAACGATGCCGATAACGATACCGTTCAGATTGATTTTGGTGATGATTTAAATGGTGCACAAATTAGTGTTATTGATGCACAAGCCTTACTTTTTAGCTACACGCCTCCTGCAAACAGTATCACTTCACAAAGCTATACGTTAACTGCGTCTGATTCAAAAGACACAACCGAATTTACCCTGAATATTACTGTGGTTGATTCAACGCCCGCTACAATTAGTAACGTAACACCCCAAAGTAATAATGACCCAGTTCTTGTAGATAGCCCTGTTAGTATTACATTTTCAGATATTATGCTAACGAGCACTTTAGCAGTTAATTCTAGTAGTGGTGCTTGTACAGGAAGTGTACAAGTGTCAGCAGATGATTTTACTACTTGCTTGGCCTTAAATATTGAAAGTTTGTCGGGTACTACTAGTGACACAAGTACTTATTTTCATAATGTAAATGTAAGCGCAAGCTTTAATGAAGATACCCAATATATTGTCCGTGTTACAGCTGATTTAACTAATTTTGATGATACGGCCATTGAAACGCAAACAGCTACTTCTTTTACTACCTCTAGCCAAGATATAAAAATAACGGAAGTTTCTTCTGTGCAATTTAGTAACGACTTACCTTGGATTGAAATTTATAACGGCACAGGGGCTGCTGTAAACTTACAGAGTTATTCGCTTAAATCCCGCAGTATTAATATGATTAATAGCTCGACTAGTGCGCAGACAACTTTTTCACTGCCCAATAAAGAGCTTGAAAATGGTGAGTACCTTATTTTACAAAGTAAGTTTGGAGATGATTTTTTAGTAAATGCGTCAGTTAACAACCCTAAAATAGCGCTTGTAGGTAATGCTAGTGATGAAATTAGACCTTATTGGTACATAAACGGTTTTGTAGAATTACTTAATAGTGCAGGTACACAAACAATCGACTTTGTAAAATTTGGTAACTCAGTACAAGAACCAGTAACGCCATCACAATGGCAAGGTAGTAACGCAGAGCAAATCATTTCCGAGCAAGGAGGCAGCTTAAAGCGCGATCTTAATGCGAAAGACACTAATCAAAGTACTGATTGGAGTTATTCTGTGTTTAACACACCCGCTGGGCCAAACAATATAAATTGCACAATAGATGATGATGAGGATGGTATTCCTGATTGCGCTGAGCAACAGGGTACAACATTCGCGGGTTTACCACTTTATGAGTGGGGGGCGCGTACCGCACAAAAAGATATATTTATTGAAGTTGATTATATGGACAGCAGTGATGTAGGTATTACTCCACATCGAACAGCACTTGAAAAAGTAGCCACTGTTTTTGCAGAAAAAGGCTATACAGTCCACTTTGACGTAGGTGATTTGTTTGATCAAAATACAAATACAGCACCGCAAAACTTTGATTTAGGTGGCGGAAATCTTGTCCCTTTTAATAGCTATACCCCGTTTGAATACGATTTAAGTAGCCCTAATTTATTTGCTTATAAAATGGAATATAGCGATATAACTCGCAGGCCCATTTTCCATTATTTATTAATGGCAAGTAGTGGTAACGAAGACGGTAGTATTAGTGGTTCGGGTATTGCTGAGATAAGCGGTAATGATTTAATGGTAACTATGGGGGGCTGGGGTTTAACGCTTGATACGCAAGTAGCAACCAATGTAACTTATAATTATCAAGCATCAACAATATTTCATGAGTTAGGTCATAACTTAGGTTTATACCATGGCGGTGATGAAGAAGTTAATTTTAAGCCTAATCATTTAAGCTCTATGAATTATTTATATCAATTAGCGGGTTTATCAACAATAGGTAATAACGAAGGCGACCGCTACTATGAGCGTTTTTACCCAGGCAATGCTAGTTGCGATATTGCACCAAATACAAATAGTCATTTAGGCTCTACGGATGATTTTATTATTGATTATTCAAATGGTAGTTCAGCAGATTTAAATGAAAGCACCATACTTGAAGTACAGGGGTTAAATAGAAATAGCTCACTACCTGTTGATTTTAATTGTAATGCAATTAACACCGAAAGCTTAACCAGCTTTGATACTAACCAAGATAATACAATATCAATACTGAGTGATGTAGATGAGTGGAGCATGCTTAATTTACAGTTTTATATGCAAAGTGCAGGTAATCGATTTGGCGTGCCAAATACAAATAACAGTAAGGTGCATAATTTACAAAGCTCGCCTGCTAATATTGAAACGCTGCCCAGTTATATAAAAGAAGCACAGCCAAGTAGTGCAATTATTGCTGAGTTAAAAGCAATTAAAGAGCAATAGTATGAAGCCAATGCTAAGCACTAAGTCTATTATCTTGAGTAGTTTTTTTAGCTTACTAATAGCGTGTAGCGATACTAACAATGCACGTGAGTGGTTACTAAAAAATGATAATTTGTATTATAAAAATACAGCTGTTGACTGGCGAATTGAATCAGTAAAGGGCTGTAATACATGCGTTATAAGCCAAGATGTTGTTTATCAGCCTGAAGGTATTAGTCGTTATAATACGTTAATGCAGAGCCAGAATTGGGTCGCGGTACATGAACTAAGTAAAATCAATGTCATTCGTTTAAAGATGCCAGACCAAACACCTTATTTATACGTAGAGCGTGTAAAAGGTCAAATACTAAAGCTGTTTGATCAGCAGCAAAACTACAGTATAAAAATTGGTGAAGTTACAGCCGTTAATATTAATAATCAGCGCTTTAGTATTTTGATTAAAAAATTTGAAGAAGTAGATAAACAAAGCGATGCACTACCAAGGCGTGCATCGCTTGAGTTTATTGCTTTAAAAATAGATTAAAAAGCACCTTAGGTGCTTTTTAATCTAGAATGCGGTGTCCTTCGGATATTGAAAAAGTTAGCAACCTTTTAATTAACTGCGATATTTTGGACGATAGTTATCTACCCATAAACGTGTTGCACCGCACACTGCGACTGGCATAACTATTAAGTTTATAAAAGGGATAGCAGTTAACAACATAACAGCAAAACCAAATCCGTATGACAAACCTTGCTTAGATTTTAAATCGTCTTTCATTTGCTTAAAGTCAATTTTATGATTATCAAACGCATAGTCTTCGTATTGAACTGCGTACATCCAACAAGTAAATAACACCCATAGTATTTGACCAATGACCGGTAAAACCCATAACAATATAAAAAAGCCAATTGCGCGAGGAAGGTAGTAGCATAGTTTTGTCCACTCACGGGCAAGCATGCGAGGTATATCCTTAACTAGTTCGGCAAAGCCGTCATCGTTAATTTTTTGACCTGTTAGGTAAAGCTCAACTTTTTCACTCAAGAGCGCATTGAAAGGGGCTGCAATAAAATTAGTGATAACTGTAAAGAGCATACTATAGCTAAACAAAACAACTAATACAGCAATAGGCCACATTAGCCACTCTAACCAGCTTAACCACTCGGGGAGCATGTTGTTTATGTAGCTAAAACTATCACTTAACCAGCCAACTAAAAAAAACAGCGAGCTACCAAACAGCAAAATATTAATTAATAGCGGAATAAGGACAAAACGCTTTAGCCCTTTTTGGCTAATTAATTTAAACCCCGAAAGAAAGTATTCCATACCTTGTGTGATCTGCACTGTAACCTCAAAAAATATTTACCATTACTTATAGTATAAATAGCTTAAAAATTTTGAACAGTACTTTTAAGTAACAAAGTGTTAGCTTTAATATTGTGGTTTTGTTTATATAGTAACAATAGGTGTTCAGTAATATGCAACTATGATTATTTAAGACAGGCCCGATTATTTTTTGCCAATAAAATAAAAAACTTACTAATCATGACTATACTGAACTTTACTGCGTAAGAAAAAAGCGCTTGATTAAAGCTTTTGTTGTTTCAATGTGTATAAATAATACGGGTAAAGGAAAATGGGTACGGATAGGTTAAAAAAGTTATTATCTCACCAGCAAGGCATTTTATCTAAAATTGCATTAGGGGTACCTTTAAGTGAGGTGCTTACTGAAATTTGTTCATCAATCGAGCAGATTATTGATGATGAATCCGCTAGGTGTTCAATTTTATCAGTTAAAGGCCAGCAGCTTTTTCATTGCGCAGCTCCTAATATTCATCCAGAGTACTGTAGTTTGCTTAATGGAGTCTATATAGGGCCAAAAGTGGGCTCATGTGGTACTACTGCATTTTCGAAATCGCGCACTATTGTTGAAAATATCGAAACTTCACCGCTGTGGGAGGACTTTAAAGACTTAGCACTAAAGTTTGGTCTTAAGTCATGTTGGTCAACGCCTATTTTCTCAACTCAAGCCGATTTATTAGGCACCTTTGCTATCTATCACAGCACTCCTAAATCACCATCAAAGCAAGATTTAGAGTTAATCGATTTTTTTGTGCACTTTTCTAGTATCGCTCTTGAAAAAAGTAACGAATTTAACAAAGCAAAACAGCTTCTCGCGAATTTACAGCAAAGTAATGAAAAGTTTAAAGCCTTCACTAAGGTAATGCCCGATCTCATCCTTATTTTAAGTGAAGAGGGAATTTATACCGATGTGTATGGTACTTCTAATGAGTTACTGCTTGATTCAAGCAAGGACCTTATTGGTCAAAGTGTTAAGGACCTGCTTTCTCAAGACGATGCACAAATGATAATGGACGTTATTAAAAAAACACTCTCGACCAACGAGACGCAAATTTTTGAATATGAATTAGCTGTACCAAAGGGGAATATAGTTTTTGAAGGCAGGGCTGCTGCATTAGATCATTACCACCCCAATAGTCCTACAAAAAGGCACGTAGTATGGATGGCCAGAGATATTTCAATAAAGAAAAAGGCCGAACAAGAAGTACATAAGCTTGCCTTTTATGACCCATTAACGAATCTTCCAAATAGAAGAATGCTTAGCGACAAATTAAGCATGTGTGTGGAGAGTGTTAAGCGTGATAAAAATATAGGGGCGTTATTATTTTTAGACCTAGATAATTTTAAGCGTATTAATGATTCACTTGGGCACAGTGCGGGTGATGAAGTACTTGTGGAATTATCAAAAAGGTTAAGCGCAATAATAAAAGGATCTGATACGTTGGCCAGAGCGGGTGGCGATGAGTTTATTATTTTACTAAAACACGTTGGAGAAAATACACAGCAGGCGAGCATCGAGTGCAAAATAGTAGCCAAAGAGATCCAAAGAGCTTTTCATGATAAATTTGAAGTGGGCAACCTTGCATTTCAAGTAAGCTGCAGCATAGGTATTTGTCTAATTGATAGCGTAAATGCGCAGGCAGGCAATATATTAAAATTTGCAGACACGGCTATGTATCGTTCTAAAAATAAAGGGGGGAATAGCAGTAGCTTTTACGATCCAGCCTTACAAACACTGCTTGAAAAACAAACTGAACTAGAAACAGATATAGTCAGAGCGATTGCATCTGATGAGTTTTGTGCTTATTTTCAGCCTCAGGTAAATACGTATGGTGATGTTATTGGTGCTGAAGCACTCATTAGGTGGAACCATCCTCAAAAAGGGTTAATAGCGGCAAACGAATTTATACCAATTGCAGAGCAATACGGGCTTATTCAAAAACTACAAAATATTGTTTTACATGATATATGTATTTTAATAAACGAACTTAAAGCAGATAACATAATTGACGACTCGTTTAGTGTTTCAATTAATATTAGTCAAAGCCAGTTTAATTCATCAAATTTAAAAGGAGAGCTGTTTAGCACTATCAATAAATTTGATATTCGGGCACAGCAAATTAAGTTAGAAATAACTGAGTCAATGCTCTCAAGCGATATAGATTATACAATTAGGCAAATGAAAGAACTCATTGCCGCTGGCTTTTTATTTTCGATTGATGATTTTGGAACCGGTTACTCCTGCTTAGCGTACTTAAGTGCGTTTCCTGTTAAAGAATTAAAAATAGATAAAAGCTTTATTGATAAAATTTTAGATAGCACGGTTGGCTTTAATATTGCGCAAACAATTATCAGTTTAGGAAAAAGCTTAAACTTAGAGGTAGTTGCAGAGGGCGTAGAAACAACAGAACAATATGACTTACTTAAAAAAATGAATATTGACGCCATGCAAGGCTACTTAATTGCAAGGCCGATGGATAAAGAAGGCTATGCAAAATGGCATAGCGCTAATACTAATGCGCAATAATACTTGAACACTACTATTTATTAATTAGTAATAATTTAGCAAAATTTACACACTTGCTAGGCCACTTTTGCTCTTTTAGCTGGTGAAATGTCATAACCCATATGCTAAATAAGGAGTAAAGATTTTTTAATTAAACAATGCTAAGCTATGACCGCTTAAATATATTATTTAAAGCTTAATAAACTTATAACAATGAATGGAAGCTTTATGCAGTTAGTCGATTTGAACCCGAATGATCCCGACGTGGTAAATGTATTTGATGATATAGACCGACTTATAAATTCTTTATATCCTGTGGCTACCGCACAGTCTCTGGAGTTAAACGAATTAACCTTACCTAATGTGTACGCTATTGGTTTAAAAACTGAAGAAGGTATTATTGCCTGCGGTGCGATTGTAGAGAAATTTGATACCCAGCCTTACGGCGAAATAAGACGTTTATATGTAAAACCAAGTCATCGTGGTAAAGGGCTATCAAGACGTATTATGCAGATTTTATTGCATCAAGCTGGCGAAAAACAAATCCCGTTAATACGCTTAGAAACAGGCCCAAAACAAATGAAATCAATCAATTTATATGAAAATTTAGGCTTTAAACGCTGTAGCAGTTTTGGCTCATATGTAGATAATCCACAAAGTGTTTTTATGGAATTAGGGCTTAGTAAATAAGTTCATTAACGCTGCGACATGTTAAAGCTTAATGTGTCGTAAATATCTGCCTTCATTATTATCTTGTAATAAAAGTCATACTCAAACTAGTAACTATAAAAGCAGCTTTTATAGTGATGCAAAAATACTTCACTGTTTTTAACACCTGTCTTCGTATAAAATCTGCCTCGATAATTAGTGACTAACTTACAAAGCGAGAATTTTTATCTTTTCTAAAAGTAGCAATAAACAAATGAGCGAAATAACAGTAGTAACCCACAATGGTAATTTTCATGCAGATGACGTTTTTAGTATTGCGGTACTTAAACATGTTTTGCCAACGTTTAAATTGGTACGCACACGCGATAAAGCGCTTATAGAAAGTGCCGACTACGTAATAGATGTAGGTGGGGAATACGACCCTGAAACTAATCGCTTTGATCATCATCAACGTGGTGGTGCAGGCGAGCGAGAAAATGGCATTCCTTTTTCATCATTTGGTTTAGTGTGGAAAAAATACGGCTTAGCACTGTGTGATGATAACCAGGCCGTTGCTGATAGAGTGGATTCAGGCTTAGTTTCAACTATTGACGCCATTGATTGTGGTCATGTTGAAGGTGTATCGAAAGGGATAAGCTTGAGCCAAACAATTTCAATGTTTAACCCTACATGGGAAGAAGAAAGTAACTTTGATACCTGCTTTGATGAAGCCGTTGAATTTGCAGCACGTATGCTCATTCGTTTTATCGCCTCAGCTCACGGTAGTGTTAATGCAAAAGAGATTGTCGCCAAAGCAATTGAAAATGCAGAAGATGCTAGAGTAATCGTGCTTGAAAAGTACACACCGTGGAAAAAAACAGTGCATATTTTATCAAGTGAGGCGCTATACATGGTTTACCCATCGCATTCTGGGCAATGGATATTACAAACAGTACCCGTTGAGCCTGGCTCGTTTGAAGATAGAAAACCGCTTCCTAAAGCGTGGTCTGGTTTATCTGATCAAGCGTTTGTAGATGAAACAGGTATTGCCGATGCCGTGTTCTGTCACAACGGTTTATTTATAGCGGGCACTAAGTCGTTTGAAAGTACAATGAAACTTGCCACTATGGCGCTTAGCGAATAACAACGCACTAAGCATAACAATTTATATAGATTGTTATGCTTGTTATTTTTGCGCGGAGCATTATGTTTGAATTAAAAACAATCGCACTTTTTATTATTACAGCCTTAGCTGAAATAGTGGGGTGCTATTTGCCCTACCTTTGGCTAAAACAAGATAAAAGCATTTTACTTTTAATTCCTGCAGCGTTAAGTTTGGTACTATTTGCATGGTTGCTATCTTTACAACCTACTGCAGCAGGGCGGGTATATGCAGCTTATGGCGGCGTATATATTTGTGTTGCGCTATTATGGTTATGGGTTGTAGATGGCGTAAAGCTTACTATGTGGGATATTATTGGTGGTTTAGTTGCACTGCTAGGTATGGCTATAATTATGTTCGCCCCAAAAAGTGCATAGCTAGCTTATACTCAATTAATCGAATTCGCTTATACACTACTGCAATTTCCTACTTTCAATACCACAGGCAATACCTAACGCTACATATGCGCCAAGTCATGATTGAAGCTGGTGGATGTATGCTAAACGTTTTTGACGTGCAGTTTTTATTCACTTTGCAGAATACATAGGTATTACTTGGTCACAACACGCAGCCTCAACTGTGAGTAATTGAGGTGTTGAGAACGTCTTGCTCTAATCCATCAAAAGTAAATTTTATAAACAAAGTAACTCAAGATGAATTTTATTGAATGAGCTAATTCATTTTTGCTAATAAAATTTATAATGAGTCATTTAAAAACAGCCATTTTTTATAACTTTTCTTATCTTTAAAAATCATCAAAGTCCTGTTTTATATATGCTAGCGGGCAATAGTTGTTTGGTTATTTTTTTAACATCAAAAATCACTCGTTACGAGTAAAAATACTTGTTGGACTTGAATCTCTATTTTTCTTTTAATGCGCGGCACTAGCCGAGTCGGCATTAATTAAATAAAAGAGAAAGATAAATGAAAGAGACAACATCACTAGAACAAGCTCGTACGAGCTACAATGTTCGTCATTGGAGCCAAGGTTTTTTTGGTATTAATGATCAAGGTGATGTGTATGTTGCGCCCAAGGCTCATGCCCCAGAGCAAACCATTGCACTAACAGATATCGCAAAGCAACTACAAGATAAAGGTTTAAGCTTACCTGCCTTAGTTCGTTTTCCGCAAATTTTACACCATCGTGTACACAGCTTATGCGGCGCATTTAATACTGCGATTGAAAACTATGGTTACCCTAAAGACTACCTATTAGTTTACCCAATAAAAGTAAACCAACAACGTGAAGTGGTTGAAGAAATAGTAGCAAGCCAAGCACAAGTAGAAAAAAAGCAACTTGGTTTAGAAGCCGGCAGCAAGCCTGAATTACTAACGGTACTAGCACTGGCTGAAAAAACCAGCGCTGTTATTGTATGTAATGGCTACAAAGATAAAGAATACGTACGTTTAGCACTTATTGGCGAAAAGCTAGGTCATAAAGTGTATATCGTACTTGAAAAGCTTTCTGAGCTAGACATGGTCCTTAGCCAAGCAAAAGAGCTTAACGTAAAACCACGCATTGGTATTCGTGTACGTTTAGCGTCGCAAGGTAAAGGTAAGTGGCAAGCGAGTGGCGGCGAAAAATCAAAATTTGGTTTATCTGCATCGCAAGTTTTACATGTAGTTAATCGTTTAAAAGGCGCAAACCAGCTTGATTTATTGCAGCTTGTGCATTTTCACTTAGGGTCACAAATGGCGAACATTCGTGACGTACGTTTAGGTGTAAGCGAAGCTGCGCGTTTTTACTGTGAGCTACGTAAACTAGGCGCAGAAATTGATTGCCTTGATGTAGGTGGCGGTTTAGCTGTTGATTATGACGGCACGCGTAGCCAGTCGCATAACTCTATGAATTACAGCTTAGCTGAATATGCGAATAACATTGTGTACACCATTGGTGATACATGTAAGCAATATGAGCAACCAATGCCGACTATTATTTCTGAGTCGGGTCGTGCGCTTACGGCGCATCATGCTGTGCTTATTTCTAATGTTATTGGTACTGAAAGTTACACGCCAGAAGAGTTAGTAGCGCCAGCGGCAGATGCCCCCCTGTTATTAAAAAACATGTGGGCATCGTTTGTACAGTTAACTGATTTAACGGATGACCGTGCATTAATTGAGATTTATCACGACAGCCAAGGTGATTTAGCTGAAGCGCATAACCAATTTGCACTCGGGTTATTAGACTTATCGCAACGTGCATGGGCTGAGCAAATTAATATTCGTATTTGTTATGAACTCAACAAGCACATGGATAATAAAAACCGTTTTCATCGTCCGATTATTGACGAGTTAAACGTACGTTTAGCCGATAAGTTTTTTGTAAACTTCTCGTTATTTCAATCCCTTCCAGATGCATGGGGCATTGATCAAGTGTTTCCGGTATTGCCATTAAGTGGCTTGACTGAAGCGCCAAAAAAACGTGCCGTATTACTTGATATAACCTGTGATTCAGATGGCGCACTTGAGCATTATGTAGATGGACAAGGTATTGAAAGCACATTACCAGTGCCAGAATTTAGTGCCGATAAACCTTATTTAATGGGCTTTTTCTTGGTGGGTGCTTATCAAGAAATTTTAGGTGACATGCATAACTTGTTTGGCGATACGCACAGCGCAATTGTCAATATGGATGAGCAAGGCGTTGCAAGTATTACCGAGATAAACCAAGGTGACACTGTGGCCGATATGATGCGCTACGTACATTTAGATGTTGAAAGTTTTCAGCAATCATACGAGCAGTTAGTAAGCACTAAAATTGAAAAACACGAACAGCAAAGCGTTTTAGACGAGTTGCAAAGCGGCCTTGATGGCTACACTTATTTAGAAGAGTTATAAGCAATGTCGACTTTGTTTGGTCACGCAGATCACTCATTGTACTCAAATGGGATGACGTTTTTACGTCGTCCTATGGTGCAAAACATTAATGCAATTGATGCAGACGTAGTGGTTTTAGGCTTACCGTTTGATTTAGCGACCTCGGGCCGCCCTGGTGCGCGCTTAGGCCCTGATGCAATTCGTCGTGCATCGGTTCATTTAGCATGGGAAGACACTAAATACCCGTGGACGTTCCCGTTGTTTGAGCGCTTAAAAGTGGCAGACGCAGGGGACTTTACTTACCCTGTCGGGGATCCTGAGTATTTTACTGCGCAACTAGAAATGGCTGCGGATCAAATACTTCGCCAAGGTAAAACACTATTAGGTTTAGGGGGCGATCACTTTGTAACGCTTCCGCTATTACGTGCTCATGCAAAAATACATGGCAAAATGGCGTTAGTGCATTTTGATGCGCACACCGATACTTATAGCAATGGCTCGCGATTTGATCACGGCACTATGTTTTATCATGCACCAATGGAAGGGCTGATTGATGTTGAGCACAGTATACAAATAGGTATTCGTACCGACTTTGATCAAAGTAAACATGAGTTTGCTGTGATTGATGCAATGCAAGCCAACGATTTACATGCTAATGATATTGCAGCGCAAATACTTGAGCGAGTAGGTGACCTACCTGTTTACTTAACGTTTGATATAGATTGTTTAGACCCTGCGTTTGCGCCTGGTACAGGCACTCCTGTGTGTGGTGGTTTAACGTCAGATAAAGTACTTAAAGTACTGCGTGCGCTAAAAGGCATAAACATGGTGGGTATGGATGTGGTAGAAGTATCACCTTCGTACGACCAAAGTGAGCTTACCGCAATTGCTGCAGCAACCATTGCGAGCGAATTACTGCATTTGTGGACGCATAAAAATAAGTACTAATTTTATAAATTTTGTACTACAAAAAAGGGTATGCATTTGCATACCCTTTTTTATTTAGAGGTATCGATTATTCAACTGCTCAATTTCTTTTAACCAAATAACGCTTAGCCCAATAAGCGGCAGGTTAGTAGTTACAGGGTTAAATGCTTCAATAAGCAATTGTGGCTGCATTACAACTACAGCAAGTAAAAGCCCCATAAGCGCCAATATATTTAAAGCTACCAAATGCTTATGTTTATAAAACACAAATAAACACAAGCCAAATATAATTTCGCCGACTCCCGCTGAACGTGTAATTAAGTCAGACACTTCGGCTGAAAAACCCGCACTACCAGTCATTAATTTTTCAAGCGGTGCAATATGATAAAGCTTTGGAAAAAAGCCGTGGTATATCCAACTTAAACTCACTATGATGCGAGCAAGTTGAATATAACCGCGATTATTTTCTAGCATTGTCAATACGCTCTTGTGCACTTGGGTGGCTAGATAAGTACTCTAATAAGTCATTTACTTTTTCTAGGTGTCCGTTTTCGCTGGTATGGCTTTCTTGCAGCGCTTCTATTGCATCAGCAAAATCATTACTCGAATACCCAAGTGACTCTAATTGAGTGAGTGCAAAGCTATCTGCCTCGCGTTCCATATCTCGTGAAAACCCTTGCTGAGCAAACGATGCACCAGTACCTAACGCAACCTCTGCAACTCCTTCTAAATCACCAAATACAACCGCTAACACAATTGTACTTGCGGCAGATTGTGCTGTAATACGTACGCTATGCTGGTGGACTACATGGCCCATTTCGTGTAGCAATACCGCTTTTAGTGCATTGGGTTTATCGGCAAGTAAATTTGCTAAATCATCTGTGACCACGATACGGCCATGGGGTAGTGCAAACGCATTAGCACCAAAGCTGTCGGATTTATAAAACGATAATCTATACACCGATTGATCAAGCGATAAAGCATTAAGCATACTTGTAAAATGCGCTTGTACTTTAGTTTGCTGCTCTGCGGGCAGCTCACTTGGGTCAAGCGCAATCTTTTTAATTAGTGTAAAACTTTGCTCCCCCATTTGTTCTACAACATTACGTGGCAGGGTATCAACACTGTAAACAGCAATGGCGGGTACTGCTTTATAAAGTACTAACCACATAAAAAGCGGTGTAAATATTACTGCGGCTAAAATTGCCCATTTACTTTTTTCAAGGCGTTCCATTACGTGGTCGTTATTTTCTTTAAATGGCCATCTGTAACTTACATCTTGAGGAATAAAACGACTGCCATCTTCAAAGTTTAGTTCGTCGGCAAGTCCTGCCATCCCCGAACTTAATTTTAGACTTGAGATTGCGTGGCGAGCTATAACGTGTTCATCGTTGATAACCTCAATGTGTGTGTCGCTAATAGTGGCAACACACACTTGATAGTTACTCGATACGATGGGGAAAAAATGTCCCTTTACATGCATGGTGAGCTCTTAAGTTATAGAAAGGTCAATATCAAATACGTTTGCAGCTTCTTCAGCAAATGATGATTGCTGTTCTTGCGCGGTATCGATTAGGTTTAATGCGCCAGGGTAAATAGTAACGTTAGTTACATCAGCGAGCATTTTTGATGTACGTACTTTTGTCCATGGGTATGCAAGGCCTAAAGAAAATACAATAGCCAACATATTAGTGAGTAGTAAAACTGCGAAAGGAATGGGTTTTAGCTCTGATTTAAATGTAGCAACGCCTTCAAAATGGCTGTTATCAAAAATGTGATTTCTAATAGCGGCGTGCCATACAGCAGAAACAATGGCAATCATTAGCACATAGGCAATCATCATAAAGATAGGAAGCATAACCATCGCTGCAGAGTTTTCTAAATTTTGTTGGTTTTCAATATCTACTAAGTTGAGGCCAAATAATCCTAAAATCCCCATAAATACCACCATGGTGATAGAGCTCACTACAAAGCAAATAAGCGCTGTTAGGTAATAGGTTTCGCCTTTAAGATTTACAGTAAGTGGTTTATCGCCATAACTAATATTGCTATGGATATAGCTATCAATACGTTTTATAACGTAAGGCATTAATAAATAAAGCGTAAATATGCTGGCAATAGGTAA
The DNA here is from genome assembly GCF_011378755.1 of Pseudoalteromonas sp. Z1A2. Lineage (NCBI taxonomy): Bacteria > Pseudomonadati > Pseudomonadota > Gammaproteobacteria > Alteromonadales > Pseudoalteromonadaceae > Pseudoalteromonas > Pseudoalteromonas sp. Z1A2. The sequence goes on along the minus strand of NZ_WTKX01000004.1, from coordinate 17,746 downwards.
AAGTATAAAGTTAACAAAGGCTTCGCCATAGCTGCCTTTAAAAGCAAAGCGAACATTACGATGGCGGGTCATGCGCAGATTAAAACGTAAACCTTGGTTAATAATCCATGGCATTAAAAAGATAAAACCAAGAGCAATAAATAGGCCTAAAATAGGCATAAAGCTAATTGAGAATGTGTAAATAAAAAATACAACAACCGCTAAAATCCGACCTTTTAAAATTTGTATTGGTGTTGCCAGGTAGTCAAAACTATGGCCATCTATACGGGTGTGGCCGTAAAAATAGCGATGCGTACGTACTTTAGCCCACGCCGAATATATGCCAAGCGTAATAACGCTAAGTAATATATTTACAATCCAAATTCCAAAAAACTCACCACCTTTACCACTAAATTGCACTTTTCCGCTAAAAATTGGTTCAGCAGGTTCATTTATTGGTGGGGTTGTTTCAGATGGGGTAGGGTGTATTGATTCCATTAAATTATATCCATGTTGTTTTTTGTTAATTTACCCATTTTTAGTGCAAAATTCAATGTTTATAATTATCCAACCCTTCTGCAAACAGCTATAAATAGGCGTTTTAAATATTGAGTTAAATACTCTAATACTTTTTTATAAATAAACCTCGCTGGTTTATTTATTTGGCTGGTAACTGGGGTCTTTAGCTTATTAATATGCGATTTAGCTACTATACATACTTAGTGCTGCTTAAATGTAATGGCATTAATTATGTATTAAGCACACCTACGTACAATTAAGCTAATTGATTTATATGCCAAAATAATAGATTGTAAGAGTAGTGCGGATGTAAATTTATTTAGGTTTTACAGCTTTTATCATCGCTTTAAATAACATTAGGATATTTATTATGTTCCAAGCAGTCGTGTTAGGGGGATTAGAGTTTAGCCCGCTGATTGTTTACTTCCCAATAGCATTTATTTTAACGGCGTTGACTCGTTTTGCTTTGCATCGACTAGATTGGCATGACCGTATTTGGAAAGTGGCTTGGTTTGAGGTGTCACTATTTGTTTGTTACTTGGCACTCGCCGTCTATTTATACCAATTTGCTTAATTAATTGAGCTATTTTGAGGTAAGAAAACCGTGTCGATAACAAGGCAAAAATTTCGTTATTTAGTTGTTCTATATCAGAAATTTTTAACACAGTTAGCGTCAGGTTTAAGCCCTCAAATTACTCAAGTATTATTGCGGGTTGGTATTACTAAGTGGAAGATAAATTGAATGATTAAATATCTGCGTATTACTTTTACTATCTTGGTTGTTATAGCTGCGGTTTTTGCTGGGCGTTGGGTATGGACTGACTACATGCATACTCCTTGGACGCGTGATGGGCGTATTCGAGCCGATATTGTCACGGTTGCTCCAGACGTGTCGGGTTGGGTAACTGCTTTAAATATTAAAGATGGTCAAAACGTACAAAAAGGCGAAGTACTTTTTAATGTTGATAAAAAGCGTTATCAAGCAGCGCTTGATAAAAGTAAAGCAAACACAGAAAACGCATTGTATACATGGGAACTTGCTAAACATAAATACGAAAGACGTGTTGAGCTAAACACTCAACAGGCAATTAGTGAAGAAACGCTAGAATCAACACGTATTAATACTAAAATTGCTGAGGCAAATTATAACCTAGCCAAGACAGAGCAAACAATTGCGCAGTTAAATGTTGACAGAACTAAAATTGTTGCGCCTGCATCAGGGCAAATAATTAATTTGAATTTACGCCAAGGTAACTATGTTGCTCAAGGCACACCTGTTTTTGCTATTGTTCAGTCAGATTCATTTTATGTAACGGGTTACTTTGAAGAGAGTAAAATACCGCTTATTTATCCTGATCAAAAAGCTAAAATAGCCCTTTTAAGTGGTGGTAAGCAATTAACAGGGCATGTAGTGAGTGTAGGTAAAGCCATTGCAAATACGAATACACAAAGTAACGGTCAGCTTTTACCGCAAGTGCAACAAACATTTAATTGGGTGCGTTTATCACAGCGTATACCTGTTGATATTAAGTTAGATTCGTTGCCCGAAAATACACAGCTTAGCGCAGGAATGACCGCCACTATACATCTCGCTACACGTTAAGGGGAATACAGTGGGCGTTGTATTACAAAATTTGTTTTTTCCTAAAAAACAGGCAATTATTTTTGCGACTAAGGGCGTTATAGCCATGGTGATGGCGCTCACTATTGCTATGTCGCTTAATCTTGAAAGGCCTTATTGGGCGTTAGTCTCGGCTATTTTTTTGCAATTACGCCCGCAAAGCGGATTGGTTATTGAAAAAGCAATATGCCAAATAATAGGCACCATAGTGGGCGGTTTATTTGGCATATTGCTTTTAACTCAGTTAATTCTCTACCCTTATTTAGCGCTCGGTGCACTGGCATTATGGTTGGGGGTGAACTCTTCGTTATCGGCAATGGTACGCCAAGCAAACTTTGTGTATGCGTTTGCTATGGCCGGTGTAACAGCCGCCATTATTGTGCTTTTAGTCATGGTTACTCCGGCAATGGTGAGCAGCCAAAGTATATTTGATATTGCACAAGCGCGAGTAAGCGAAATAATAATAGGTTCTGTATGTGCTGGGCTTGTGAGCCATCTATTTTGGCCTGTAAAGGTTAAACATTTACTACAAGTACAAGCGCGGTCGGTTATAAATCAAACGTTACATTATTTAGTTATTGAGCTTGATTCTAAGGGCTCGCACGAAAACCGTCACCAGCAAATAGATGGCATTATGGCAACATTGGGATCAATAAACGAAGATTCCAGCGCAGTAAGGTACGAAGGACCAAAAGGTCCAGGGCGCTCGCGTGCTGCAAACCAGTTGTCGCAAAAAGTACTTTCTTTATTGGCCTTAATTCAAATAATTGGCCGCCTACAGCGAAACCACGAAGACCTTATTACACCAACTTTAGATAAATTAATAAGTAAACTTAAGCACGTATTTGCGCAAATTAAAGAGTCTGACGATTTTGATTACTGCGCCGAACAAGTTAAAACGCTGCGTAAAGAGCTAACCGACTATAGAGCAAATACGGTGTGTGATTCGCCATTTGAATCTCACATGCTCAATGTGAGCTTAGAAGTAGCAGCCGACTTAACAATTTTACTACGCGCATACAGAGCGTTAGAAGAGCGTGATAAAACATTATTAAATGCACCCAGTATGCTTACATATCGCGACCCATTAGCTGGCATTATTGTTGGATTTAGAACTGCTTTGGTATTTTCTATCGGCGCATTTATTTGGATTAATACAGGCTCTTCTGCTGCATTATTAATTATGATTTTACCGGTCATATTTTCGATAATGTTGGCAAGAATACCGTTAGCTATTTTACAGGTGGTAATAAAGCGTTTATTGGTAGGCGTGGTGGTTGCTGCTATTGTAACTATTTTTTACGCACTCAATTTATTATCACAAAGTGGTGGGCAATTAGAAATATTGCTACTTGTATTAGCAGGGCCTTATTTTTTGGGTTTACTGCTGCTAGCTGATCAACAAACATTGCCATATGGCTTGGGGTTTTGTATCCCATTTACGATTTTGGTAAGACCCAGTACCGATATGAGCCTTGCGTTTTCAATCGATTACACACTTAGCTCTGCAATGGCAATCTTTGCGGGGGTGAGTATTTTATTTTGGATTTTTCAGTTATTTACAGGACCAAGTGTACAATTACTTGTTCATCGTGTTTTTAAGGCCACTTATAAAGATTTACTCGAAATAAATAACCATCCAACCCCAAGTATTTGGTATAACCGCCGCATGGCCGATAGGTTAATTCGCCTAACTAATTACGATCAAGGTTCACACTCACGCGTAATTACTGATCTTGCACTAACCGCTCTAAACTTAGGGCATGCGTCGGTTCGATTAAACTCAATTTGTGAAAATTTGGCTGGTAATACAAAGCTAAAGTATTTAAATGAGTGGCAGCGTACGTTAGCCGATGCATTTATGTTGGCAACCAAGGGCAAATTTAATAATAAGTTTAAGCAAGCGTCAGATAATCTTTATGGGGAATTGGCTCAGACGGTGGATGATTCAAATCAATTAGAAGCAATAAAAGGCATGTTTATTCGCATTAATCTGACCTTTGAAAGAAGTGCGAGTAAGATAAATTAGCCCCATTCGCTGCTTTTCGAGTTCAGATGTTATAGTGAAATCTGTTATACTTGCTGGATAATTTTATGGGGCTGTTATGATTTCAAAAAACCAACTCAAACTTATTCGCCAACTTGGCCAAAAAAAGTACCGAAAGCAATATAATCAATACCTTGTACAGGGTGAGAAAAACGTACTTGAGTTATTAAACAGCCCATTAAATGTGGTTAATATTTTTGCTACAAACGAATTTATAAATGCGTACCAAGGTAAGTATCCGCAAGCTAACTTTGTTGAAGCTGATGAAGAGACCCTCACCAAAGCCAGCACCCTAGTTAGCAATAATGCAGCCATTGCTATTGTTGATATGCCAAAGGCAGCTTTACCACAAGCAAGTGGCTTAATACTCGCACTTGATGGCGTATCAGACCCTGGTAATTTAGGCACAATAATAAGAGTGGCAGACTGGTACGGTATTAAACATATAGTAACTAGCACCGACAGCGCAGACGCTTACAATCCAAAAACAATTAGCGCCACGATGGGCTCATTTGTAAGGGTATCGGTAAGCCAAGTAGATTTACCTGATTACCTACAGTCTTTAAATTTACCTGTTTACGGTGCTTTTTTAGATGGGCAAAGCGTGCATAAAACCCAATTTACGGGCTCAGTCGTTTTACTAATGGGCAGTGAGTCGCATGGAATACGCGAGACATGTGCAAAGTTGGTAACTAATAAAATCACCATCCCCGCTTTTGGTGGTGCAGAATCGCTTAATGTTGCAATGGCGACCGGTATTATTTTAGATAATTTTAAACGACAAGCTTAACAATTTAACTGTTAATGAGTTAAATTGTTCGTAATCAATAACAATAATAATCGGTAATAACAATAAGATGCGCTTAAGCACTATTAAATTAGCGGGCTTTAAATCGTTTGTAGAGCCCACTAAAATTCCATTTCCTGATCAAATGACGTGTGTTGTTGGCCCCAATGGCTGTGGCAAATCTAACGTTATTGATGCTGTGCGATGGGTGCTAGGTGAAAGCTCTGCTAAAAACCTGCGTGGCGATGCCATGACCGACGTTATTTTTAATGGCTCAACTAATCGTAAAGCCATATCACAAGCCTCTGTAGAGCTTGTTTTTGATAACGATAAAGGTGGTCCCTCAAATACATTTGCCGATCGAAACCAAATTGCTATTAAGCGTTTAGTAACGCGCGACGGGCAGTCACTGTATTTTTTAAATGGCAGTAAATGCCGTAAGCGCGATATTACCGATATATTTTTAGGCACCGGCCTTGGTCCGCGTAGTTACGCAATTATTGAGCAAGGGATGATCTCGCGCTTAATAGAGAGTAAACCACAAGAGCTGCGCGTATTTTTAGAAGAAGCCGCTGGCGTTTCTAAATACAAAGAGCGTCGCCGCGAAACACAAACACGTATTAAAAGCACTCGCGAAAATCTTGAACGTTTGTTAGATGTGCGTAAAGAGCTGCAAAGTCAGTTAGATAAATTGGCTGTGCAGTCGGTTGATGCAAAAAAATACCGCGAATTAAAAGCACAAGAACGTACGCTAAAAGGCCAAATTGCCGTTTTAAAATGGCAAAAGTTACATCAGCACCAACTTGAAAAAAGCGCCCAAATAAAAAAACTGAACGATCAAATTTCTTTTTTTAAAACTGCTAACTCAGGGCATGACGATGTACTTGCAAGCCTAGAGGGGCAAGTACAAGCCCAGCAAGATAAACTAAGCGATGCACAGCATCAGCAACATGTTATACACACCGAGCTTACCCGCGCGGAGCAACAGCAAATAAATGTAAAGCAACAAACTCAAACGCTTAAACAAAATTTAATTAAATTACAGCAACGCCAAATTCAAAGTGCTGAGGTAAAATCGCAGCAGCAAATTGTGTGCGAGCAACTTAATGAAGCTCTGCAAGAGGCAAGTGAGAATGCCTTAATATGTGAAGAGCAAGTTAGTGGGTTAACGCATGAACTTGAGGAATTATTAGCACTTAAGCAGCGCCACCATACTCATTGGCAAGCTTTGTGTGAGCAACAGCAACAGCTTAATAATAATGTGCAACAACATAGTAGCCACATTAAACAAACTCAGCAGCAAATTGATCATGTTAACGAGCAAATTGATCAGTTAACTGTCCAGCTTAGCGAACTACAAAGTAGTGATGTAGAGCAGCAGTTAATACAGCAAACACAGCAAACACAAACATTAACTCAAGAACTTGCCGCTAAACAAACAGCGCACACGCACTGTAGCGCTAAGCTTGAAGTGCAAAATGAGCGTGTTAATAACTCACAAAAGCAATATTTGACGCTTACTCAAACAATAAACGAGCTAAAAGCCAGTATTACAGGGCTTAAAAGTACATTAGGGCTTGATGAGATAAGTGAGCGTACTAATAGTTTGTTTAATCAGCTAAGTGTTAAAGCAGGCTTTGAGCTTTTAATAGAGCAAGCACTTAAATCTTTAGAGCATTTAAATGTAAGTGAGAAGCAAGCTGATAACAGTGTGTGGCCAAATAGTGATAAACGCATGCCAGCAAATAGCTTAGCTGCATGTATAACAAGCGGTGTTTATCCAGAGCATTTAGCACGTATTGCTTATAGCGAAAGCGGTGATTTAGCAATACTAAAAGATAGTTTTTATACAGCCGTTATGGATGAAAACGGTGCTTTATATGGTCGTAACTGGCATGTAAGCGCCGATCGCAATGTTGAAAACTCATTGCTTTTAAAGCATAAGCAATTGCAGGACAAAGCTCAGCAGTTAACCAATGCCGAGGATGAGCTACAACAAGTAACACACACTCGTGATGAACATACAGCTGAGCAAATAAAATTAATTAACGAACAAAGCGAGCTAAAAGAAGCCATACATGAGCTTGCGCAAAATATAGCGGTAGCCAGTACGCGCAGCGATATGCTCAAACAGCAAGTAGCGCACTTTAAGTTACAACTAGAAAAGCTACAACAACAAAAACAGCAATTAACAAATCAGCTTTTACAATTAAATACCGTGCTTGATGAGCAAGTAGCGCAATTTGAAGTGATGAATGAGCAGCAACTTAACTTAGCGGATGAAATAGACGCTGCAAATAGCTTGCGCTCACAAAGTGATAAAAGTTATAGCGAAGCATTACGCATGCTTGAGCAATATAAAACACAAGCACATAAGGCAACGCTCTCAGAGCAAAAGGCACGCAGTGAATGGCAGTTAAGCCAAACCAAATTGAGCCATGCGGAGCAAGAGCACGTTAGTGCATCAGAAGGTGCGCAAGAACTACTAAATGAAATAGAAGAGCTGCTGATACCAGAGCAAGAACTTAGCGATAAAATTACGCAGCTCTTAGCACAGCATCAAAAAGGTGAGCAGGCATTAGTATTGCTACAAAAAGAATTAGCTCAGGCGAAAGAGAGCTTAAACACTAAGCAAATAAGCCTTAAAAATTCACAAGGTGAGCTGGTGGGCTTGCAAGAGCAGCACCAAAAGCTAACAATTGAAGAGCAAAGCTTAGTAATAAAAGCGCAAGTTGCGCTTGAGCCATTAGAAGAGTTGAAACAAAGCTTAAAAGCAATACTTGATGAATTACCAGATTCATTAAATTTAAGTGCAGCACAAAATCAGTTAACAGGATTTACTAATCAGCTAGATAAATTAGGTGCAGTAAACTTGGCGGCAATAGAAGAGTTTGATTTAGCCAAAGCACGTAGTGATTATCTTGAAAATCAATTAGATGATTTAACAAAAGCGTTAAGCACCCTTGAAGGTGCAATTCGTAAAATTGATAGTGAGACCAAAACACGCTTTAAAGCGACGTTCGATCAAGTTAACGAAGACTTTGCTGAGCTATTTCCTAAAGTTTTTGGTGGTGGGAGCGCGTATTTAGAATTAACCAGTGACGATTTACTCGAAAGTGGTGTTAGTATAATGGCACGACCACCGGGTAAGAAAAATTCAACAATTCATTTGTTAAGTGGTGGAGAAAAAGCGCTGACCGCATTATCATTAGTGTTTTCTATATTCAGGCTCAATCCAGCTCCTTTCTGTATGCTGGACGAAGTAGATGCACCATTAGATGATGCCAACGTCGTGCGTTTTTGCCGTTTGGTTGAAGAAATGTCACAATCAGTGCAGTTTATTTATATTAGTCATAATAAAATTGCGATGGAAATGGCAGGTAGATTAACAGGTGTTACTATGGCAGAACCTGGCGTATCGCGTATGGTTGCTGTAGATATAGAGCAAGCTGTGCAACTTGCACACGCATAAATTTTTATGACAAGTGTATTAGTTTTTCATTAATATACAGGTTTTAGGCATATCAAATAATAAAAGGTGAGGGGATGGCCGAACAATTAAGATGGGTTTTAATCGTTATCAGTGTAATTGTCATTGGTGGTTTATTAATACATGGATTGTGGTCAGTTAGAAAAAAAGACCGCCCAGAAGTATCGGATAATGAACGGGTTGAGCCATTACAACAAAGCGCACCAGCTTCATCTAAACCGTTTCGTACTGAGGCTGAGCCAAAAGAGCCAATGCAAGACGAACGTGATGAGCCACAATTTGGCGAGCTTAACTTTGATGCAAATGAGCCGCAAATTGATACAAGCGTGCCAGAAACACCGATTGAAGATGACTTAGAAATAGTTGATGATCTTGAAACAAAAGATCAAAGTGCTGAAGAAGCGCCTGCTCAAATGTCTGACTTTGTTATTGTGCATATTCAAATGCCAGAAGAGCTTAGTATGCAGGGCAGTAAATTATTACCAGCAGTTAATACTTTAGGTTTTAAATATTCTGAGGAAGGTTTTTTTAATCGCCACTTAGATCCGGCTGGCCAAGGCCCTGTTTTATTTAGATTAGTAAATATGTATAACCCAGGTACGTTTGATATTGATAATATGGAACAGTTTAGTACCGCTGGGGTAAGCTTATTTATGACGTTACCGTGCGACGGCGATGGTCTAGCGGCATTTAATATGTTGCACAGCGCAGCTAAAAAGTTAGCGGATGAATTTGGTGCACAAATTTTAGATGCTGAGCGAAATGAAATGACAGTAGAGCGCATCAGGCAATATGTTGAACAGGTTCGTTCTTTTTCAGCGTAAATAACGCATACATTATATTTTTATAAGCCACTGGACGGTGAATCGTCAAAGTGGCTTTTTTTATGTTTATTGAGGTTTAAATGTCTAGCAGCATTAGTGAGCAAATTAATCATCTTCGTACTACATTAGAGCAACACAACTATAACTATTATGTGCTCGACACCCCCAGTATTCCTGATTCTGAATACGATAGGTTATTACGCGAACTAAGCGCACTAGAGATGCAGCACCCTGAATTTTTAACCGCCGACTCTCCGACACAAAAAGTAGGCGGTGCCGCATTGAGTAAATTTGAGCAAGTAGCGCACCAAGTGCCCATGTTATCGCTTGATAACGCGTTTAGTGAAGAAGAATTCACTGCGTTTAATCGTCGTATAAAAGAGCGCTTAATGAGTACTGATGAGCTTACTTTTTGTTGTGAGCCAAAACTTGATGGATTAGCCGTATCAATTATTTATCGTGATGGTGTGCTTGTACAAGCGGCTACGCGAGGTGATGGTTTTACCGGTGAAAACATTACTCAAAATGTTAAAACCATTCGTAATGTACCGCTTAAGTTACGTGGTGATTACCCAAAAGAGCTTGAAGTGCGCGGCGAAGTATTTATGGACAGCGCTGGCTTTGATAAATTAAATACTGAAGCGCAAAAACGCGGTGAAAAAGTATTTGTTAACCCGCGTAATGCAGCCGCGGGGAGTTTGCGTCAACTCGACTCTAAAATTACAGCTAAACGCCCACTCATGTTTTATGCCTATAGTACCGGGCTTGTAGCTGATGGCAGTATTCCTGATGATCACTATCAGCAATTAGAAAAGTTAACTGACTGGGGGTTGCCACTGTGCCCAGAAACAAAATTAGTTGAAGGTCCTAAAGCCGCGCTTGAGTACTACAGCGATATTTTAACGCGCCGTGGCGAGCTTAAATATGAAATTGATGGCGTAGTAATAAAAATAAACCAAAAGGCCTTACAAGAGCGTTTAGGCTTTGTGGCACGAGCTCCCCGCTGGGCTATTGCGTATAAATTTCCGGCGCAAGAGGAAATAACCCAACTACTTGATGTTGATTTTCAAGTCGGTCGTACTGGCGCCATTACACCGGTTGCACGTTTGAAGCCTGTTTTTGTGGGTGGCGTTACCGTATCAAATGCAACGCTTCATAACAGTGATGAAGTTGCACGTTTAGGCGTAAAAGTAGGTGATACAGTTATTATTCGCCGTGCTGGAGATGTAATCCCACAAATAACGCAAGTTGTACTTGAGCGCCGCCCTGATGATGCCACAGATATCGAATTTCCAGTAACTTGTCCTATTTGTGACTCTCATGTTGAAAAGGTTGAAGGCGAAGCTGTCGCTCGTTGTACGGGTGGGCTTGTATGTCCTGCACAACGCAAACAAGCAATTAAACACTTTGCGTCACGCAAAGCGCTGGATATAGACGGCCTTGGCGATAAAATTGTTGATCAGTTGGTAGACAGAGAGCTTATAAAAACGCCCGCTGATTTGTTTATTTTAAAACAAGGACATTTTGAATCACTTGAACGCATGGGACCTAAGTCAGCCAAAAATTTAGTAACAGCCCTTGAAGAGGCGAAAGGGACTACGCTTGCTAAGTTTTTATATTCATTAGGTATTCGCGAAGCAGGTGAGGCAACAGCACAAAATTTAGCTAATCACTTCCTTACCCTTGAAAATATAATAAATGCCAGCATTGATAGTTTAACGCAGGTAAGTGATGTAGGCGAAATAGTTGCAACGCATGTTCGTGGCTTTTTTGATGAAGAGCATAATTTAGCAGTTGTTAATGCGCTTATAGAGCAAGGTGTAAACTGGCCAGCGTTGAGTGCACCTTCTGAAGAAGAACAACCGCTTGCTGGGCTTACTTATGTACTTACTGGTACGCTAAATACGCTTAATCGTAATGACGCAAAAGCACGCTTACAGCAACTAGGTGCTAAAGTATCTGGTAGCGTATCAGCGAAAACTGATGCGTTAGTCGCGGGTGAAAAAGCGGGTTCAAAACTGACTAAAGCCCAAGATTTAGGTATCGACATACTCACGGAAGATGAATTAATTGGGCTGCTTAAAAAGCATAATGGTTAGGACGCAACAATGAGCCGATACGGTCCAGAATATTGGGATAAGTACGGAAGTTACCGAACTCCTATTGCATTTAATTTAAGTTTGCTTGTGCTATTACGTGGCTATTTTATTTGGGTGATTGCGGCTTTAAGTCGCAGGCCTGAACTTGATTTAATGTCGTTATTTTTTAAAAATAAAAATGATTTTTTTATTGCAATAGCAATTGGAAGTATCGCAATAATACCGACTATTTTATTTTGTTTACGCAGACCACGAGATTCACACAGTGCAAGCGATAAGTTAGCAAAAATATGGCGGCATATGCGCTGGCCCCTTATTGTATGTGCTGTTGTTGATTTAACATGGTTAAGTATTCAAGCCGCGCATAGCCATTATCGATTTTCATCATTTTTAGCAGTACAAATGATGATTGTTTTATGGGTATTGTGGTATTTGGTGAAAAGCCGTTATTTAACCGTTTTTTTTAATGATTGGCCTGAGCCGACAGAAAAAGCATCAGAAGAAAAAAAGCGACTTAAAAGGGATTAGTTGTGGACGCTGTAAATAAAAAAATAGCGATAGCTATATCGTTAATAGGGTTAGTGCTTATTATTTTAATGATTAGCACTGAGCTTTTAGAGTTTATGTGGTTTAAAGCGCTATTTGGGTTGTGGGTATTTGTTTTTTGCTCAAGCGTTTATAGGCTAACGCCCTTATTTAAATCAAGAAACAGGCTAGAGGATTTTATTCAGCGAGATGCCCAACATTTACTACTTTTTAGTTTGATGGGATTTTTTGATAAAAAGCATGGTCCAGATTGGTTAGTTATTGAGAGTATTGAACGCATAACGACAAAGGATGATGAGCTAATAATTTATAGTAATAACGAGCGCCAAATGAGTGTTAGTTTACCTGTAAAAAAAGCAGAGCTAGATAGTTTTATTAAACGAATACTTACCGACTCAGAAAAACAAAATATTACCTTTAGCTGAGGAGATTACCTTTAAAATTGAACGAGTTTTAGTTTTAAACGGTCAACACTCTTTAGCTGATCTTTAGTGTATTAAATAACGTAATAATTGACCGTACTTCTTATAAATTTATTAAGTACGGTTAATCAACTATTCAATGAGGCTATTATGTTGAAGTGGAATGATGTTATTAACTTTGCCACTAACGGCAATCCTACCCCAAGTAAAAAAGTAGTCAAAACTGACGAGCAGTGGCGGATGCAACTATCAGAAGATGAATATTACGTAACACGTAAGAAAGGAACAGAGCGCCCAGATAGCTCGGGTAGTTGTACATTACTCGAACCTGGCAAGTATGTGTGTATTTGCTGTGATAACCTATTGTTTGATGCCGATGAAAAGTTTGATAGTGGTACTGGTTGGCCGTCATTTACGCAACCTGCGACAATTGAAGCGATTGGTTATGTAAACGATACAAGTCATGGTATGGAGCGCATAGAGGTGGTTTGTAACGTGTGCGATTCGCACTTAGGCCATATTTTTCCAGATGGACCATTACCAACAGGTTTACGTTATTGCGTTAATGCTGCAGCAATGAAAAAGCTCTAATATTTTATTTACTAGCGCTTTGAATATCTAAATTCATTTCTTTTGCTATATGCAAAATCTTATCTAAACGCTGCGTCTGATCTGCTTGTAATTTAGTTTTATCAAGAAGGGCGTAGCATCTTCTAGCAAGATCCATATTAAATGAGCTGCCAGATTGCTTGGTTGAATCAAATAGGCACTGTAATAAATTAAGTGCAATACTCTGATTGCGAGGCATGACTCTAAACGCTTGCGTAAAAGCTTCCAGCGCAGTATTTAACTGCCCTTTATTAAATTGATTAACGGCATGGTTATTAAGCTCTTTTGGACCCATTTTAATATCGCGTCGCTCACTTTGTTGCTGCTGAATATAACGCAAGTAAGTTGTGTCGCTAACTGCAGGGTGTCTTTCACAGTGGCTAATTATTTGTGTGAATAAGGTTTGCGCCTTCTGATGAAACCCCAGTTCATGAAATGCTTTTGCTTTATCAAGTGCTCCATCAACCGATCGGATATGAGTATCGTCGTCATCAAGCTGCTCAATTAGTTTTTTCGCTTTTTGATGCTCGTCTTTTAAGTAATGAAGTCGTGCATTAAGTACATCAATTTGAGCTTGATTTGCATTATTAGGAAACTGTTTTTTTAAATCATTAATGTACTGATTTGTTTGTCTAGAAATTCGTTGAATTTGATCAGTTTGATCAGTCGTTAACGCAAAGTCGATACCGGCACGTGCTGCATTCAAATATACATCGGGGTGGTCGTGTATTGAGTGCTTTGCAAAGGAGGCTATATCTTTTTGAGTTAAATAGCTTTTTTCGTAGTCGTGATTAATTAGCGACACATTACTTAACGATTTTTGGCGTGTGATGTTTCGCGGTGCAATGTCTGCTGCTTGACTTAAAAAGCTTTGTGCTAGCTCAAACTGATTTAGCTTTATTTCTAATCTGCCCAACAAATCAAGGGCTACTAAACGAGTTTCTTGGCGCTCTAACATTGTCTTGAGCATTCGCTGCGCCAAAATATGTTCGTTATTCGCTATAAGTGCCTCTACTAAACCTACTTTTGCCCAAGCAAATTTTTGAATATCGAGAACAGACTTAAAAAAGTCTTTTGCATCTTGAGCACGCTTTAAGCGAAGTAGGGCATCGCCTTTTAAGCGAAGTAGGATAGGACTGTAATTATTATTTTTTTTATCCAGAGCGGTATCAATAAATTTAATAGCTTTTGAATCGTTACCATCATCAATTAATGAATACACTGTTTGTAAGTCGTGTTTACGCTTTAAGATTCGTTCAATGCGTGTTTTAAGCTCTTGTACTGTAAAAGGCTTAACTAAAAAGTCATCTGGCTGCAGCTCAAGAACACTATGAACGAGTGAGCCACTTGTTTCTGCTGAGATAAAAATAAAGCCAGTCGAACTTTTTATGAGCTGCTTTACACGTAGCTCTTCATAAAGCTGGTAGCCATCTTGGTGTTTGTTTAAGTTGAATGAGCAAACTATTAGATCAAATTCTTCACTTAAACACTGCTCTTTTGCAGAGTTTGCATGATCAGCAAAGCGCAACTGCCGAAAGCCAAGCCTTTCTAACGATTGTTTCATATAGCTTTGAGCAAGTGGCTGCTCCTCTACTATAAGTATTTTTGCTTTTGAATAGATCTTAGTTGGCATTGGCTTAAGCGTAATTGTATTTAACACAGACTATAATCAACAGTTTAACTCCTTACAAGGGAATTTAAATGATAGCTGTATTTATTAGGTACTTAACTTTGCCTAATACGTTTATCTAACTACGAAAGTACTGAGCCGAATAACATAATTAAAAACCAAATAAGTAAAATGGAAACGCTATATTTGATGAGTGCTTTGATATGGAAATTTAGATTTTAATAAAAATATGAAATATATTTAAGGTAAAAAGAGGAGTTAAACGTATTTAATATGGGAAAAAGTTATTACTAGAGAAATTGTTTAATGGTATTTATATGTGGTGGGTGATTACTTGGCTTGATACCAGTGACCCTCGCCATTATTTGTAAAGGGTAGTGATGCTCTTTTTCTTACGGCTAAGTTAATTACATACGATTTTTATATTGAGTTTTTATAAAGTTCTTAAATGTATTTAATATGAAAAGAAAGAGTTATTACTAGAGAAGTTATCTGATGGTATTTATATGTGGTGGGTGATACTGGACTTGAACCAGTGACCCTCGCCTTGTAAGGGCGATGCTCTCCCAACTGAGCTAATCACCCACATATAATAGGTATGCCTGTTATTTAATTCTTTATTATCAATTAACCGCTTGATGTAATTTGGTGGGTGATACTGGACTTGAACCAGTGACCCTCGCCTTGTAAGGGCGATGCTCTCCCAACTGAGCTAATCACCCAAATTACATTTTAATATGCACCATTCTAGGAATGGTGGGTCGTACTGGACTTGAACCAGTGACCCTCGCCTTGTAAGGGCGATGCTCTCCCAACTGAGCTAACGACCCATATTAAATTTTAAAACGCGACTATTGATATAATAATAGGTTTATATGTGGTGGGTGATACTGGACTTGAACCAGTGACCCTCGCCTTGTAAGGGCGATGCTCTCCCAACTGAGCTAATCACCCACATATAAATTAAAACGCTACTATTAAAATAAATAGTACTGGACTTTAACCAGTGAACCTCGCCGTTACTTGTAAATAGCGGTTATGCTCTCTTTTTCTAACTGAGCTAACGACCCATTTAGATTTTTTGTAATATGCACCATTTAAAAAATGGTGGGTCGTACTGGACTTGAACCAGTGACCCTCGCCTTGTAAGGGCGATGCTCTCCCAACTGAGCTAACGACCCATATTACATGCTACTACCGATATAGATAGTACTGGACTTTAACCAGTGAACCTCGCCATCTTTTATAAAAGGCGGTGATGCTCTCTTTTCTTGTAACTGAGCTAACGACCCATATTACAATTTTAAAACACGACTATTAATATAGTAATAGGTTTTATATGTGGTGGGTGATACTGGACTTGAACCAGTGACCCTCGCCTTGTAAGGGCGATGCTCTCCCAACTGAGCTAATCACCCACATATAATTTAAAACGCTACTATTAAATAAATAGTACTGGACTTTAACCAGTGAACTTTGCCGTTACTTGTTAGTAGCGGTAATGCTCTCTATTTTCTAACTGAGCTTATGACCCATATAGAATTTAGATGTGAACACTTTAACTAAAAAGTGGTGGGTGATACTGGACTTGAACCAGTGACCCTCGCCTTGTAAGGGCGATGCTCTCCCAACTGAGCTAATCACCCACATCTAAACAACATTGCATTGCTGCGTTGTTGTGGGGCGCTATTATAGATAGAGTTGGAAATGTGTCAACACTTGAATGATAAAAATGTGCTGAATGAAGGTTTTATAAACAATAGGATATGGTTGAAGTCTATTTTATCATCAAATTTGATATTGCAGTTCAATTAAGCACCTAAAAGTGAGTAGGGAATTGTATTTTATTAACCTTAAATTTAGTTTTACGATACTCATTGTTTTTTTACTGGAGTCGTTTTTATGATTATGAGCAAGATCGATTAATATTAGGGCGAGTTATTTAGTGAATAGAGTGGTCCTTTAAAAATGAATTTAATCTAAACTTCCCAAAATAAATGCTATTTCAGCATTCTAAACTCTATTTTTGTACTTACTTTATTTTTATAAGCCAACCTAGCCATCTCGTAAATACGTATTCCTCGCTACTAGCTTCGGGTTAAGACTAAATAGATCACATATAACTAGGGCGTGTTGACCTTTGTGGATTCAAATTTGTTCAATCTAGGGACGATTAAATCGCGGCGCGAGGTTTGTAACCTAGTGGGCCAAGTAAAAGCCGAGCAAAGCTTCCGCTTCACCCACCAAAGATCAACGCGCCTTGAAGTTTTATACATAGAATTACGAAGCAACAGTGCTCTTTTAAAAATGCTCTTCAAACAATAATCGAATTTTTTAGTACGAGTTACGCTGGTTATTAAGCAAGTAAAGGCTGCGGGTACTCTCAAACCCACATTTAAGTTTTGGTTATTATAAGCAATTGTAACTTTTAAAAGATTAAGGCGATTGGCGGGGCCTTAATTGGTAGTTTATAGATAAGTTTAATTTGCATATAAATGTATACCTTTGCTTTGATGCAATTTTGTTGCATTAAATAGGGGAGTAGGGTGTTGTTAAGTATTCGCTGCAATATAGTGATGTTATTATAAGCAGTAGGGCTAGAATCTTATTCAAATTGTATTTTTTAGCACGCTTGATAGCCAGTTTGTTGAAAATTAAACCATTTAAATAAAGCTAGGTAAAAAACTGTTGACTTTATTTTGGGTGGTGCATAGAATGCGCCCCGCACTAAGCGATACACGATGTGTTTATCACGGCGGGTATTGATTAAGTTGGGGCCATAGCTCAGCTGGGAGAGCGCTTCGCTGGCAGTGAAGAGGTCTGCGGTTCGATCCCGCATGGCTCCACCAAAAATTAGTGTTTTGTCCTAGGGTAGCAGTTTTCTGTGTCCCCATCGTCTAGAGGCCTAGGACACCGCCCTTTCACGGCGGTAACAGGGGTTCGAATCCCCTTGGGGACGCCACTTAACTTTTATTAGTTAAAGGCGGTTTTACCGAGAAAATAGCGTCACAATTAAAGCTCGAGTCTTTACTTGTATTAAACGCAATTACCTTAAAGCTCATGATGTGAGTTAAACTTATCAACTGTCCTAGTGACACATTTATGTGTCCCCATCGTCTAGAGGCCTAGGACACCGCCCTTTCACGGCGGTAACAGGGGTTCGAATCCCCTTG